>QKDC01000091.1 GCA_003246755.1 Gemmatimonadota bacterium | reverse complement strand
GCCTCGTCCTGTTTTCGGCGCAGCAATTCCGGTCGCAGGTACACCGAAGAGTCGTTGGGAACGCCGCGACGGCGATGTTCGGCCGAATGGATGCCGACGAATTGGCGATGCCAGTCTACGGGACTCTGTCTGCGGCAACGAAGGCCAAGTTGGCGGCGATGCCCAAGGGTGAGTTGATGGTGCGTCATCCCCATTTCACGCAACCCATCTTTGTGCGATTCCCGCGTCCTGCGGTAATGCAGGGGAGGGAGGGTGTCGAGCAATTCCCTCCGGTGGCAGAGGTCCCCTTTCCTCAAGCGATTGCGCGCCGCCTACGGGCCATCGACCCTTCGATCGAAACCGCTGTCGTGGTAGACCTCGTCGGTGGGCGGGTCGAGGACGATGTCCGACGAGCACTGCACGCGACCGAACGCGCTCGGCCCGAGGGTGTGTTGGCCTATTTCCGGGCCTGCCTCGGTCGCTCGGTCACCGCTGAGATTCGGGACAACCGGCCGACCGTGCGTGGTGTAGGATCTTCCGACGACCCGTACGCTCCGTGAAACTCGCACATCTGGCCGACGTCCATCTAGGCTTTCGAGCGTACCATCGCCAGAACGCTCTCGGGATCAACCAGCGCGAAGCGGATGTCGCCAATGCATTTCGTCTGGCTGTGGGCGCCATCATCGACGAGCGACCCGATGCGATCGTGATTGCTGGCGATCTGTTCCACCAGGTCCGGCCCACCAACGCGGCCATCGTCTTCGCATTTCAACAGATCCAGCGCATTCGGGCCGCCTTGCCCGAGGCACCCATCATCGTCATCGCCGGGAACCACGACACGCCCCGATCGTCGGAAACCGGTTCCATCCTGCGGCTCTACCAGGAATTGGGTGTCGATGTGGCGCTGGATGGAGCACAGCGGTTCGTCTACCCCGCGCTCGATCTGAGCGTTCTCGCCGTTCCCCATCAGGCTTTACGGGACGCAGAACGTCCGAGCCTCCGTCCTGAGGGCACCGTGAGGCACCAGGTGCTCGTCCTGCACGGGGAGATCGTGGGCGTATACCCCAAAGAGTCGTCGGCAGCCACGTGGGGAGGTGGGACCGCTCTCGTGCAACCTGGGGAGATCCACGCCAGCGAATGGGGCTATGTGGCATTGGGACACTACCATGTCCAGCACCAAGTCGACGACCGTGCTTGGTACGCGGGGGCCCTCGAATATGTCACGTCGAATCCCTGGGGCGAGATACGCGATGAGGGACGTCGCTCGGTTGGGGGCAAGGGCTGGCTGATGGTGGACGTCGACGCCGGGAAGGTCTCGCGGAGACCCGTAACCCTTGCGCGTCGGGTCATCGATCTCCCCCCGCTCTACGGCGAAGAAGTCCAAGCCTCCGACCTCGATCGGATGCTCCGCGAGCGGCTGGATGGGGTTGAAGGGGGTTGGGCGGAGCAGATCGTGCGGCAGGTCGTGTTCAACGTTCCCCGAAGCGTCGCGCGCGGTCTGAACCACGACGCGATCCGGCGTGTCAAGGCGGAGGCCCTGCACTATCATCTCGACCTCAGACGACCGGATGCCGTCACGACCATCGGGGTTGGTCCGGGAGGCAAGCGCCAGCCACTCGCCGACGTGCTCCGTGATTATCTGGGAAAGCGTCCCCTCCCGGCCGAGCTGGACCGCGAGCAATTCGTCCAAGCCGGTCTGGCGCTCCTCGAGTCCGTCGTCCGGGACGAGGAGGGCTGATGCAGGTTCACCGCCTTCGCCTCGTCAACTTCCGTCAGCACGAAGCCACCGAGATCCGTTTCGAAGAGGGCTTGACCGGCATCATCGGTCCCAATGGCTCGGGGAAGACCACCCTGCTCGAAGCCTTAGCCTGGGCCGTCTACGGTACCAAGGCGGCGCGGGGTACCGCCGCCTCTCTTCGCCGCCGAAACGCCCCGCCGCGTGCCCGTGTGGAAGTGGAGACCGAATTCTCACTCGGTGCGCACCGGTACCGCGTCTCCCGGACACTCCATGGGGCCGAACTCTATCAGGACATGGATGAAACCCCCATTGCGAACAGTCCGGGGGCGGTCACGGAACTGCTCACCCGGATTCTGGGAATGACCCGTGAGGAGTTCTTCAATACCTACTTCACCGGACAGAAGGAACTCACGATTCTCGGCGCGATGACCGCCGGAGAACGCAATCAGTTTCTGTCGCGTGTCCTTGGGTACGAGCGGTTGAAGGTCGCGCAGGAGAAACTCAAGGCGGATCGCAGCGCGGCTCGCGCACGACTCCAGGAGATCCAATCGCGACTGCCGAGCCCGGCACAGCTGGCTGAGGAAGAGGCCGCGGTGAATCGGCAGGTCAAGGACGCCGAGCAGGCGGTGACCAGAGCCAACGATGCGCTGCGGGCCGCCGAGGGGGCAGTCGCCACGATTCGACCGGAGTGGGAGCGGCTCGAGGTCGTCCATGAACGGGTGCGGTCGTTGGAGAGTGATCTGAGAGTCTGCGAGCAGCGGGTGACCAATGCACGGGACACCCATCGCCGGCTGGATCGGGATTTGGTTGAGGCGCTCTCGGCTCAGGCGCGTATCGAGGAGCTCACACCGAGCGTTGCCGATCATGCCGAACTCTCCAGCGAACGCCTGCGACTCGATGCCTTGGCGGAGGAGATGGCCAAGTGGCGCGAACACACGGGGCAGCTTGGGGAAGTGAAACTCCAGCTGGATGCGATCAGTTCGAGGCTGAGTCAACTCCCATCGGCCGAGACCGCCGAACGATTTCGGGCCGAGCTCGCAACCGTCCGAGAAGAGTATCAAGGCGTGGATACGGAAGCGCAACGCGTGCAAACCGAATGGGTACGGGATCAACAAGACGCCAACACGAAGCTGAAGCAGATCACCGACCAATATCAGGATATCCGGTCGCAACGCGACCGCCTCACGGAGGCTGGACCTGATGGAGTCTGTCCGACCTGTGGACAACCGTTGGGAGCGACGTTCAACGAAGTCCTCGACGGACTCACCCGGCAGGCCGAGGATCTCACACTCAATGGGAAGTTCTATCGATCGCGAATCAAGCAGTTACAGACGGAACCGAAGCGACTCGTCGCATTGCGCCGCGAACGAGATCGGCTGCGATCGTGGGTCGCCGAACTTACTGAGGAGCTGGGGCGCCTGGAGGGTCAGGTCCAGGAGGGGGTGGCGCTCGCGCGCGATCGGGAGACACTGCGCGGCAGGCTACGGGATCTGGAAACTCGACTTTCGCAGTCGGTCGGAACGTACGATGAGACCCGTCATCGCGAAGTGCTGGCAGCCCTTGCAGCGATGGAGCCGGCGCGGCAGGAAATTGAAAGGCTGAAGGGCATTGCCGAACGAGCGGTTCGACTCACCACCGCTGCCAGCGCGGCCGAGGCCGAGCTGAGTGCCCAGGAAAGTGCCCTCCAGTCTCTGCACACACAACTCGGTGAAGCGGGGTGGTCCGCGGACGGTGCACAAGCGGTGCGTGCCGCTCTGGATGCGGCTGAAGCGGAGCGCCGACAGGCGGATCGTGTCACCATCGAAGCCTTGGCCGAGGCCCGGGTTGCAGCGGTCCGGCGCGAGGAGATGGAACGCCGCCGGCAAGCCCGAGAACAGGACGTCGCCGAAGCCGGGCGCATCGAGCGGGATCTGCAACTCAACCAGGAACTCGACCGGGCGTTTTCCGATCTCAGGACCGACCTCAACGATACGATGCGGCCGGACCTGTCCGAGTTGGGGTCGACGTTCTTGCGTGATCTGACGGCAGGGAGATATACCGATTTCGAACTCGACGACGACTACATGCCGACGATCATCGAGGACGGAGAGGTCCAGCGCGTTCTCTCGGGTGGTGAGGAGGACATCGTCAGTCTCGCTCTTCGTCTGGCGGTGAGTCAGATGATTGCCGAGCGGGCCGGGCAGCCTCTCTCACTCCTGATCCTCGACGAGATCTTCGGCTCACTCGATGACCAGCGTAGGGGGGCTGTGGTGGATCTCCTCCGCAACCTCGGGGACCGATTCCCGCAGGTCATATTGATCACCCACATCGAGGCGGTGCGGGAGGGCTTCGACCGGGTCATCCGCCTGGAGTACGATGTCGAACACGGGATCGCTCGGGTTCGGGAGGAGAATGGGCACGATGTCGCGGCCTGATGTTTCGATTCGCGGTCCGGAGCAGGCGACCGCGCGCGATATCGATGAGCTCAATCGGGTGTTCAGCGAAGCATTCACTGACCGGTATCATCGCGATGGTCTTACCGGAGTCCAGGTACCCCAATTGCATCCTGAGGTCTGGAAGTATGCGCTGGCCACTGCCCAGGCCGGAGCCATGATCTGGCGGGAGGCAACCGGGGCGCTGGCAGCGTTCAACATGGTCCATCAGTCGGGCGCCGAGGGATGGATGGGTCCGTTGGCAGTGCGTCCTGCGCTTCAGGGACTTGGTCTCGGGAGGCGGATCGTCACCGAGGGGCTGCGGTGGCTGCAATCCCGCGGCGCGACGCGCATTGGTCTCGAAACCATGCCGCGAACGGTGGATAATATCGGTTTTTACGCCGGACTGGGGTTCCGTCCAGGGCACCTCACCCTGACCATGATTGGGAATCCGGGCACCCCATCGGGCCCTCCGCGCGTCCGAGCGCTCTCCACGAGCGGCGATCAGTTCAAGACAATGGTCGGAGATTGCCGACAACTCGTCGGCGGCCTGACGCCCGGCGTTGACTACTCGCGAGAACTCCGGCTCACTGAGGAACATCGTCTCGGTGACACGACGGTCCTGTATGAGGCGGGTCGTTGTCGGGGGTTCGCGGTCTGGCACACCATCCCACTCACCCTCGGCGGCGAAAAGGAGCTCCGGGTTCTCAAGCTCGTTGCTGATGGTCTGGATTCATTCGGCAGCGTCCTGAGGGGCGTTGGCATGGGTCGGGGGGGAGGCGACCGTCGGAAGGTCTCGGTACGCTGCCAAACGGTGTATCCCGACGCCTATTCCGCCCTGGTCGGGGCAGGATTCCGAATCCACTGGACCGATCTGCGCATGCTGCACGGGGGAAGCCCTGAACGGGCGGAGCGCGGGATCGTGTTTTCCAACTGGGAGATCTAGGACGTCCTGCCTCCCGGCGGCGGCTCATTGCTCAGAGCCCACCAACGTATGAACATGACCACGCCGAGTGCGAGCAGAATGTGAACGATGCCCAACCCAACCGGGACCACGAAGGTCAGCACCAGCCAGGTGGAGATCAGCACCACTGCCCCGATCAGCATGACCATTGAACGGACCTCGGAACGTGTTGACGGTTTCGATTGGCGATCCTATAATAGCGGTGTCGGGCGTTGGTAGCGAACTCATGTTATTGAGCCAACAAGTCCGAGAGTGGGCCCACATTCCTTCGTGTATGCCACGCCCGAGAGGGTAGGCAAAAGGGTCGGAGAGGGCGCCAAGCTTTTCTGTCGGGCTTCAATACCATCGCTACCTTCGTTCGACGCGGGCGCCGTTCACTGCGTGGCGGCGCCTTCGTATTCCCCACCGAGGACCGCCATGCCCCGCTGCCTCGTCGCTCGCCGCCTGCATTTCAATGCCGCACACCGCCTGCACAACCCCGACCGATCGGAGGAGTGGAACCGGGATACCTTCGGGCCCTGCAATAACCCGCACTATCATGGCCACAATTATGAATTGGACGTGATCGTCGAGGGCGACATCGATGCGGAAACGGGGTATGTCCTCGATGTGGGTGTGCTCAAACGCATTGTCGAAGAGGCGGTGATCCAGCAACTCGATCACCGGAATCTGAATTTGGAAGTCCCGTGGTTCCGCGATCACATTCCGACGGCGGAGAACATCGCGGTTTTCATTTGGGACCTGCTCGCCCCGCGGATACCCAGCGGGCGACTCCAGCGGATTCGTGTGTGGGAAACGCCACGAAATTACGTTGACTACGAGGGAGCGTAAGGTGCGAGACGACAGCTTGCAGGACGTGATTCTTCGGATGTTGACGGAGCTGGGAGAAGACCCGTCGCGGCCAGGCCTCACGAAGACACCGGCACGCGTCGAGGCAGCTCTACGCTGGCTGACGCGAGGGTACCGACACAGCGTCAGGGAAGTCGTGGGGAATGCCGTGTTCGAAGAACCGCATGAGAATATGGTGCTGATCCGGGATGTCGAATTCTATTCCATGTGTGAGCATCACATGCTCCCGTTCTTCGGAAACGCTCATGTCGCGTATCTCCCCAACGGCCGTATCATGGGGCTCTCCAAAGTGCCTCGCGTCGTGGAAGTTTTCGCGCGGCGTCTGCAGATCCAGGAGCGGCTTACCGATCAAATCGCCGACGCCCTGATGGATGTCATCGAACCGCACGGGGTCGGCGTCGTGCTCGAGGCGTCCCACCTCTGCATGATGATGCGCGGTGTCGAGAAGCAGAATTCCCGGACCATTACGAGCGCTCTCCGCGGCGTCTTCCGGGATGATGCCTCGACGCGCGACGAGTTCCTCCGGCTGGTGCACGGGGCCACCGCGTGACGCAGCTTTCCGGCAAGGTGATTGTCGTGACCGGCGCCTCGCGAGGGATCGGGCTGGCCGTTGCGGTGCGTCTCCGGGACGAGGGTGCCACCGTGGCCCGACTTGCCCGCACGCTTCGGGCGGGGTGGCACGAAGGGTTTCTCGACCTTCCCTGCGACCTCACGCAGGAGCAGGACGTTGATCATGCGTCCGGCCAGATCGGTGGTCAGCTCGGGACACCCGACGTCGTGGTGAGCAATGCCGGAGCCTTCATGCTCGCCCCGTTGGAGGAAACCGAACCTTCCGATTTTGATACGCAACTCGCGGTGAATCTCCGGGCTCCCTTCCTGGTGGCACGAGCCTTCTTACCCTCCATGCGGCGCGAGGGCCGTGGCCTGCACATCAGCGTCGGAAGTATTTCCGATCACCATGCCTTTCCGGAGAATGCGGCCTACGGCGCATCCAAATTCGGTTTGCGTGGGCTCCACGAGATTCTACGCGAAGAGTATCGCGGGTCCGGTGTCAGGTGTTCGTTGATTTCCCCCGGGCCGGTCGACACGCGGATGTGGGATCGGGCTGATCCCGACGCCACGCCGGGTCTGATGCCGCGCAAGGACATGCTGAAGCCCGACGATGTAGCTGAAGCGGTCGCCTTTCTGGTCACGAGGCCACCGCACGTCGAGGTGGACTGGCTGCGTATCGGACCTGCGTGAATGTTCATCGAGTTGACCGATCATCTGAAATGCCCAGAAGATCATGACGAGGCATTCCTCGTCCTTCTGCCGTCCCGCATGGAAGGCAGGACGGTCCTGGAGGGCCACTTGGGTTGCCCCATATGCGGGAAGACCGTCGACCTGCAAGAGGGGGTGGTGGACTTCGGCCGCCCCCAGGAGGGGCCTGGGCAACACCCAGGTGTCCTCACCGCGGAACACGCGAGCACGCTGCTCGGGCTGAGTGGGCCCGGCGGTTATATCGCCCTCGTGGGGTCCGCGGGAAGCCTGGCGGAGGGATTGGCCACGATGCTTCCAGGGATTCAACTGATCGTGGTGAACCCCATGGTCATGCCGTCGCGGCCGGAATCGCCAGCGAATGTCGTGCTCGCTCCCCGACTGCCCCTCAAGGCGTCCAGCATGCGGGGCGTCGTCCTCGGGGCAGGGTTGCCCGACTCCTGGGTGCGCGACGGCATCCAGACGGTGCTCCATGGGCTGCGGATCGTCGGAGAGGGCTCCCCTCCCGTGGGGGTCGGTGAGATCGAGATTCTCGCGGTGACGGGAGAGGTGTGGGTGGGGCGACGGTGCTGACTACCCCCGCGGCTGGGACCGGTGGGCGCCCGAGGCGTTGTACAGGGCAGCGATCGAGTTCGCGAAGTTCGCTTCGACGGTCTTGCGCCGAACAGACAACTTCGGCGTCAGCTCACCCAACTCGATGGTGAGCTCGCGCGGGAGAATCAGGAACTTCTTGGGGACTTCGAATTGTGCGAGGTCGCGCAGACATTTCTTGGCCTCCTCCTCCATTTTGACCTGGACCTCTGGGAAGCCGACAAGGGTTTCCTGGTCCACCGCGCTCAGGCCTTCATCCTCCGCCCAGGTCTGGAGTCGTTCGAACTCGGGGACGAGGAGAACGATGGGGAATTTCCTTCGGTCTCCGAGCATCACGGCGTTTGCGATGAAGGGATTGCTTCGAAGGCGATTCTCGATCGGCTGTGGGGCGATGTTCTTCCCCCCGGACGTGACAATGAGGTCTTTCTTCCGGTCGGTGATGTAGACAAAGCCGTCTGCATCGATGTGCCCGACGTCCCCTGTGTGAAACCAGCCTTCGGCATCGATCACTTCTGCCGTGGCCTCGGGTTGGTTCAGATACCCCATCATCACGTGCGGCCCGCGGGTGAGAATCTCACCGTCAGGGGCAATACGGACCTCGACTCCCGCCACGGGTTGGCCCACCGAGCCGAATCGCATGCGCTGCGGAACGTTGAGGGTGACCACCGGCGAGGTCTCGGTGAGGCCGTACCCTTCGAGGACGGTGAGTCCCGCGGCATAGAAGAAGCGAGCGAGCTCCCGTGAGAGGGGCGCCCCCCCGGACACGAAGAATCGGATACGACCACCGGTCCGCTCGCGGAGTCGTCGAAAGACCAGTCGATCGGCCACGGCTCGTCCCAGGCGAAGCGGGACGCCGACCGGTTGCCCCGCTGTGACCCGCTCGGCCCACCGTTCCCCCGTTCGCTTGGCCCACTCGAACACGCGCGCCTTGAGTCGAGTGGACATCGCTGCGTCACAGACCCTCGTATAGATCTTTTCGTACACTCTCGGCACGGCGGTCATCACGGTTGGTCGCCGCGTCGCCATGTCCGCGGCCACCGCCTCTACACTGCGCGCGTAGTTGATGACGACACCCGCCCACAACATCACGAAGTGCCCCCCGGTCCGCTCGAAGATGTGCGACAGGGGCAGGAAGGAAAGGCACTCATCCTGGGTCCCGATGTCGAGCGCTGCCGTCGCCGCACGGACATTGAAGGCGATGTTGCCGTGGGAGAGCATCACACCTTTCGGATCACCGGTGGTACCCGAGGTGTAGATGATGGTTGCCAGGTCGGTTGGTTCCGCGGCCAGCGCCCGTTGTTCCCAATCCGTGTGGTTCTCCGCAGCTCGACGGCCGAGTCGTCGGAGCTCCTCGAACGTGATGGTTCCGGTCGCGTCCACCGCATCGAAGACGATGATGTGGCGCAGGGCGGGAAGCCGATCACGGATCGCGTCGATTTTCTTGAACTGGGCCTGGCTCGACACGCAGATGGCCACCGCCGCAGAGTCCCGGAGGATGTATTCGATCTGACCGGCGGGGAGGGTCGGATACACGGGGACATCGGTACAGCGGGCAGTCAGGCACGCGTAGTCGACGATGGCCCACTCGGGACGGTTCTCGGACAGGAGGGCGACGCGATCGCCTGACCCAAGGCCCAAGTGGCGCAGTCCCAGGCTCGCCTCCCGAACCTGCGAGCGAAACTCGCCCAGCGTGATAGCGGACCACGTGCCCCCACGACACGCGCGCATGGCCACTTCCCCTTCATCCCGCCTACTGGTGGCCTTGAAGAACAACTCTGTCAGCGTTTGGGGAGTCCCAGGGTCGATGGATGGTGTCGTCATGGGTTCACAAAACGCACGGTGAATCGCACCCCACTCCCAGGAATGCTCTCTCCGCCCGGTCGCCAGGCGCTGGCCGTCACCACGGCACTGTCCGGTGCCTGGTAACCACTCCGCCGGTGGAGCCGAATACCGGGAGATGTGGATCCACTGGCTGTGGTCTTGGTGCCCTGAACCAATCCGCCACCCGTGAGTTCGACCGTGCGGCTCTCCGCAACCCCAAACACCGGATCGACAACCTGGTACACGATCACTCGTCCGCTGAGCGGGGCGGGGGGCTCTCCACCGTCCAACCTCACTTCCAGGACTCCTGACTCCGACTCGCCGGCCTCGACCGTGTCCTGACTGGGAGCGATGCGAATGAGGGTGTCGGCCCGTTCGAGGACCGAGAAGCTCAAGGGAGACGAATAGAGATCACCCGTGCGAGCAACCACCCGGCCGGTCGATTTCGGGATGAGGCCCGTCAGGAGTCCGGCGGCACTGTCAACCGCGACCGTACTGTCGAGGGCAATCCAATAGACGGGAGCGGCGACCACTTCGCCATTCGCATCGAGTGGCGTCGCCACCAGCCCTATGGTTTCGCCCACTTCGACTTGTGCTGGGGAAGGGATCTCGATGAGCAGGGTGGCAACCCCATCGCTGGTGGCGGTAATGTCGCTGCACGCTGCCAGTCCGAGCAGGATGAGCGTCTTGCTTCGAAGGCTCATGCCGGCGGGGCGGACCCAGCCTCCCCGGACTCCGGAAGAGGCAGGTCCCGAAGGGTGGTCTCGGCGTGTTGCACCCAACGCGCGGCGTCTGGCCCCCGAGGCGGACTTGCCAGAAAGGTGCGTAGATGCTCGGCACCCTTGATGGGGTCACCCTTCTTGATCAACAAGAACGCGATCCCGTAGTGGGCGCCAGACAGCGTGCTGTCGATGGCAAGGGCCCGCCGGTAATGCCGAATGGCTTCCTCGACCTGACCGGTTTTGGAGAACGCAATGGCGATATTCTGCAAGATCGTGAGATCGTTGGGGTTGTCACGAAGCCCCAGCCGGTAGGAAGTGATGGCGCCAGCCAAGTCACCTTGACGCTCGAGGGCCATAGCCTCGTTCAGATAGTCAAGCCGGTGCGCTTTCCGGGGGTTGGCCTTTCCGAAGAGGCGTTGCCAGATACTCATCGAGTCAGGGCTACTCCGGGGTAGGGGGGACCGGGGGTAAGGTAGTCATGATCCGAGGAGGGGGGCAACGCGTTTGCCCGCCGCGGAGGTCCACGGTAACCTTCCCGGGTACACTCAACACTTGGGGTGAAGGTGCGAAAGAACCTATCGGCCAGCCAGCGTGGGCTTCTCGAAATCGACTGGGCACTGTTTGGTGAACTCTGCCGGGCACTGGCCCTTCGAGTGGCCCAGCACTATGACCCTGATCTGGTGATCGGAATCGCGAAGGCAGGGGTGATCCCCGGTGCTGTGGTCGCTTCGATCATCGATCGTGAATTTGCCGCAATGGCCGTGACGCGACGGGGGACGGAAGCCATGCCCGAGTTGGTATCCGGTCCCCCGGTTGGGGTTGCCGGCCGGCGCGTTCTGGTCGTGGACGAAACGTGTGATACCGGGCATACGCTCAAGCTCGCCCTGAACGAGGTTCAGGCTCTTGGGCCGGCTGAGGTCCGGACAGCGGTTTCGATTCGGACGGGGCCATACGATCCAGATTTCTATGCACTCGAAACCGATAAGCTGATCGTTCTCCCCTGGGATCGGGAGACTGTCGTCGATGGTGACCTCGTCGTGCGACCAGACCTCGCCATGTACCTCGCGGGCGAGGGGTGAGGTCGCAACTCCACGAGCTGGTTGTTGGATCACCTGCAGCGTTTACCGACATCCGATTCGACCGACGTTGGCGGACCATGCTGTCCTATCGCCGGCGGGGGCAAGAGTTTGCCACCTCCACGGAGGAGGCCATCGGGGTGGTCCGTTGCTTCAATAGTGGCCATGGGTGGGGATCGGCGACATTCGCCACCCTCGACGAGGTGCGCAGTGCCATCAGCACCGCCCATGAATTCTCTCTTGCGCTCCCCACACGCCACTCCATTCGACTCTCGGAACTTCCACCGCGTCAAGCGGACATCCCTTGTCCTGAAGGACGTGACCCCCGCGCGATCGACGTTGCAATCAAGCGTGACTTCGTACGGAGGGGAGTAGAATCGCTCCGAAGCGTCGATCGGAGGATTGGCGACGTTCGCGTCAAGTGGGAAGATCAGCTGACCGAGGTCGTGGTCGTCAATTCTGAAGGCATGGTGCTTGTAGAGAGGCGTCCCTCCATCAGCATGACGGCGCTCGCGGTCGCGGCGGAATCCGGCACCGTGGAACGGGCGTTGGGAAGCTGCTCGACCGCCGGTGCCCTGCACGACGTCGAAACCTGGCTGGGCGGGATCTCTGCGATTTCGGAGCGCGCCGTCGCGGCTCTCCACGCCGTCCCTGTGATACCCGGCCGCTACCCGGTCGTGCTGGCACCAACCTTTGCAGGCCTGCTCGTCCATCGCGTCATTGGGCATCGGTGCGCCGCAGGCTGGCACCCGGGGGCCGCACTGTTGCCCATCGGTACCCGGATCGGGCCAGATTCTCTAACCATCGGCGACGACGGGAAGACGCCGGGGCTGAGAGGGACATCGGCCTTTGATTGCGAAGGGACACAACCTCAGAACACGACGATCGTTCAAAACGGGGTGGTGGTGGGGCACCTCCATACGCGGGCCAGCGCCGGAGCGGCCGGGTTGGGTGCTACGGGCAATGCCAGAGCTCCCGCCGCTGGGTTCCCGACGTCTCGCTTGACCAACACCTACTTGGCAAAGGGGATGGGGACGGGTGCCGATCTGATTCGTGACTTGGACCTCGGCGTGTACCTCGGAGAGCCCCTGTCGGCGACGGACGACGGGATGGTCACCCTCCGGGCCGGGTTGGGCCGAATGATCCGTCGCGGTGAACTCGCCGAGCCGGTGAAGGGTGCGTCGCTCAGTGGTGACCCGCTGGGATTGTTCGGTATGATCGACGCTGTCGGGGCCGACTTCACGTGGGATACCGCGGCCGCGACATGCTCACTCGGGGGGCAGACCGTTCCGGTCGGGAGTGGCGCCCCGCATATCCGATTGGTGGAAGCCTTGGTGGGAGACCAGTCTTGATAACCGACCTGCTCGACGGCGTCGCACCACTCGTGACGGCGGCCGATGCGGTGCTCAAGACAGATGAGACCGTCACCGTCTCACTCGGTTCCGACGGTGTGGGGCGCCTGGAGCGTCACAGTGGAATGGGTTGCCATCTCCGGGTGCTCAAAGACGATCGGATCGGCATGGCGGGCGCGACGGACGGTCGCTGGCCCCAACTCCGCCAGGCGGCACTTGACAGCGTCGCCGTCGGACCTTTGGGGTCACTCCTCCTCCCCGCTCCCGCGCCTACCCCAAGTGTCCACACGGCCGATCGTGTCGCACTGAGTGCCGGTCCGATGCAACTGCTCGACTTGGCGAAGTCGGTCGCTCGGCGGATCGAAGAAGACCGCTGGCAGGTCGACGTATGGGCAGAACGCTCCGCAGGACGAGTGGAGGTCGCGAATACGAGGGGGGTTGTGGCGGATTACGAGCAGACCCTCGTTGGGGTTGGAGCGACGATTCTCGATACGAAAAACCTCACGCCGATACCGCTGAGCCTTCAGATCGTCGGCACGTCCTGGCCTACCGGACTGGATGCAGAGGCTCTGGTCACCACCGTGATGGAGTGGCTCTCCCCGGCGACGCTCGACCGGCTCCCGAGTCCCGATCCGGTGCGGGTCTGCCTGGGTCCACGGGCGGTCCGTGCGCTGTTACGGCCCCTGGAACTGGGACTGCTCGGCGAGAGTGTATTCGATGGGTCCTCCCCCTTTCGCGATCGCGTGGGTGATGTGGTCGTCCCCGACCTACTGACGATCGTGGATGATCCGACCATCGCTCACCGGCCTGGTTCGCGGCCGATTGATGACGACGGGGTCGTGTCCCACCGCCAGTCCTTGATTGATCGAGGGCGGTTCAGTGGGTGGGTGTCGGATCTGGCCTCTGGGGCACGGTTGGGCATCCCCTCCACGGGGCATGCCAGGCGCCGACCCCACACCCCGCCACGGGTCGCCTACAGCAACCTGATGGTGGGCTCGGGCGAGACTCCGACCGCCGAGTTCCTGAATGAAGGCGAGGTGATTGTGATCGAGGATGTACCTATCCCCAGGGGGAATGTGATGGACGGGAGGGTGACCCTCGTCACGCCGTGGGCCTATTGGATGTCGGAGGGCGAGCGTGTTGGGCGTTTGCGGTCCGCCACCATCAGCGGGAACGTGTACGACCTATTGCATCACGTCGTCGCAGTGAGCCGTGAGTCACAGTGGGTCGGCGCGTGGTGTGGGCCCTCACTCCTGTTGGACGGCATCGAGGTGCGCGTCCGCTGACTACCGGCCCAGGCTCTGTTCGTAGGTGAGCCCGTGGGTCATACGCTCGTACACCAACGTCAATGTCTCAGGGGACGCCAGTAGGAATCGGCACCGCGTATCCCCTCGGGTTCGGCATTCGACTTCCATAGCGGCGAACTGACCGCCGGACATCCGTGTGAAAATGTCCGCGAAGATGCCAGACGAGAGATGGCATGAAGGGTAGGGCGCGGTGCCGGGGTTCGACTCCGCCCAGTCGGGGGAGTCGATCATCATCACCGATTCACCGAGCCTGTTGAGCGTGAGCACTCCCCACCCACTCTTCGCGAAGAACCGGGACAGGGCCTCTTCCAGGAAGGTGGCGTCGAGCTGACGCACATCCTCAATCTGATACTCGTCGGCGAGCCAGAGGCTGAACCGGTCGAATAGAGCCTCTCCGCTCACGAACCCGGCTTCCTGAAGGAGTGGGGCGGTCTGGACTCCGACCGACCGCTCGAGAGCGGATCGGAGTTGGTGGAGCGAACGTCGACCGAGTGTGACGCATTCATCTGATGTGTGGACCGCTTCGTTCATCGTGCACCATCGTCTGTGGTGAGTGTCAATGCCAATCTCCGACGAAGTTCGGCTTCGTCAATGATCTCGATGCCTCGCTTCCGCGCCGCATCGAGCTTGCTTCCCGGGTCGTGTCCGGCAACGAGAGTATCGGTCTTCCCCGTTACTCCCCCGACGACTCGGCCACCCGCCCGCTCGATGTGTTGGCGGGCTTGGTCGCGGGTCATCGTCTCCATCGATCCGGTCAAGACGTACGTCTTTCCCTTCAAGGCCCCATCTCGCTCGACAGCATCAGGTTCCGAGAGGAGGAGCCCCTGGGCGCCAAGCCGGGTCAGAAGCGCTCGATGGTCGGGGTCCCCGAACCAATCCGTCACGGCCTCGGCAATCACAGGACCCACGCCGGGGATGGCTGAAATGGTTTCCCGATTCGCAGCCCCCAAGCCCTCCATTGTCCCAAAGTGTCGGGCGAGGAGCACGGCGACGCTCTTTCCCACGTGTCGAATGCCGAGCCCAAACAACAAGCAGGACAACGGCCGGTTCTTGGACGCCTCGATCGCGGCCACCAACTGCTCGGCCGAGAGTTCTGCAAATCGTTCCAATTGCACGAGTTGTGCCGGGGTCAGGCGATACAGGTCCGAGACGTCCTTAACCAGGCCTGCGTCCAGCAGTTGCCGGATCCGCTCGGCGCCGAGCCCCCGGATATCCATGGCCGACCGGGAGGCGAAATGCACGATGCCTTCATAGATCCGGCCGGGGCACCGGGGATTGACGCAATAGACCATCACTTCGTCCGGAGGGCGCTCCACGGGCATGGAGCAGGCGGGGCAGACCCTTGGAAACTCGAAGATGCGTTCACTTCCGTCACGCCGGTCCCTGAGGGGGCCCAGAACCTGGGGAATGACTTCTCCCGCGCGTACGACTTCGACCCAGTCACCGATTCGGACGTCCTTGGCACTCACCACGTCCTGATTGTGGAGTGTGGCACTGGAGACAGTGACCCCACCAAGCTCGACCGGCTCGAGGACCGCCCATGGATTGAGCGCCCCAGTCCGTCCCACGTTGATCTTCACATCGAGCAGTCTGGTGATGGCCACGTCGGGGGCAAACTTCCTTGCGATCGCCCACCGGGGCTCGCGACCACCGACGACGCCGAGGTCTTCTTGGAGGTTCCGCGGGTTGACCTTGATCACGACTCCGTCGGCCGCAAAGGGCAGTGAAGACAACATGGACTCGACTTCACTGATGCGTTTCCTGACTTCCTCGAGGTTCGCGTGGAGACGATGATGTGATTCAACTCGGAAACCCCACTGCACGAGCTGGGTGAGGACCTCATGATGCGTCGTGGCCGCGAGTGATCCGCGCAGAGGTTCGACGTGGAAGGCCAGCATGCGAAGACGACGAGCCCGGGTCATCGCGGGGTCGAGTTGTCGCAGGCTGCCTGCCGCCGCATTTCTGGGATTGGCCAACGGGGGGTCACCCGCTTCCTCCCGCTCGCGATTGAGATGAACAAACGTCTCGAGAGGGATGTACACCTCGCCCCGGATCTCCATGAGCGTCGGGTAGCTCTCTCCGCGAAGGACGAGCGGAACGTCCTCGATGGTCTTGAGATTGGTCGTCACGTTCTCCCCGACGACACCATTCCCGCGGCTCGCCCCCGTCACCAACTTTCCCTCTTCGTAGGTGAGGCTCACGGCGGCTCCATCGATCTTGATCTCGGTCGTATAATCGGCGGTGGCCACATCGGGGTTGAGGCGGATGTTGCGCTCCGCCCAGGCCATCAACTCGTCATGAGAGAAGGCGTTGGCGAGGGAAAGCATGGGGCGCAGGTGGGTGTGCTTGTGGAGTGCTTCCGCCGGTGCCGAGCCGACTCGCTGGGTGGGGCTATCGGGGGTGAGCAGGTTGGGGTGGGAGGCTTCCAGGTCCTGAAGTTCCCGGAACAGCCTGTCGTACTCCGCGTCCGACAGTTCGGGCTCATCGAGTTCGTAATAGGCCTGGTTCGCTTCCTGAATGACCTTTCGCAGGAGTCTGATTCGCTCCGCGATCTCACCGTGACTCACCGCGAGCGAGCCTCCCGGGCCAGGACGGTCATTGCCACACCCACGAGCCGATCCAACTCCGCGGTCGATGCCTTCGCCACCAGCCCGTCGTCGAGGGCCGGGTCACGGGCAGAAGCGGCAGTGAGGAGTCGCTTGAGGAACGTTACGAGGGACGCGCGCTCGCGGTCGGCCCGGAGGAGATGCTGTGTCCCTCCAGGCGACTGCATGCGCTCCGTCCGGTGGGCCTGGAGCAGCCCCCTCGCGGTGACCTCCGCGACGACCCGACAGTACGAAGTATCCTCTTCGGTGAACGGAATGCCCCCCTCGTAGGTTCGCAGGAAGAGAGCCCCGATGACATTGCCCGCCCAGTGCATCGGCACGACGGTGATGGTTCGGACCCTTCGGCCCGACAAGACCGGCAGAACCGGAGCGAGAGAAGGATCGGCGAGCGCGTTTGGGATGTGGACCATCTGACCGGTTTCGATGGCTCGGCGGATTTCAGGATAGCGATCGAGGTCGACGACGTGGTTGCGAATGGAGGGATCCTCGTAGCTCGCGACCAAATGGACAGTCCGACTGATGGAGCGTGCGGCCAGAAAGACCGAGCAGCGATCCAACCCGAACAGATGTCCGAGCCGTCGGGTCACGGCCTGGAGGATGTCCGTGTAGTTGGCTGATCCGGTGACGTCTCTCAAGATTTCGAGTAGGGCGATGAGTCTGCGTCGCTCGTTCTCGAGGGCCTCGACACGTGCCTGAAGCCGCAGGATCTCCTCGCGGGCCGAGGAGGGAGTCGTGCGGGCATCAAGGGGTACGGACACGTGACCTCAACCTGTTCGGGCGCCGGAACTTCGCGAACTGCCGGGGGCATGGTCAAGCGAGGGGGCCGTGTTGAAGCCCGACCCGCCTGGCACTAGGATACGGTTCATGCAATCTACCGAGGAGATCACGGTGAGCGACGACGATGCCCGGGAATCAGGGGAGTCCGAAGACCTCGAAGTGAACGAGGACGATTCGGAGATGGCCACCGAGACCGAGGTGCACACGGGGACGAGGGGTTTCCTCGCCGGTCTCATCCTCGGGACGGTTGTGGGTGTCTCGATCGCACTTCTCTTTGCGCCGGAGCCCGGAGAGAATGCCAGGCGACGGCTCAGCAAGCGAGTACGTCGTCTCCAAGAGCGGGCGGGGAAAGAGACCAGCGAGCTAGCCAAGCGGGCGCGAAAGCGCCTGGCCCGGGCAAGGCGGTGAGAAATCATCTCGGGCTCCCAGTACACGTCTGATGACCCAATGCTACCGCCCGCCGTGCCACAACCCGAGGATGTACCAGGACCCGTCGTGACCAGGATCGAGCGCGATACCTAGTATGGTCGTGCCCCGCCTGATCGAACGCAAGCGTGATGGATTGCCCCTCGAACCGGGTGACTGGACGACTCTCATCAGGGCCTACGTCGCTGGCGAGGTCCCCGATTACCAGATGGCCGCGCTGGCGATGGCCGTCGTCTTCCGTGGCCTGGCGGCGGAGGAACTCTCGGAATTAGTTGAGGCGATGCTGTCGTCCGGGGACCGGCTGGATTTCGGTGCCTGGCCGATTCCCCGTGTCGACAAGCACTCCATAGGTGGGGTAGGGGACAAGACGTCGTTGCTGCTTGCCCCCATGCTCGCGTGTGCCGGAGTTGCGGTGCCGATGATCTCCGGCCGGGGGCTGGGCCATACCGGGGGAACACTCGATAAGCTGGAATCGATCCGCGGGTTCCGGACCCGACTCTCGCTCGACGACACCCTGAGGCAGGTCCGGGACATCGGGGTCGCCATGATCGGGCAGACGCCTGAACTGGTGCCCGCCGACCGCAAGCTCTACGCATTGCGAGACGTCACGGGTACCGTCGAGTCGATTCCCCTCATCGCTGCCAGCATCATGTCGAAGAAACTCGCCGAGGATTTGACGGGATTGGTACTCGACATCAAGACCGGCAGCGGGTCGTTCATGCCCGAACGGACCCAATCGCTCGACCTGGCTCGGACAATGGTGGCCCTCGGTGAGGGGAGAGGGTGCCGGACGGTAGCACTCCTCACCGCCATGGACCGCCCTCTCGGATGGGCCTGCGGGAACGCCCTCGAAATGGCAGAAGCCATACACGGCCTTCGCGGTGAGGGTCCCGACGATCTCATGGAAGTGACCTACGCCCTCGGAGTCGAGATGCTGCTCGTGGCGGGAGTGGAAACCGTGCGGGCCACCGCCAGGCAACGACTCGAGGGTATCGTCCAGAGCGGGCAAGCACTCGAGAAATTCGTGGCCCTTGTGGAGGCACAGGGAGGCGATCCCAACGTCGTCCACGATCCGGATCGACTGCCGCGGGCCGCGGTGCGTCGGGATGTTGTTGCCCTTTCGCTGGGGACAGTCCAGCGTGTTGATCCGCGGACCATAGGCTACGGAGTGATCGGTTTGGGTGGGGGGCGTCAACGCACCACCGATCTCATCGATCCCTCGGTCGGATTCGTGATCCGGGTCAAACCCGGCATGCGGGTGGAGCGGGGCCAACATCTGGCGACGATCCACGCCCAGGATGATGGGTCTGCGGAGAGCGCGGAACGTGTGTTGGAGCGGGCCATCTCCATCGGAGAACCGCTGCCGGTTCCTCCATTGGTGAGCCACCGCTTGGACGCGACCGGCCTGGAAACACTCGAGGCCGGGTAATCCCGGCCCCGAAGCGTGCGGTCGTCGGTTCCCCGTTCACACGTCGAGATGGCTCACATACCGCGCATTCTCTTCGATGAAGAGGCGGCGGGGTTCGACTTCATCTCCCATCAGTTCGTCGAAAAGGTTTGACGCCTCGACGGCGTCCTCCAGTGTGACACGAAAGATCGTCCGAGCGGCGGGGTCCATCGTCGTCTTCCAGAGTTGGTCCTGGTTCATTTCTCCCAGACCCTTGTAACGCTGGATCATGATCCGCTTGGGTTCTCCACCAATCCGCTTGATATACTCGTCCCGCTCCTCGTCATTGAAAGCGTAAAACTCCTCCTTGCCTTTGGAGACCCGGTAAAGCGGTGGCTGGGCGATGTAGATGTAGCCCGCTTCCAGGAGTTCGGGCATTTGCCGGAAGAAGAAGGTGAGCAGCAGGGTGCGGATGTGTGCACCGTCCACATCGGCATCGGTCATGATGATGACCTTGTGGTATCGAGCCTCGTCGAGTTTGAAATCTTCCTTGATCCCCGATCCAATGGCGGTGATCATCGATCGGATTTCAGTATTCCCCAGGATCTTGTCGATCCGTGCACGCTCGACATTGAGAATCTTGCCGCGGAGGGGAAGAATGGCCTGGAAAGAACGGTCACGACCCTGTTTGGCGGTGCCGCCGGCGGAGTCACCCTCGACCAGATAGATCTCACACAGCGCGGGATCGTCGAGGGAGCAGTCCGCGAGTTTACCCGGTAGCACTGCGTTCTCGAGCCCCGACTTCTTGCGCACGAGATCACGTGCCTTCCGAGCGGCTTCACGCGCACGTGCGGCGCTCACCGCCTTCTCAATGATGCCACGCGCGACGGGCGGGTTTTCCTCGAGGTACGAGGCGAGGTGTTCATTGATCACCTGCTTGACGATGCCCTCGACCTCGGAGTTCCCGAGTTTGGTTTTGGTCTGTCCTTCAAACTGGGGTTCCTTGACCTTGACGTGGAGAACGCAGGTGAGGCCTTCCCGAACGTCGTCCCCGCTGAGGCTGAAGTTTTCTTTCTTGAGAGAGCCAATCGCCTGTGCCGTGGCATTGATGGTCCGCGTCAGCGCCGACTTGAAGCCGGTGAGATGGGTTCCTCCTTCATGCGTGTTGATGTTGTTGACGAAGGTGAAGATGTTCTCGTTGTATCCGTCGGTGTACTGCATTGCCACGTCAACTTCGACGTCGTCTTTGGTCGTCGAAAAGCTGATCGGCTTGGGGTGCAAGGTCTTCTTGGTACGATTGAGCCAGGTCACGAACTCGATCAGACCGCCCTCTGCGAAGAACACGTCCTCGGAGGGAGGATCCTTCCGTTCATCGCGGAAGGTGATCCGGACGTTCTTGTTCAGGAAGGCGAGTTGGCGCAGCCGGTCACTGAGGGTCGTGTAGTGGAATTCCAGTACCGTGAAAATCTGCGGGTCTGGCTTGAATCGGATGGTCGTTCCCGATGTGGAAACCTTCCCCGTTTGCGAAAGTTGTTTGGTGGTCTGGCCTCGGGAGAACTCCATATGATGACGCTGCCCGTCCCGATCAACGTTCACTTCGAGGTACTCGGAGAGGGCGTTCACCACCGAGACCCCTACGCCGTGAAGTCCGCCCGACACCTTATAGGATGACTTGTCGAACTTCCCTCCCGCGTGGAGGACGGTCAGCGCCAATTCGACCGCGGGGATCTTCTCGGTGGGATGGAGATCGACAGGGATGCCTCGCCCGTTGTCGCTGACGGTGACCGAATTGTCCGCGTGGACCGTGACCTCGATCTGGTCGCAGAATCCCGCGAGAGCCTCGTCGATGGAGTTGTCGACCACCTCATAGACCAAGTGATGCAGTCCGTTCTCCGAGGTCGACCCCACATACATCCCCGGCCGCTTCCGCACGGCTTCGAGGCCCTTGAGGACCGTGATCGATCGTGCATCGTAGTCCCCGTTGCCACTCGGTCTGGTTTTCCGTGCCATGTCTCGTTCCACAGAAGGGGTTAGGGCCGACTCATCGACCCGGTGAGCCACCGGATTTGACGGATACGTCCCCGTCGGCCTTTGTTCAGTCGAGCCAGGATCCCAGGTGCCATCATGCTCAACTCAGTGGCCCAGGCCGCGCTCGCCACCCGGACCCAGAGGATGCCATCCGCCGTGACGGACTCTGCGCGAGTGACGGAGGCGATTTGTGGACCCACAAGATCAGGCCACTCTTCCACCGCCCTCGCGAGATCCAGACGGCGTACCAGCCCGGCGCGGCGAGCCCAATCCTCGAGGGCCTGCCGAATGGGCGCCGGCTTTCCTTTGTCGCTCATACCGTCGCTCCGGCCGGATACGCTCGTCCGTCCTGCACTCGGAATACCTCCAAGTCGATCGCCGGCGGGAGTTCGTCCCGACGGGGTGCCGTTAAGAAGACCTGGCCCATTCCTGGCCCGGTGAGCCGAGCCGTCAGGCGCTCTTGGCGCGACCGGTCGAGTTCGGCGAACACGTCGTCCAGCAGGAACGCCGGGGTGCGGCCGTGGGCCTCCGCCAAGGTCAGCAGCTCGCAGACTTTCAATACGATCGCCGCAGCACGTTGCTGACCGGTCGACCCGAACTCCCGGAGTGAGCGCCCGTTCTGTGCGATCTGCAGATCGTCGCGCTGGGGACCGATCAGCGTTGCACCGCGACGAAATTCCCGTCGCTCGACCTCGGCCACTCTCGCGGACCAGCCACCGGGCTCGGCGAGATCGGGATTGCCCAGGTAGGCCAGACTGACCCGTTGTCCCTCGCCAAGCCCATCGCTTTCCGAGCTGTAGCGATCAGACCACGCGGCAACCCACTGGAGTCGGCGAGCGACCACGTACGACCCGGGCTCAACCATGGCGTCGGTGAAGACCCTCACGACCTCCGCATCGCCGGCGCGGAGAGCGGCGTTGCGCTGCGCAATCACGGCCCGGTATCGCAGCAGAGCGCGCAGGTAAGCCGGATCGGACAGCGACAACATCCGGTCAAGAAAGCGCCGCCGCTCCGCAGCCCCCCCTTGCAGTAGGGCCAAATCGGCCGGAAGAAAGACCACGGCGAGCCATTTCCCCACGGCATCGGTGATCCGACCTACCTCGACCCCATCGACCACGACTCGCTTCCGGCGAGTTTCCCGGTCGAATCCCACACTCGTACGGTGCGACTCGCCACCGACCACGGAATCGAGTGTGAGGCGAAACCCGGGACCGTTCCACGCACTCAGTTCCGTGTCCGGTGCGTTGCGAAAGGACCTGTACAGGACTGGGTAGTACAGGGACTCGAGAATGCTCGTCTTTCCATGGGCGTTCGGGCCCAGGAACACTGCTCCTGTCGGCGGAAGATCGAGCTCGAAGTCGTCGAGATTCCGGAAGCCTCGAGACGAGATCCGTTCCGCCACCATCACCGAAATTTAGTCGGTCCGGGGGCTAAGGACGAGGGTGGGAGAAGCCCCAGTTCGACTTCCGGGGCGCCGAGTCCGGGGGCCAGAATCCGACTCAGTTCCCAGAGAAGTGGGGCGCCCTCTTCTCCAGGAAGGCCTGGGTGCCCTCCCGCTTATCATCGGTGGCGCAGCAGTCTCCAAACCGCGCGGCCTCGATTGGAAGAGCCTCGTCGAGTGGGAGGCTCTCGACGGCATCCACGGTCTCGAGCAGGAAACGCACGGCGAGCGGACCCTGCGCGAGAATGGTTCGGAGCAAGTGCGAAGATTCCGCGATCAGTTCGACTTGTTCGACGACCCGGTTGACCAAGCCCACGCGGTGCGCTTCCGCGGCATCGATCATATTGCCGCTCAGCAACAGCTCAAGGGCTCTTCCCCGTCCGATCAAACGAGGTAACCTGATCGTCCCGCCATAACCGGGGATGAGACCGAGCTTCACCTCGGGTTGGCCGAACTTCGCGTTGGGCGATGCGAAACGTAGATGACACGCCATCGCCAATTCACAACCTCCGCCGAGTGCGAACCCGTTGACGGCAGCGATGACGGGCTTCCCCGCGGTTTCCAGTCGCCTGAAGACATCCTGTCCCCGCTTGGCGAGTGTCGCACCCCCGGACCCATCGAGCGCGGCGAGTTCGCCGATGTCGGCTCCAGCCACAAACGCCTTCTGGCCGGCTCCCGTAATGACCATCCCCTTGATCTCGGCGTCCATATGCAGGCGGGTCGCTACGTCACCGAGCTCGCGGATCACGGTGTCGTTGAGGGCGTTGAGTTTTTCGGGTCGGTTCACCGTGAGGAGAGCCAAGCCGTCATCGAGGTCGAAGTGGAGCGTCGAATAGGTCATGGTGGGCCACAGAAGTTGGGGCGGATGCTGAGCAGCAACATAATCCGATTGCTACATTCGTCGTATGTCTTCCATCCTTGCGCTCGATCAGGGGACCACGGGATCGACAGCCTTGGTCATTCACCAAGACGGAACGGTACTCGGTCGCGGCTACCGTGAGATTTCGCAGCATTTCCCGGAGCCCGGCTGGGTCGAGCATGACGCCGAAGAGCTCGTGGTGTCTACCGTCGGTGCCGCTCGCGAGGCGATCGAATCCTCTGGAGAGCAACCAGTCGCAATTGGGATCACCAACCAGCGTGAAACCGTCGTGCTCTGGGAGCGTGACACGCTGCGGCCTGTGCATCGTGCAGTCGTGTGGCAGGACCGCCGGACCTCGGCAAGATGTCAGGTCCTTCGGGAGCAGGGGAGAGAGGATTGGATCCGAGAACGGACCGGCCTCCTGCTCGATCCGTACTTCTCCGCCACGAAGCTCGAGTGGTTGCTGCGGGACGATCGGATTCGAAAACGAGCCATCGCAGGGGAACTCCAAGCGGGGACGGTCGACAGTTGGATCGTCGCCCGGCTGACCGGGGGCCGTCATGTGACGGACCATACCAACGCATCCCGCACCATGCTCTATTCGCTCGATCGCAAGGCGTGGGACCAAGATCTCTGCGCCCTGTTCGGTGTTCCGATGGAGCTTCTTCCCGAGATCACCCCGTCATCCGGGGTCATTGGGGAATGTGCCCGAGAGCACTTCGGGGCACCCTTACCCATTGCCGGAATCGCGGGAGACCAGCAGGCCGCTCTCTTCGGGCAGGGCTGTATGATTCCCGGGACGGCCAAGAACACCTACGGCACCGGGGCATTCCTCTTGGTGCACGCCGGTGCCAGCCGGCCGAAGCCGGGAGCGGGTTTACTCACGACAATCGCCTGCGGGCCCCGTGGCGAGCCCCAATTTGCCCTGGAAGGAAGCGTCTTCATTGCCGGAGCCGCGATTCAATGGCTGCGAGACGGGCTTGGGCTCTTGGAATCTGCCGTGGAGTCAGAGGCGCTGGCTTGCAGCGTCCCCGACACCGGCGGAGTGAGTTTCGTGCCGGCGTTCGTCGGCCTGGGGTCGCCTCACTGGGAGGCCAATGCGCGCGGGACCATCACGGGGCTCACCCGGGGGAGCACGCGTGCGCACCTGGTTCGAGCGGCACTCGAAGCCATGGCATTCGGCACCCATGAGTTGTTGACTGCTATGATCGCCGGACCCGGGCTGCGGGTACCGGCCCTCCGGGTCGATGGTGGGGCGTCGACCAACGATTGGCTGATGCAGTTCCAGGCCGACATCTTGGGGATGCCCGTGGAACGACCCGCCATGGTGGAGACGACGGGTTTGGGTGCTGCGCTCCTCGCGGGAATGGCCTCGGGGGTCTGGTCCTCTCCGGACTCGCTTCTGGAGGCACTCGTCTGTGACCGCTTCGAACCATCTCTGGAAGAGGCAGGTCGTGAGCGGTTGTTGGCCGGGTGGGCGCGTGCGGTTCGGACCACCCTCTCCTGGGCCAGGGAAACCGAACTGTGAAGGACTCTTAAAACATCTCTGAGATAATCCCGACTCGCCTTGTCTGGTTGTGGGGACGGACCCAGATTCCGTATTCGCTTTAGGAGGAGAACCGGGACGACCGATGACCATAGAACCGTGTCCATCCTGTGGGGCTCGCAGTCAGGGCAAGTTTTGTAGCGAGTGTGGGGCTCCCATGGGGGCTCCGCAGTGCCCGTCCTGTGGTGCGAAGCTTGGCCGGGGAGCGCGATTCTGCACGTCTTGCGGTACAGAGGTGCGGCGTCCGGCGGTGGTCGGGAGGGCCAGGCAGGGGGGGTTCCCCGTCCTTCCCGTGGCGGTGGCAGGCGTTGCTGTGTTGGGATTGGTGTTGGTCCTTCTGTTTCGTACGCAGTCCCCGCAAACGGCGCCCCTGGGGTCGGCGCCGGGCGTTGGGAGTGTCGTTGGAGGTGGCCTTCCGGATCTGAGTCAGATGACACCTCGCGAACAGTTCGATCGGCTCTACAATCGCGTCATGACCGCCGCCGAGCAGGGTGATACGACCACGGTCGCGTCCTTCTCGCCGATGGCCCTGCAGGCGTATAACAATCTCGAAGTGGTGGACGCCGACGCCCGCTACCATGCGGCCATGCTTCGCCTCCACAGCGGCGATGTCACGGCTGCCCGGCAGTTGGCCGACAGCATTCTCCTCGAGTATCCCGACCACCTCTTCGGGTTCGTGCTTCGCGCGGCTGTGGCGCGTTTTTCGGGGGATACCGAACAGCTGTCGAATGCCCGTTCCGGATTCCTGGCGGTGTGGGAGAAGGAGATAGGGGGCACGCGGCAGGAGTATCAGGATCATCGCACCATGCTCGACGAGTTTGCCCGGACCGCCCAGGCAGAGGGCGTTGGCCGGTAGGGAGTTCCACCTAAGTCATCCGTCTGGAGGGCAGGCATGAAGCCCCAACTGAAGTTTTTGCTCGGTGCTGGAGTGATCATCGCGACGCTGACGTTTCTCGTGGTCACGGGTGTCAAGGAGACGGGAGTCTACTTCCTCACCCCGACGGAACTCGCGGAGAAGACACTGTCGGATCCCACGTTCTACGACGTCGGGATCAAGGTCGGGGCGAAGGTGGTGCCTGGATCGATCCGTCGAGATGACGCCGCGCGGCGCGTCGACTTTTCGATCACCGATGGGACGCAAGAGTATCCGGTGACGTATGTGGGCCTGGTGCCCGATACCTTCACGGACGCAAATGACATCGAAGTGATCGTCGAGGGGAGACTCGGGCGGGATGGGGTCTTCCAAGCTACTGAGGTGCTCGCCAAGTGCGGCTCTCGGTACGAGGCGGAGTTCGAAGAAGGAACACGGACCTGAGATGACCCTCCTCGGTCAATTCGCCCTGTGGCTGGCTCTCTTCGCGGGTATCTGGGGAGCCGGGGTCGGGCTCTCGGGTCGATGGAAAGGGAATCCGGAACTCGCCGCCAGTGTCACCCGTGCGGCCTACGGCCAGATGATCGCGATGATCGTGGCCGCCCTTGCCCTCTGGAAGGGCCTGATCACCCACGACTTCAACATCGAGTACGTGGCGGCCTACACGTCCAGAAATCTCCCCACCTCCTACGTCGTCACCGCCTTCTGGGCGGGACAAAAGGGATCACTCCTCTTCTGGGCGTTGGTCCTGTCGCTGTTCGGGGCCGTGGCACAAGTGGTCACGAGTCGCCGACATGCCCGGTTGCTGCCGTATGTCGCTGCCATCACGACGGGGGTGACGGCGTTCTTCGTTGTGACGATGTTGTTCTCGGCCAACCCCTTCGAGCGACTGGCATTTACCCCCGCGGATGGCCGCGGACTCAATCCACAGCTCCAAAACCCGGGCATGGTCATCCATCCGCCCATGCTGTATCTCGGGTACATCAGCATCACGATTCCTTTTGCGTTCGCCATCGCAGCCCTCCTCAGCAAGAAACTCGATACCGGGTGGATCCACGCCATCCGAAAGTGGACGATCCTCTCCTGGCTCTTCCTGTCCGTGGGAATCACCCTGGGCATGTGGTGGGCCTATGTGGAATTGGGTTGGGGTGGCTATTGGGCGTGGGACCCGGTTGAGAATGCGAGTCTCCTGCCCTGGCTCACCATGACGGCGTTCCTGCATTCGGTCATGATCCAGGAAAAGCGGGGAATGCTGAAACGCTGGAACGTCTCCCTGATTGTGGTCACCTTCCTTCTGAGCATCTTCGGGACGTTCATCACGAGATCAGGCGTCATTGCCAGTGTTCACAGCTTCACGCAGTCAAATGTCGGGTACTTCTTCCTGGGCTTCTTGCTCACCGTCGGCGTGTTGTCTTTCAGCCTCCTCTACCTCCGGTGGCCTGCACTCGAAGCCGACAGCAAGCTGGAGTCGATGGCAAGTCGCGAGGCGGCGTTTCTCTTCAACAACCTGATCCTCGTCGGCATTGCCTTTTCCGTGCTGTGGGGCACGCTCTTCCCCATCCTTTCCGAGGCCGTGCGGGGGGTCAAGATCACGGTAGGTCCGCCCTTCTTCAACCGTGTCAACATCCCCTTGGGTCTCTTCCTGCTCTTCCTCACGGGTGTTGGCCCCTTGATCGCTTGGCGGAGGACATCACCGGCGAACCTCAGGCGTCAGTTTGTCTTCCCGACCATTCTGGCCGTCGTGGTGGCGCTCTCGCTCCTCGCGGCGGGTATGCGGAACGGATGGGCGATGATGTCGATCTCGCTTGCGGGATTCGTCCTGGGAACCGTGCTCCAGGAATTTCAGCGGGGAATTGCGGCTCGGATGAGAATGTACAGCGAGGTTTTTCCGCTTGCCCTCGCGCGACTGATCAATCGCAATCGCCGGCGGTACGGTGGATACCTGGTCCACGTGGGAATCCTCGTGCTCTTCGTGGCATTTGCCGGCATGGCCTTCAAGACCAACCGGGAAGCCACCCTTAGCCCGGGTGAGACAGCGAGTCTCGCATCACCCTATGGGCATACCTACACCTTCACGCACCTCGGCGTATCCCAGTACACGGCGTTGAATCGCATCGTCTCCGCCGCGACTCTTGAAGTTGCGCGGGATGGCACCAAGATTGGCGTCATCAAGTCCGAGAAGCGGCAGCACGTGGATAGCTTCGGGGAGAAGACGTTCGAACCCTCGACCGAAGTCGGGATCATGAGCGACCTTCGGGAGGACATCTATGTCGTATACGCCGGCTCCATCGGTGGCACGGAGCGGGCGAACTTCGCGATCACGATCAACCCGTTGGTCTGGTGGGTTTGGGCCGGCGGCGCGATTCTCGTGTTCGGCGGACTACTCGCGATGTGGCCGGGCGGTCGACCCGTTGGTCGACTCGGTCGACGGGAAGCGCAGGCTGGATTCGAAACGACCCTCTCGGGACCGCCCGAACCAGCGGTCGCGGCTCCCGTGGTGACTGGAGTGGAGGCAAACTGATGGAGCGCAGGGAGTTCTTCACGAGTCTGGGGGCCATGACGGCCCTCTGGTGGCAGGACGACCGACTCCGCGACCCGGCGGCAGCCGGTGCGTTACGGAATCCCGTGGGTGAAGGGGACAACGACGCCGTCATCCGGTCGCTCGAACTCACCCTCAAGTGCACCTGTGGCTGTAACCTCGACATCTTCACCTGCCGAACCACCGACTTCACCTGTTCCTATTCTCCGCAACTCCACGCTGAGATCCTCACACACTATGAGCAGGGGCTGACCCCGGAAGAGATCTCGCAGGTGTTCGTGGAGAAGTACGGCGAGCAGATTCTCATGGCGCCGACTCCCGTGGGCTTCAACTTGGCGGGCTACCTGGTGCCTGGCCTGGCGATCCTAGTGGCGGGGTCGGTGCTCGCCGTCGTGCTCGCGCGGAAGCAGCGAACTCTGCCGACCACGATCGAGAGCCCCATTCCCGATGACCTGGCTGCACCAACTGGAGAGGACCTGAGTCGCTTGGAGCAGGAACTCTCCGAGGTCGCCGACTGATGGGGCTCGAAGTCCTTGCTGCCATTCTCCTCGCGGGGCTTGTCCTTTGGCTCATTCTCGATCCCCTTCAGCGGCCTGAGGTCGCCAACCCCTCCTTCGTCGAACCGGACGACCCGGACGAGACACCGAAGGGAATCGCCCTCATTGCCCTCAAGGAGATCGATTTCGATCGAGCGACAGGCAAGCTCTCCGACGAGGACCACGCCGTCCTGAAAGAGAGATACTCCCGCGAAGCACTGGCCGCGATGCAAGCGGAGGACGCCAGGAGGGCTCCCTCCTCCGACCACATCATCGAGCAATTAGTCGCCGATCGTGTTGCGGTCTTACGAGGTGAGACCACGCAAGGGCAGAGAGGGTTGATCTGTCCCCTGTGCGGCCCACGACCTGAAGCGGATGCCCGGTTCTGCTCGAGTTGCGGGCTTGCCCTGTTCGGGGGCGACTCAGGCTGTGCCACCTGTCACGCGCCCATCGACCCGGGCAGTCGTTTCTGTGGTTCGTGCGGCTCCCCGGTGGGAGGGTAAGACGCTCCTGAGCGAGTCAGCCCCGCTACAGCCGTAACAGCACGGTACCCTCCAAGCCTCTCCTCCATCCGGCTCTCGGTGCATAGCCGTCGATCAGAGCGCCCGAGAGCGGTGACTCCGGAGTGACGGCCACCCTGCCTGAGAATCGGGCGGCGAAACGCCCCCCCAGTTCGATGCGGAGTGCCAAGCCTCCCTCGGCGCCGATCAGCGTCCGATCGTCGACGTCCTGGACCCGCCATCGCTCGACAATCGGTCCCGTCTCTCCCTCGATCGTCACGCCGGAGGTGAGTCGCAGCAATGTCCAGGCGACGGTTGGGGCCGCGCCAGCCATCTCGAGGAACGAACCGTGGGGTATCAGCGTGACGTCACCACCCGTGAGACCGATATCCGGTGTCGAGTAGCGCACATCGAGGCTGAGCCGAGGGTGTGATCCCGGGACTTCAATCCGGAGCGACCAGATGAGCGGTCGATAGGGCCTGAACGAGCTGGACCCATTCTCGACATGGCCCCGAGACACTCCCGAATACACGTCCCGGCCAATACCCACCCCGATGTGCCATTGCGCTTCGGAGGGGGCGACCCGACCAGCGGCAAGGAGGACCGCCGCTACGATGGCAGCACGCATCCGCACCTTCCTGTGGTTGTTGGCCCAACGCGGGCGACAAACCCGCATGATCACCGCATCTCGAGGTGGATCCCACCGGTGGTGATGCTGTTTTCGCCCTTGACGATCCAGTTGGCCCCCGGCCAAGACGTGCCCACAATGGCATCTTCCACTGCGGTTCCGACGATCTCATCATTGGTGTTGACCCATGAGCCTGCACTCTTGATGACCTGCTGTAGCGAGATAGCGGTCGAGAAGTACTTCCCGAATGGCGTGGTCGTGTTGGTCCCGCCGGTCCAACTCTTGTACAGGGCATCCACCGTCTTGAGAACGTCCGAAAGGTTGTCGCCCTTGGTTTTGATTTCGCACGCACCGTCATCATCCTCGATGATCGTGATACGAAGCGACTGGCCGGGATGCGCCGCTTTGAAAGCGTCGAGTTGAGCCTGTGAGAAGAGAACGACGCTCCCACTCCAGGTCTTGTCGTTTTGATCGTACACATACGGCCCACCAGCGTGCTCACCGATACACTGGTACGACTTGAGACTCTGACTCCCACCATCTTGTCCAAGCACGTGCACTTCAAACTCGGGAGAGCCCTTCAGCCAACTCTCGAATGTTCCGACGAAACTGGCATACGTCATGTAGAGCCCCGGGTTCACCAGGCTTGTTTCACCCGGAGGCTCCTCACCGATTCCTCCGCCGGTCGGGTCGACGGCTTCATCGTCGGCATCAGGGCAATCGTCACATTCGGGCGGAATCGGAAACGCACCGGCGAACGCCTGCTCTGAAGGTACGAGGGCGAGGACAGGGGTCGTCGGTGGCGTAGCTGGGTCGAGGAGGAAGCGTTGGCCATGCGTATCGAAGGCGACCGGTACGTCCTCATCTCCAATCGCGGTCGCCACCAGGATGTCGAGGTCCCCCTCCCATTGGTCGCGATGCGTAGGCACCGGAAGGTAGAGTTCGAGCGTCAGGGAGTAGGCCAGATCCCGGTCGATCTCGATCAGCGCGTCGCGTGTCCCTCCCGCCATTGCCCAGCGCAGTGTACCGGCCTCCGCGCCAACCAGCCATTGGAAATGCACCTTCCCCTCGGGGTGGGGCGACGCGGTCAATTGTGCCGCGACCATTTGTCTGATGGCCGGACGATTGAGCGCCATCGCAAACCGGCGCGCGAGGCGTTCTTGACGAGCGTGTTGGGGATGCTGGATCAGGGGCGCCGGAGAGGGGCCGTTCGAAGGAGGATCGGACGCGGATGGACTGGATGGAGGCAGGTCGACACAGCCTGTCGCAACGATCAAAGTGAGGGCCAGCACGATCGCGGAGACGTGACGCATTCTCATCCCTCCTGGAATCTGGGTCGCGCAGGGCGGGTGCCCCACGGCTGGATGCCAAGGTGGATGGGTGCAACAAATGAGTTGGTACCGGGATCGGGCGTCGTGGAGAGAAAAACGGCAGCGTGTTGCAGCCACACGGGATGTCGTGGTCGCCGGCTCCGCCTCCTGCCGGACCCGTGTGCTACGAGAGAAGAGGTCCTACTGAGCGCTTACGATCTGCACCGTGAACACGAGGATGGAGTTGGCCGGGATGGGTCCGGTGGCCTGTGAACCGTATCCGAGTGACGGAGGAATCACCAGCTGCCTCACACCCCCCACCCGCATGCCGAGGACTCCCTGGTCCCAACCGGCGATGACACGACCCGCACCAACGGTGAACTTGTACGGCGTATCACTCGGCCCGTTGTGGTCGAACTGGAACCCGTTCGGCAGCCACCCGGTGTAATGCGTGGAAACTTCATTGTTCGCTACGATCAGGGCTCCGGCCCCGATAACGAGGTCGCGATAATAGAGGCCCGATCCCGTCTTGGTCATGGCGGACAAGTCCACATTGAGCGATGGGGCGAAGGTGGTCTCTTCGATGTTTGGATTGCTGGGCCCCGTTGAGTTGGAACAGGCCAAGAAGCCGACCCAGATCAAGCCCACGATGGAGGCAATGCGACGCATGTGCGACATCTCCGCGAGAGGTTCCATCAGCGACCGTACGAAAGTAATGACGCGCCAGATCGGCTGGCAGCACACACCGTCAGATCACCCGGTGGGCGTGCCTCAGACTTCGAGGGCCTCCAGGCGCCGTCGCGCTACATGGAGTGACATCACCGTGGCAGTGGTACAGAGAAGGAGCACGGATCCGAGCGAGACGTAAAGCCCCGGGGAGGGGGAGAAGGGAATCCCATCGTTCTGGGCACGCAGGAAGGTGGCAACCGGGCCGGCCTCGATCGTGATGATCAGCGCCAGGAGCCCCACACTTGCCATCATGTAGACCAATCCCCCAAAACTGGTTGGGATCTGGGCGGCATTCTCAGACTCGAATTGCGGGTACATGGTTCCCAAGGCCAAAGCGAGTGCGGCCGCGGCCAAGGTAAAGCACACGGTCGTCCCGAGGCTCACGCCCATCATGAATGGCGAGGCCTGCAGGATCCGGTTCGTCACCCAGGTGAGCAACACGGCGAGAATCAGCAGGGGAAGGGTGCCGATCCAGTACTTACTCCAAAGCAACGCTCTCAGGTCCAGAGGGCTCGAGCGTAGGAGCCAGAGCTGGCGACCCTCCAGCGAAACCGAGGGGAAAATGAAACGCGCTGCGATCGCTGCGAGCACAAACCCACCGAGGCCCTGGTTCAGGAATACGACCAGGGTCACCAGGGTGAAGGGGACCTTCTCTCCGCTGAAGAGGGGAAGCGCCCGGATGTTGAACACGTACACCAGGAGGAGGACCCCGAGGAGGATCAACTGGCTCCACTGGGTGGCGTCTCGGAAGAATCCGCGGAGATCCTTGAGCAGAAACTCCCGGCGCGTGACCGGTAACCAACCCAGCGTGAGCTTCATGATCTTTGCGCGGACCTGGCTGTGCGAGTAGGTCGTGACCCCTTCTTGTGCCTTGGAGAATCCGTCGGCGTAGAGTCGGTAGTGAAGTGCCGCGCCCAACACGACAAATGCGCCTGCGGTGGTCCAGAGCAGGGTCAGGGGCAATGGATCGGCAACGCGCGTCAGCCAGTTCATGATCACCTCCGAGGTCCACTCGCTCGGCAGCAAAGAACTGGAAGGGGTTTGGAGCAGCACGATGAAATCGAGCAGGCTCTGGAAGCCCTCGGGACGAGCGAGTTGCTCCGGCTGAAGGAATCGCAGCAACAACACGACACTGGCCACGGCTCCCACCGCCACGAGGCTCAACACGTCCTTGGTGCGTCGCGCCGGGAAGATGTTCACCAGGATGAGCGTAACGGCCGAACCGATGACGGTCGGGATGATCAGAAACGGCAAGAAGGCGGCGATGGCGACAAAGGGGAAAAGGATTCCGCCGTCGTACACGATCCCATATGCGGTGAGGATTGGGATGACGAGGAGGATGACCATCCAGGAGGAATGCGCCAGCGTCGCACTGAGCTTGGTGAAATAGAACCGCAACCAGTCCACCGGTGCGGCGACCATCATGTCGAGATCCTTCGCGAGGAAGAACGTCGACAAGGCGGTGACGAGATTGGACAGGAGAAGGATCCCACCGAACGCCAGGAAAGTCATCGCCAGCATCTTGGCGGCGAGCAGGGTGCCTATTTCATCGACGCCCTTGAAGTAGCCGAGGATGCGGTACGCAATGCCGAACACCGCCGTCCAGAATCCCAAGCCGACACCCCCGAGCAGGAGCAGTCGGGTCCACCCTACGGACGTATCCTTTCGCAATCGCGCGACCCCGCCACGCCACTGCGGCGTGAGCAAGGTCCACAGGTGCGGTTGGCGTGCGCTCGGCCGGGGCGGGGAGGCCACCGCCCCGGCCGCCAGGTCAAGCGGCGAAGAGGTCACTGAACTCTCGCTCGGTCACGCCGCCCGTCAGTTTGAGGAACAACTGCTCCAGGCTCGCGTCGCCCGATTCAGTCTGCTCCCGCAATTCGGACATCGTCCCACAGGCGACCAGATGGCCTCCACGGATGATGCCGATCCGGTCACACATGCCCTCGGCGATTTCGAGCGTATGGGTACTCATGAGCACGGTGCCCCCGAAATCGACAAACCGACGCAGGAGGTCCTTCAAGACTCTACCGCTCTTGGGATCGAGACCGACCATCGGTTCGTCCACCACAATCACTTCCGGTTTGTGAATCAGGGCACTCGAAATGATGAGCTTTTGCCGCATCCCGTGACTGTAGGACTCGGTGAGTTCGTCTTTCCACCGGGTGAGCTCGAAAAGCTCGAGAAACTCTCCCATGCGGTGCTCGATGTGAGGACCCTCCTGTCCGTAGAGCGCCGCGGCGAACCGCAGGAACTCGACTCCCGTCAACTTGTCATAGACGAAGGGTCGATCGGGGATGTAGCCGAGTCGCGACTTCGCCACCAGCGGGTTGTTGGAAATGTCTTCTCCTGCGAGCTCCACCGAACCGGACGTGGGTTTGAGAATGCCGGCGATCATTCGGAGGGTCGTCGTCTTCCCGGCGCCGTTTGGGCCGAGAAAGCCAAAGAGCTCCCCCTTGGGGATATCGAGTGAGAGTCCGTCAACCGCCGTGAAGGAACCGTACTGCTTGGTCAGGTTGGTGAGCTTGATCATTCGTGCTGTCTTTCCTTCGAGTTAGCGATCGGCGTCGCTCGCAGCGCGCCGGCAACGGTCACCAGTGGAACGACACGGCCAGGTCCCTCCATAACCCGCAGGAGAGACGTGGAAGCCGGCACCTGACCTTCATTCGGGTCCACCGCCAGCCACCCGTTTGCCCACACCTCGGCCCACGAATAGCGCGGCAACAAGGGATGATCGACGTTCAGTCCCGTCACCGCCCGAGCGGGATAACCGGCAACTCGCGCCAGGGCTACCAACAACCGGATCTTCCCCTCCCGACTTCCCGCCCCGTTCACCACGACGAGTTCCGGGGCCACCGCAGCCAGGTTGCTGCGGTCTAGGCGCACGTCCTGTGCCACCCATTTGACCAGGCTGGCAACCGTATCTGAAGTATTCCCATAGCGTTCCACGGCTTCGCGCAGCGCCCCGGAGAGGACCGCCATGGGTTGTGCAGTGAACCCGGTAGTGTTGCGATAGTGCATCGGGGGTGAGGGGGCACCACCGCCAGGAGTTGGATGGATGGTCACGGTGTCCCCGCGCACGGTTTGGCGTCCGCCCGCGAACATGCCGGCGGCACCCCCGATCGGGAGACCGTCTCGCCGGGAGACGACAATGTCGAGCGGGACCGCGCCGGCATCGAGCTTCAGGCCGAGAGCGGAAGCGGAAACCAATCCGGCTGCCGTTTCCACACGCGGCAAGGATCCGGCTCGGCGGAGTCTCCGATAATCGGTCTCCACCAATTCGAAGGCACGCCGGGTGAGACGGGCGCCGAAGGGGTACTCCCACCGGATGGGCCATCCTTGGTCGGTAACCCACATCGTGAACGGCGCCGGGGACCGTACCTCGAGTCTCCACGCCTCGACGGTGTCCGTCGGGACCGCCGTCCATTCCCCCGTCAGGGTGTCGACAGTTGCGCTATCCGTGAGGACCCAGGTCGTATCACCAATGACCTCGGCGGTCTGAAGGACGCTACCCTGGGACAACGGGTCGAAGACCATCGTCGTGTAGGACTCTCCGACTTGAACTCTTCCAGTGGTCGCGAACCGGAACGCGAAAGACGTGGGTGTGGTGGCATCTGGCGCCGAGACTCCGCCAACCCTTTGGGCACGTTGCCCCAGAGGAGCAATCCGAAGGCTGGCCAAGCTGTCCGTACCTACCACCACCTCCTCCGTATGGGACCACTCCCCTTCGGTCACGCTGGTGCGTGCCGTCAGGAGCCGAAACGTGCGACCCAGACGCGTGTCACTGCGAATGGCCAACCGCAATTCACTGCCGGCACTCCCGAGCCCGTCGAGGCCGAGGACGAAGAGCATCGAGAACCCCGAGGTGAGGGTGTCGACGGTCAGACCCGCTGACCCGATGGGCGTCCCTTCCAGTTCGAAGGTGTAGTATGCGGCACCGGGGCCGAGCCGTCTCGCCGTAAGGCTGCCGATGGCCCCGGGCGGATGATTGATGCGGCGGTGGAGAAGCCACCCCAAGGAGCCAATCCACGCAGCGAGGATGACCAACCCGAGATGACGTCGCGTCACCTGGCGCTGGCATCACGGGCGCGGCGGTGCATCGCCATCGCCTCATCGGTGCGGCCGAGCCGGTCGAGCAGTCGGCCGAGCAGTTTGTAGGGACGGGCGTCGTTGGGTCGAAGCTCCGTGGCCCGGTGCAATTGCGCGCGCGCGGTCTCGAGGTCGCCGGCGTGGTAGTAGGCCTCTCCGAGGTGGAAGGCCACATCCGGATCGTCTGGTCCAAAGCGCTCCGCGCGCTGCAGCGACGGCAGGCCCTCGAGCACGAGGCCCCGGCGGATCAAGGCGAGTCCGAGTTGGAGGTGAGCGGTGTGATCCTCCGGGGCGGTCGTCAGGGCCAGCCTGAGGTCATCCTCTGCTTCTCGGTGCCGGTTCAGCAGACCCAGCAGGGCGCCACGCGCGACAAGCAGCGGTGCCGCCGTTGGGTGGGTGCCGAGTCCGGCGGTGAGGATTGCCAGGGCTTCCTCCGTCTCCGACTGGTTCACGAGGAGGTGTGCCAGGCGCACGCGTACGTCGACAACCCCTGGCCGCTCGATCAAGGCCTGTCTCAGGACGAGAACCGCGTCCAGTTGTCTTCCGAGTGTGGTGAGTTCATCGGCCCGGCGGAGGACCTGGTCATCCTCGGAACGGGTGGCACCGGAGAGGTCATCGGATATTCGTCCTGGAAGGTCAGCCGCGTAGGGCCGGAGGGACGGCCCCTCGTCGTGCGACGTGAAGAGAGGGTCGCCTTCGAGTTGATCCGCATCGAACCCTTCGAGAGCTCGAGCCTCACCTGCATTGCTCCGGGAGGTGTAGAGGCGCCGCATGCCCGACAATCTAACCTCCGACCCTCGACCCTCGTCGTCCAACCTCCTACCTTCCGGGGCTATGGCTCAGCAATACCTCGTCGTCCGCGGGGCACGCGAACACAACCTGCGGGATATCACGGTCCGGATTCCACGGAACCAACTCACGGTGATCACCGGACTTTCGGGGTCGGGCAAGTCTTCTCTCGCTTTCGACACGATCTACGCCGAGGGCCAGCGTCGGTATGTGGAGTCGCTCTCGGCCTACGCCAGGCAATTCCTCGGGCTGATGGAAAAACCCGACGTCGATTCCATCGAAGGCTTGTCCCCTGCGATCTCGATCGAACAGAAGGCGACGGGGCACAATCCGCGGTCCACGGTCGGTACGGTGACGGAGATCTACGACTACATGAGGCTCCTCTGGGCTCGGGCCGGCACCCCTCTCTGTCCCAACGACGGCTCACCGGTCGCACGGCAGACCCCGAGTCAGATTGCCGACGCGATTCTCGCGTGGTCCGAGGGGACGCGAATCGAGATTCTCGGTCCGGTGGTTCGCGGTCGCAAGGGTGAGTTCCGCGATCTCTTCAACGATCTCGCGAAACGGGGCTTCGTTCGAGTGCGCGTCGATGGGGAAGTGCACGAGCTTTCAGGGGCGCCCAAGCTCAACCGAAGGAAGAATCATGACGTGGCTGTGGTCATCGATCGGGTCGCGGTGGGCCAACGCGACCGGTCCCGGATCGTGGATTCGGTGGAGACCGCTCTGAAGATCGCCGATGGGGTGGTCGAAGTTCTCCGTCATGACAAGACGACTGGGCGCGAGCCGACGTCCTTTCTCTTCTCCGAGCGTTTCTCCTGCCCGACCTGCGGACATTCCTTCCAGGAACTCGAACCCCGTCAATTCTCCTTCAACTCCCCTTTCGGTGTGTGCCCGGATTGTCATGGTCTGGGAACACGACGTGACGCCAATCCGGACCTGGTGCTTGGAGATGCCAGCATTTCCATTCTCGAGGGGGTGGTCCTGCCATGGGGCGAGCCCACTGGGTACCTCAGGAAGGCACTTCTTCCGACTTTGGCAAAGGCCTATGGTTTCGATCTCAATACGCCCTGGGGAGAGTTGAGCAAGGAAGTCCACGATGTGATCCTCCATGGAGTACCGGGGCGGACCTTTCAGTTCGCCGCGAAAGGGAGCCGGGGAGGGACGTACCGGTCGGAATGGGAGGGGGTCCTCCGCAATATCGAGCGCCGGTTCCGGGAATCATCCAGCGATTCCGTGCGCAATACCCTCAACGAGTTCATGGTCGAGATGCCGTGTACCGCCTGCCGAGGTCAGCGGCTCAAGGCAGAGAGCCTCTCGGTACACGTGCACAACCGCAGTATTGGGGACGTGGTGGATCTCGCCGTGGACGAGGCCCTCACGTTCTTCGAGTCGATCCCGCTCGGACGCGAGCAGCCTGGAGGGTTGGAGACGGACATTGCCGAACCCATTCTGGGTGAGATCACGGGTCGCCTGAGATTCCTGAAGGATGTCGGTCTCGAGTATCTCACGCTCGGCCGAGGCTCGGGGACGCTCTCGGGCGGGGAGGCCCAGCGGATTCGTCTCGCCACCCAGATTGGGTCACGGTTGGTAGGTGTGCTGTATATCCTCGACGAACCGAGCATTGGGTTGCACCACAGGGACAACGACCGTTTGCTCAGGACCCTCATGGACCTGCGCGACCTGGGGAACACGGTCCTGGTCGTGGAGCATGATGAAGACACGATACGCGCCGCCGACCATGTGATCGACCTGGGTCCCCGGGCCGGCCGACATGGTGGGGCCGTGGTGGCGGAAGGCACGGTGGAGGAGATCCTCAGCCACCCCGACTCCCTCACCGCTCGGTACCTGCGAAACGACCTCCGCGTCCCGTTGCCGAGCGCACGCCGCTCACCGGCCAAGACACGACGACTGCGCATTGTGGGGGCTCGGGCAAACAACCTCGGGAATCTCACGGTGGACATTCCTCTCGGTGTGTTCGTTGCGGTGACCGGCGTTTCCGGATCCGGCAAGTCCACCTTGGTGACCGATATCCTCTATCAGGCTCTGGCGCGCAAACTCTACCGCGCCAAGCTCATTCCTGGCGTGCATACCCGGATCGAAGGGATGGCTGAGGTGGATAAGGTCATCGAGATCGATCAGAGCCCGATCGGCCGAACGCCGCGCTCAAATCCCGCGACCTATACCGGGCTGTTCACTCCCATTCGCGACCTGTTCGCGCAGTTGCCGGAGTCGAAGATCCGCGGCTACGGTCCTGGCCGATTCTCCTTCAACGTCAAGGGAGGGCGTTGCGAGGCGTGTGAGGGCGATGGATTGGTCAAGATCGAAATGCACTTCCTTCCCGACGTCTACGTGCCCTGTGAGGTCTGCAAGGGGCGGCGCTACAATCGCGAGACCCTCGAGGTGCGTTACCGGGGTCGCAGTATTGCCGATGTGCTCGACCTCACCGCCGCCGACGGGTTGGAGTTCTTCGGAGCACAACGCCGGATCGCCGATCGCCTCGAACTCCTGAACGACGTCGGTCTGGGGTATCTCCACCTGGGTCAATCGGCCACTACGCTTTCGGGAGGAGAAGCCCAGCGGGTCAAGTTGGCCACCGAGTTGGCCAAGCGCGATACGGGCAGGACACTGTACATCCTCGACGAGCCAACAACCGGTCTTCATTTCGAGGACGTCCGGATGTTGCTACAGGTCTTGCACCGTCTCGTGGAGAAAGGGAACACCGTACTCGTCATCGAGCACAACCTCGATGTCATCAAAACCGCTGACTGGGTTGTGGATCTCGGGCCGGAAGGAGGTGCACGCGGTGGGACCGTCGTTGCTGCCGGGACCCCGGAGGAGGTTGCGGCCACCGAAGGAAGTCATACCGGAAGGTTTCTGGCGCAGGTTCTCGCCTAGCGGCGTTGCTCGCCCATCGACCTGTAGCGACCTATACTTACCCTAACCCCAACGAAACTCCCCATGCGAAGCCACCCTTCCCGACTCCTCGCCGCCTGTGTCGTCCTCCTGTTGTGGTCGGTGCCACCGGGCTGGGCTCAGGACGCCTCCGCCATCCTCACCAATGCCAGGATCTTCAGCTCACCCGAGTTTCGCACCGAACGCTTCGGTCCCTCCCGCTGGCTCGGGGATGGGTCGTCTTACACGACGGTGGAGGCGTCGGCGTCGGGGTCAGGGCAGGATCTGGTTCGCTACGCCACGGAAACCGGCGATCGGGAGGTTCTGGTTCGCAGCAGGGAGCTCACCCCGGAGGGGAGCCAGACCTCTCTCAGGATCGAGAACTACTCCTGGTCCGGGGACCTGAACAAACTCCTGGTCTATACGAACTCGGAGCGCGTGTGGCGCACCAACACCCGCGGTGACTACTGGGTGCTCGATCGCACCACCAAGACCCTCCGTCAAGTGGGGCGATTCGCCGAGCCCTCCACGCTGATGTTTGCCAAGTTCTCCCCGGACGGCACCCGGATTGGGTACGTGGTGGCGAACGATCTCTACGTCGAGGATCTGGCCGACGGCAGGGTGACGCGGCTGACCCGTGATGGGTCCCGGACTCGGATCAACGGCACATTCGACTGGGTCTATGAGGAGGAACTCGGACTCCAGGATGGCTGGCGTTGGAGTCCCGATGGGGCCCACATTGCCTACTGGCAGCTCGAGGCCGATCGCGTTCGGGACTTCATGATGATTCGGACCACAGACTCCGTGTACTCCAGCGTGGTGCCCGTGCAATACCCGAAAGCTGGCGAAGAGAACTCCTCGGCGCGCATCGGGGTCGTGAGTGCGTCCGGCGGACCGACGACCTGGCTCCGTATAGCAGGGGATCCGCGAAACAACTATCTCGCCAGGATGGACTGGGCATCCTCCAGCGTCGAACTCGTCGTCCAGAAACTCAACCGACTCCAGAATACCCTCGACGTGCTGCTGGCCGATGCCAGGACCGGTGAGGTGCACTCGGTTCTGACCGAGCGGGATAGTGCGTGGGTGGAGGTGGTCGACGACTTCATCTGGCTCGAGGGGGGGAAGGCGTTCACCTGGCTGAGCGAGCGCGACGGATGGAATCACGTCTACGTGGTCTCACGGGACGGGAGCAAGGTTCGCCTGGTGACGCCTGGGGAATACGACGTGATCGACGTGCTCGATGTGGATGCCAAGGGTGAGTGGTTGTATTTCATCGCCTCTCCCGAAAACCCCGCTCAACGGTACCTCTGGCGGGCACGAATCGACGGTCGAGGTCGGCCGGAGCGCTTGACCCCGTCCGGAAGCGAGGGAAGCCACGCATATGACATGGCGCCGGGGAACCGGTGGGCGCTCCACGCCTTCTCTCGATTTGGCACGCCGCCCACGTTGGATGTGGTCCGCCTGCCAGACCACATGAGCAGCCGGGTTCTGGTCGACAACGCCGATGTGCGGCAGAACCTCGAGCGCCTGCGGACGGGCACCGCCGAGTTCTTCACACTGCCGGGTGCCGATGGGGTCACTCTCAACGCATGGATGATGAAACCTCCGGGATTCGATCCCAGTCGCCGGTACCCCGTCCTTTTCTACGTCTATGGAGGACCCGGGAGTCAGACCGTGAGCGATTCATGGGGTGGGTCGAGGTACCTCTGGCACTTGTTGCTCACCCAGAAGGGGTACATCGTGGCCAGTGTTGACAATCGGGGAACGGGCGCAAGGGGCCGTGACTGGCGTAAGCTCATTTACGGACAGCTCGGCGTGGTCGAAACTCGTGACCAGGCGGCTGCCGCCGAGGCCTTTGGGCGGGTTCCCTTTGTGGACGCGTCGAGGATGGGGATCTGGGGCTGGAGCTATGGTGGGTTCATGAGCCTCAATACGCTCTTCCAGGCACCCGATGTGTACCGCGCCGCTGTCTCCGTCGCACCGGTCACCCATTGGAAGTTCTACGACACGATCTATACGGAACGCTACAACGGACTCCCCCAGGACAATGCGGACGGGTACGATCGAGGGTCGCCGTTGAGCTATGTCGATGGTATGAAGGGTGAGCTCTTGCTCATTCACGGGAGTGGAGACGACAACGTCCACTATCAGAACTCCGAGGCGCTCATCAACGCCCTCGTGGCCGCCAACAAACCCTTCGCCATGATGGAATACCCGAACCGGACGCATTCGATTTCCGGAGGGAACACCAGTGTTCACCTCTTCAATACGATCACGCGGTTCTTGGACGAACGGCTCGCGGGAGGACAAGTTCTGACACCCTGAATCCTCTGACGGGCCGGGCACCTCCCCACGCCAGGAGGTCGGCATGCGCTACGAAGAGATCGTTCAGGCCCTCGAGTGGGCAGGGGGACACCAGCAGCCAGTGCGAATCACCACGACCTCGGCAACCGAGGTCACCGGGGTGCCCACGACCGTCGATACCCATGTGACGGCGCATGAGGTGTATTTGCGGGTCCCTGGGGAGGACGACATGGAGATCGCGATTTCTCTCGGGGCGATCGACAGGGTCGAGCTACTCTAGGTCGTTTCGTACTGAAACATTACTATTCGCCAGGTCGTACTGGGCGCAGCACGGACAGACCGAGCAGAGCTTCTCCGAGGAGGGACGAGTGGATAAGCAGGCTTTGGCCGTCATGATTCCTGTTTTGGCGGTGTTTTTCGGGGGGTTGGTGGTGCTCTCTCAGAGCTTGATCGGGAAGGCCATCGCACGACGGATTGAGGGATCGGGAGGGGTTTCGGAGGACGAGCTCAGTTTCCTTCGGGAGCAGGCTCTCCAAGTGGATGACCTCCGTGACCGGCTGGCGGAACTCGAAGAGAGAGTCGATTTCGCCGAGCGTCTCCTTCCGCGAGCAGAGCCTGCGAGTGACCTACCAGGGAGAGGATAGATGGAGGACATCCTTGCCATCATCCTGATTTTCGGAGGCGGGACCGTCGCGGCCCTCTCCTTCAGTCCCCTCGGTCGCGCACTCGCCGATCGCATTCGCGGGACCGCCGGTCACGCCGATCCCGAATTGGTGGCGGAGGTGGAGGAGCTTCGCCTGGAGATGATCGAGGTGCAGGAGCGTCTCGACTTTGCCGAACGCATGATCGCCGATAACCGTTCGCAGGCACCCCTCCTCGGCGGGGTGATCGACAAGGAGCCCTCATGAGACAAGTCGCGGCCCTCGTGGCGATCTTGGCGGCGATGCTCGCCGGTATCGGTATTCTGTTCAGCGCGCCGGCGAGGCTGAGTGAAGAAGTCATCGTCATGCTCGGCGTGGCGTTCGCGGCTTCCCTCGCGGTGATTCTCCGGGGTCCCTTGGGTAAGGCGTTGGTGGGTTCCTCGCCAGAAGAGATTGCCTCCGACAAGGAATGGCGGGCGAGAATCAGTGGTCAAATGGACGAGCTGCTCGATGAGCTTCGCGAGGTGCGGCAGGACAATATGGACTTGCAGGAGCGTTTGGACTTTGCCGAGCGGCTCCTGACCCAGAACCCCGATCCGAAGCACCTGGAGGCGCCATGATGTTGAGCGTCGAGCCCCTGTGATCCTCCAAGTTCCAGCACCCATCCCTCCTATCGATCCGGTGATCGTCGTCGGCGGTGGGGGGCCTCCGGTGGAGGCGATCATCGCCATGGTGACCGTGATCGTTGGCGGGATCCTCCTCTACCCGGTGTTGAGAGCCTGGGCCCGTCGGATCGAGGGGCGTGGCAGCAGCGAGTTACAGGGAGAGATCGACGCCCTTCATGATCGCTTGGCGGGGGTTGAGGCCATGGAAGTCCGACTGCAGGAGCTGGAGAACCGTATCGAGTTTTCCGAACGTCTACTCGCCCGGTCGGAGCATGCATCGGGTGGTGATGAGAAGGGGAGATGAGCCACACCGACAGAGTCGTTTCCGGAGGGGTGGCGTTCATGGGCATTGCCGCGATCATCGGCTATGTCATCCTCTCGGCTGCTCTCGGCGAAGGCTTTGCCATTCCCGTGGCCATCGTTGGGTCGATCTCCGCCGCCGTGGTGCTCAAGGGCCCCGTCGGGAAGGCGCTGGCACGGCGTCTCGAAGGTGGGGTGTCGGAACCAAGTGAGGATGTTCTGTTGGAACTGGATGAACTCAGGTCCCGTCTGCTGGAAGTCGAAGAGCGACAGGACTTCTCGGAGCGGTTGCTGGCACAACGTGGCCAAGACACGAACCAGCTGAGCGATATCCGATGAGTTTCAAAGAGAAGATCGGGATGGATGCCGTGGACCTGGGTATTCAGGCACTCGTGACCCTCTTCTTGGCTGTTGCGGTCAGCGGCAGCGACCCCAGGGCCGCGGAGCTCGTGGTGCCGATGATCGTCGCGACCTCATTGGTGGTGTTCGGAGTCCGTCGGAAGGTCGGGCTCAGACGGTTGGGGCGGCCGGGACCCACCACGGGGGAGGTCGAGGCCATGCGGATGGAGGACCTGGAGCAGCGGGTGGCCGACTTGGAGCTCGTCCATGAGCGGTTGGCCGAACTCGAGGAGCGGATGGATTTCAGCGAGCGACTCCTGGCGAGCGGGAGCGACAGCCGACCGATCGCGGAGCGTCACACGGGGGACCCGCATGCATCCTGATGTCGCGATGTGGATTGCCATTGGGGCGACTACCGTTGCCGGCAGTGGATTCCTGGCGGCAATCTTCCTGGGTCCGGTCGGCCGCGCCCTCGGGTCGCGGCTGGCCGGCAAGCAGGGCAACGTGGGGGATGCTGACGAGATACATCGGCGTCTGGAAGCCCTCGAGACGGCATTCGACCGAGTCGCCGAACTCGAAGAGCGTGTCGATTTTACCGAACGGGTCCTCGCACGGCCCGACCCGGAATAGATTACCCGGCCGAAGGAGGATCAGGACATGGTCACACGGGAGGATATCCAATCGTTCATCGATCGCCTGGATGGTACGGTCCAGGGGATCGAGGAGGTCCAGGAGGGGCTCTGGCTGATCCAGACGTCCGAGAGCGCTGAGGTGGTGGTGCACTACAATCCACCGGTGGTGCTGCTCCGCGTACGGGTGATGGAGCAGCCGGCGGGAGAGAACCAGCGAAGTGAACTCTTCCGTGAACTCCTCGAACTCAACGCCCGCGATCTGGTCCATGGATCGTACGGCCTCGAAGGGGACCACGTGGTGCTCACTGATGCTCTCGAACTCGAGAGCCTGGACTTTTCAGAGTTTCAGGCGAGCTTCGATTCGATCTTGCTAGCCCTGGCGTCGCACATGAGTGTGCTGACGCCATACCGTGAAAGGTGATGGCGAATGGGACTCTTTGATCGCATTTCGGCGTTGTTCCGGTCCAACATCAACGACCTCATCTCTCGGGCGGAGAACCCCGAGAAGATGTTGAACCAGTTGATTCTGGACATGAAGACGCAACTGGCGAAGGCGAAGCAGGAAGCCGCCTCCGCGATTGCGGATGAGAAGCGGCTCCAGGCCGAGGCGGAAGGCCTCAAGAAGCAGGCCGAGGACTGGGAACGGCGGGCCATGCTCGCCGTGCAGGAGGGCAATGACGACTTGGCGAGTCAGGCGTTGATGCGCTACAACGAGTCGTTGCAAGGGGCGCAACAACTCCACGAGACCTGGCTTCGCCACAAGACCGAAACCGAAAACCTCAAGGCGTCGCTTCGCCAATTGCATGACAAGATCGAGGAAGCCAAGCGCAAGAAGAACATCCTTGTGGCACGGGCCAAGCGGGCCGAAGCACAGCAGCGAATTCAGGAGACCATGGCGGGTATGGGCGACAAGAGTGCTTTCGAGTCGTTCGACCGTATGGCAGAAAAGATCGAGGATATCGAGCGCAAGGCACTCGCCGCCGCGGAACTGCAACAGGAGTTTGCCGGGGATGATCTCATCAATCAGTTCAAGGCGCTGGAATACAAGGGCTCAACCGAACAGCAACTTCTCGAACTGAAGGTGAAGATGGGTGTGCTCAGCCCAGGGTCGAGCGAGGAAGCGAAGCAGCTCGGCACCGGGGATGATGACGTGGAAGACGCCGAACTCGTGGATGATTCGGAGGCGCCCGGGTCCTGAACCCGCCATAGGCTCGACATGCCTCCCCAGCGGTTCCTGATCCTCGCCGACGGCGACTTCGATCCCATGATTTCGAAGACCGCCAATGCCGTGATTCGCTACCTCCCCGAACGGGTCGTCGGTGTTCTCGATCGGGCCACGGCCGGGTCGACCGTCCACGACGTGCTGGGATTCGGCGGCACCATCCCGGTGGTGGGGACCATCGCCGAAGGGCTCGCCCTGGAACCCGATGCGGTCCTCATCGGCATCGCGCCCATGGGCGGCAGACTCCCGGAGACCTGGCGGGCCTGGCTGCTTGAAGCACTCGATGCGGGGTGCGACATCTGGAGTGGGCTGCACACTTTTCTCTCCGACGATCCCGAGTTGTCGACGCGGGCCAGAGAACGTGGCCGTGAGATTCGTGATGTCCGGAGACCCCCGTCCCCCCTCGTTGTTTCCTCGGGGAAGGCGCGATTGGTCGAACCGCTGGTCGTCTTGACGGTCGGGACCGACTGCAATGTCGGCAAGATGACTTGTCAACTGCAGATCGTGCGGGGGCTCCATGAGAGAGGGTTCCGAACCCGATTCGCGGCCACCGGCCAGACCGGGATCTTCATCGAGGGCGCGGGGATCGCGGTCGATGCCGTCGTCGCGGATTTCGTGGGTGGTGCCGCCGAACAGCTCGTACTCGAGGCCGCCGCGGAGGCCGACATCGTGCTGGTGGAGGGGCAGGGGAGCCTCAACCACCCGGGCTATTCAGGGGTGACCCTTGGTCTCCTGCACGGGAGCTGCCCTGATGCAATGATCCTCTGTCACCAGGCCGGCCGGAAGTACATCAGTGAGTACCGCGAAGCCGATTGGCTCGAAATCCCTCCACTCGCCGAGTATGTGCGAATGTATGAGGCGGCCGCCGCCCTGGTCCATCCGTCGGAGGTGATCGCGATCTATCTCAATACGGTGAGCCTCGACGACGAGGAGGCACGCCTCGCCTGCCGCGAGGCCACCCGCACAACGGGGCTGCCCTGTACTGACCCGGTGCGGTTTCCGGGCGACACGGCGCTGGTCGACGCCGTGATAGCCCGGATGGCAGATCGTTTGCCTGACGCTAGAAGGGCTTGAACCCCGGACTTCCGAACCGTTCCAATTGCAGGATGTCGTGAATCGGTCCGACATATGCGATCGCCGCAAGGAGTACCGCGACGACGAACCACAGACCGAGCCGATCCCAAATCGTCGAAGTGAAACCACCCTCGGGGGCCTCGAGCGGTTCGGCCCACATAATGGGTTCCTTCGGTATCCGTTTTCCGGCCAGGAGGGTTCCGAGCATCACCAGGACGAAGAATCCCGCGCTGGCGAAGAGGAGCACTCCACCGACAGCGGAAACCGTGGTGAGCCCCTCCCAGGCGAGAGCCTGTGGTGCCCCACCAAAGCTGGTGGTGAACACCCGCCGCGGGAGGCCCATGAGTCCGGCGACGTGCCCGGTGAACGAGAAACAGACCATGCCGAGGAACCACAGGTAGGGCTGGACCTTGGCGAGGAGTTTCAACTCCAGTTCCCTACCACTCACTTTCGGTACCAACCAGTAGCATCCACCCATGAACGTGAGTGCCGCGGCGGTTCCGACCGTGAGATGGAAATGGGCGGCAATCCACGCCGTATTGTGCACCACCGAGTTCAGCGCGTACGTGGCGTTCACGACGCCACCAAATCCGCCGACCAGGAACATCAGCCCCGCCAGGAGCACGGAGGAGACGACCGGGTTGCCCCACGGCAGAGCCCTGATCCAACCGAAGAGTCCAGTGCCGCCCCGCATCCGACCGGCGACTTCGAGCGAAGCGACGACCGTGAACGCGGTCAGGAGGCTGGGGAATGCCACGGCCATGGTATTGAGAGTGTGGAACAGTTTCCACGAAGCGGCGATCCCAGGATCCTGAAACTGATGGTGGAGGCCGACCGGCGTCGACAGGATGAGAAAGAGCGCGAAGACCATCCGCGCCAAGGGCTCCGAGAAGAGTCTGCCGCCCGCCTCACGGGGAATCACGGCATACCAGATGGCATATGCCGGCAAGAGCCAGAAATAGACAAGCGGATGTCCGAAGAACCAGAAGAGGGTGCGGGCGAGTAGCGGATCGATCCGGTCCACGAGTCCAAGGGACCATGGGATCAACTGGAACAGCATCTCCGTAGCCACCCCAATCGTGGCCAAGAGCCAGAGCATGGCATTGGC
>QKDC01000007.1 GCA_003246755.1 Gemmatimonadota bacterium | reverse complement strand
GGGGTGAGCTCGACCCCCTCGAGGAGTTGACCAAGGACTCCAAGTCCGGCATCGACCCGCGCTACGCGCACATGACGATCGCCGAGATCGCCCAGGACCTGTTCGAGAGCCCCGAGTTCCAGGTGTTCTTCATGCGGGCCCACCAGACCAGCCACGGCTTGATGCCCCACGAGAAAGCCGGTCTGTACTGGCACGTCCACGTGCTGGGGTTGGTCTTGTCCGTCTCATCGGCGGCGATCGTTCAGGGGGGCAGCCATTCCATCACCCACGCCCTGTTGCGTGCCTTTCAGGCAGAGGGCGGCGATTTCTTCGTGCTGAGCGAGGTGGACAAGATCCTGGTCAAGAACGGCAAGGCTGCCGGCATCCGCCTGACCAACGGCGACGAGATCGAGGCCGATGTCGTGGTCAGCGACATGTCGATCGACCTGACTCTCGATCTTCTTGGCCAGGAATATGTGCCTGCCGAGCTGTGGGCCAAGGTCCAGAAGACCAAAGAACCGCCGAGGGACATGAACGACATCTCGGGCTTCTCCAGGACCCAGGTTCTCTGGGGTTCCGTGGCGCTGATGGAGCCTCCCGTTTATCCCCAGCACGAGGGGCTTGGCTACGTGCCCAGGCTCTACATGGGCGAGGCCGACCCGGCGAAGTTCATCTCCGGCGAGTACCAGAAGGAGCGCTGGGAGAAGGGGATGGCAGACCAGCTCTCGCTGTTGGTGGCTCCCGAGAGCCAGTGGGATCCAACCCGGGCGCCGAAGGGGCGGTTCTGCGCCATGGTCGAGGAGTTCAGCTGCCACGTCAGCCGGTTCTCCGAGCGCGAATGGCTCCGGATCAAGCGGGAGGTGGCCCACAAGATGGTCGAGGAGTGGGGCAAGTACGCGCCCAACGTGACCAAGGAGAGCTTCATCGAGGCCCACATCTCCACCCCGGACGATGTCCGCCAGCGCAACCCGAACAACTCCGGCGGTGGCTGGGGGAGCTATGACATGGACGCCGACCGTCTCGGCAAGCTGCGGCCCTTCCCGGAGATCTCCAACTACCGCATGCCCGTAGAGAACTACTACCTGTGCTCCGCGTCGGCCCACCCGGGCCACGGCATCGGGCGGGGCAGCGGCTACAACTGCTACCGGGTGATCGCTCAGGATCGGGGGCTGTCGTATCGCCCCTGGGAGGCACGGGGCCTTTGATCGGACAAGGCGGCGTCGGACGGGTCTGACCCGTCCGACCGACTTCCTGGAGGGTTGCATGGGACGGCTCAAAGGAAAAGTGGCGATCGTCACGGGCGGCGCCAAGGGCCTGGGCAAGGAGTTCTGCTTCGGCTTAGCCCGCGAGGGCGCCAGCGTCGTGATGGCTGCTCACCGCTTCGATACCGAAGGTGCGAAGGAGGCAAAGGCCGAGATCGAAACCCTAGGCGGGTTGGCCATCGAGGTCGACGTCACCAGCGAGGCGGACACGCAACGCATGGCGCAGCAGACGCTGGAGAAGTTCGGGCGCATCGACGTGTTGGTCAACAACGCCGCCATCGTCGGGGGAATCACCAGGGCCGGGGTCCTGGAGACACCGGTGGACGAGTTCGAGCGGGTGATCCTGGTCAACCTCAAAGGGCCGTTCCTCGCAACGCGGGCTGTGGTCCCCCAAATGAAGGCGCAGAACAGCGGCAAGGTCATCGTCCTCTCCTCGGAGACCGCGCTTACGGGCTCTCGGGGCATGATCCACTACGTCACCTCCAAAGGCGGTCTCCTCACCCTTACCAAGAGCCTGGCCGCTGAGTTGGGGCAGTACAACATCTGTGTCAACGCGGTGGCGCCGGGTTTCACCGACACGCCGGCCGCCCGCACGATCGGAGATGTGAAGACCTATGACACGTCCAAGACCCCTCTCGCCCGGCTGGAGCAGCCGGGGGACTTGGTGGGGGCCGTTCTCTTCTTTGCGAGCGACGAGTCGAACTTCATCACCGGCCAGACTCTCGTCGTAGACGGGGGCCGGTACATGCACTGAGGTCTTGCGGAGGAGCTACGTACCCGCCACGCAGAGGAAGTCGGAAGTCAACACTCACCGCAGCACGAGGAGAAAACCATGATGATCGACGACAGCGTCCCGGGCTTGGTGTTCGACGAGAAAGTGGATCTGGAAGTCTCTCCCGCCTGGTTCTTGGACGGGACTCACTCCGTTCCTCCTATGACCCCGATGTTCAGCTGGTACTGGAACAACTTCTGTCGCCACGGTCTGATCTACGGTCCGAAGAAGTTGTCGATCCCCGGCGTTCGGGGGCTGGACATGCGTACGCACCAAGGAGGGGACTACATCGCCATCCTCCCGGTGACCTCCGAGGAGGAGAGAACAGAGCGGGAGAAGGGGTTCCGAGAGGCGATTCGCCCGTTTATCACGGACTGGGATGGGCTCTGGCGGGGCTTCACCGTGGAGCTGCTCGGCTTGTACGAGGGGCTGAAAAAGGTCGACATCGACAACTGCTCGAACGAAGATTTGTTGGAGAATTTCGAGCAAACCATCAACGTGTACCGGCGCATGTTCGAGATCCATATGTACATGATGTACGGTACATTCTGTGCCTACGTCCTCTTTGAGAACATGTGCCGTGAAATGGTTGGAATCGATGACACCAGCCCACTATTCCACAAGTTGGTGTCCGGCTTCGACAACAAAGTCCTGCAAGTAGATAAGAAGATCTGGGAGTTCTCGATCGAAGCTCGGGATATGGGCATCGACGGAATCTTCTTGAACAACGAGCCGGCCGACATTCTCGGCAAATTGGAAGCTGATACCCGTGGCCGCGAGTTCATGGTGGCCTTCCGCGAGTTCCTCAATGAAGACGGCTGGCGGATGCAGCGCATGTCCGAGATCAACCTGCCCTCGTGGATCGAGGATCCCACCCCGGCGTTGGTGAACGTGAAGCAGTTTCTGGCGAGAGGGGGGGATTTCAATCTCGACCACGAACGCGCGAAGCTCACCGCGGCGCGGGCCGAAGCGGAAGAGGAGGTGCTCGCCAAGATCGCCCCCGAGCAGAAAGGGTGGTTCACCACGCTCTTACGACTGGCCCAGAAGTGCGGAATCTATAGCGAGGAGCACAACTACTACATGGAGTTGTACTGCCACGCCTTGATTCGCCGCACGGTAATGGCAGTCGGACGGCGCATCGCGAAAGCCGGCACCATCGAGAAGGTGGACGATGTGTTCTTCCTCGTGCCGGAAGATGTGCGCAAGGTGCTCTTGGTACCTGAGGCATACGACCTCAAACCGCTCGCCGAGCGCCGCCGCAAACAGTGGGAAAAATGGTGCGAGGCGCCCAATCCCCCGGTCTTCCTGAAGGAAGGCATGGATATGGACCAGGCCATGGGGATGATCATTAAGTCGAACGACCCGATCTTCCTCAAGGTTGTGGTGGGGAGCATGCCGCAGGTGCGGCCCGAGTTGAAAGCAGACCTGCACGGGACCTGCGGCTCGCCCGGGGTGGCCGAGGGCATCGCTCGCGTGATTCAAAAGGAGGAACAACTCGCCGACATCCAGCCTGGGGAGATCCTGGTGGCGGCGACGACCTCCCCGAGCTGGACGCCCGTCTTCTCCTTTATCGCCGGAGTCGTGGTGGACCGCGGCGCGTCGCTCTCGCACGCCGCAATCGTCGGCCGGGAGTACGGTATCCCGGTGCTGATGAACACGTTTACCGGTTCCCAGGCCATCAAAACAGGTCAGCGGGTTCGCGTGGACGCGAACATGGGCGCTCTCTACATCTTGGATAAGTAAGAGCGCCCTCCGGAACTCGAAACCGGGCTCCTCCCGTTGGGGGCGGGAGGAGCCCCGCGCGAGGACGATTATGCAGGAGAAATGGATCTACTGGCTCGAGGAGCTGGGTCAAGAACACAACGATCTCGTCGGTAAGAAGTGCGCGAACCTGGGGGAGATGACCAAGCTCGGCATGCGCGTCCCCCCAGGGTTTGCGATCGCAGCCGAAGGGTACCGGCAGTACATGACCATGACGGGGTTGGCCGAGCGCATCGCGGCCCACGTCGCCGCCTACGGCGAGGAACTCCGGCACAGCGTGGCGAAGCAGATGGAAG
>QKDC01000117.1 GCA_003246755.1 Gemmatimonadota bacterium | reverse complement strand
CCGTCATACCCCTACGGCGGGGCCTCCATCGGCATTTGGGGACTCGATGTCTCGACCCTGGCCCTGAAGAACCCGGCTACGTATGTCGATCTGCTGAGTTACTGCTCCCCGGAGTGGGTGAGCGATTACAACTGGGCCAAGATGATCGCGTACCGCGAGTCAGGACCCAACAACATCGTGGCGGGCTCCGAGGGTCGGGGCCTTCTGGTGTGGGGGAGGATCAGCGACCAAGGGATGGTGCTGGAGCCGGCATTCGTGGTCGATGCACCGATCACCCTCCACCCCCCCGGTCCCTACCGTCTGGACGCCATCGGCATTGACGGAAGTGTGCTGGCCTCCAGAACCTTTGCCCCCGTCGCCGTTGGGGACTCTCCCACCCCCCAAGCCGCCTTCGCGTTCGTCATCCCGATGGAGCGCGTGCTCGACCTCGAGTTGGCCACGCTCCGGGTGACCGGACCCGAAGGAAGCATCGAACGACGCGCTGGCCTGGCCGCACCGCCAACCTCGAGCACCGTGGTCGAGCAGACCCCTGCCGGGAGATACGTCCTTCGATGGGATGCCGCGAGCAACCCGATGGTGATGGTCCGTGACACCGCCTCGGGACAGGTACTCTCATTTGCCAGGGGTGGAAGGTTCGATGTGCCGCCGGGAATCGGAGGACTCCAACTCACCTATTCGGATGGGGTACGGAGCCTGCGGGAGGACCGAATCCTTCAATAACAAATCACGAAGTGACTACCATCGCGACCCGACGCCTCTGCCCATCACGACCTCAAGGAGCATACTGATGCGGTCTGTCCGCCTCCCAATCCTCACACTGTTCTCGATCGTCGCAGGCAGCGGCGGTGCGCTCGCCCAAACCTTTCCCACCAACGACCCCGTCATCAAGCAGATGTGGGACGAGGGAATGACAGCTCGGTCCCAGGCCGCAAGCCTCGCTCAGGTCCTGATGGATTCGATCGGCCCCCGCCTCTATGGATCACCTGCGTTGGAAGCGGCCAATGAATGGGTCCAGTCGAAATACCGTGAGTGGGGCATATCCGTACGCCAGGAGCAGATCGGTACCTGGGCCGGATGGAAACGCGGCTATACGCACCTCGACCTCATCGCGCCGAGAATCCGGACTCTCGAGGGCATCATGCTCGCGTGGAGTAAAGGGACGGACGGTCCCATCGAAGGTGAGGTGATCCTGCCGCCCGACCTCGCCAACGAAGCGGAGTTCGATGCCTGGCTCCCAAATGCCAAGGGGAAGTTCATCCTGGCATCTCCACCAGAACCCACCTGTCGGCCGGCCGAGAATCTCGCGAGCCTGGCACGCCCCGAAACGATCGCCTCGCTCGAAAAGGAACGCGCGGATTTGCAGCGCGCCTTTGCGATTCGGCTGGCGCGACTCGGCCGCAACGCCCCCCAGAAGGTCATCCAAGCCGGTGCGCTTGGCATTCTCACGACGCAGTGGTCAGAGGGTTGGGGTGTCAACAAGATCTTCGACGCCTCGAACGACGCGATCCCCGAACTGGACGTGAGCTGCGAGGACTACGGCCTGCTGTTCCGACTCGCCTCGAATAACCAAGGCCCCCGTGTCCGGCTCGATGCGCGCTCGGAAGCACTCGGCCAGGTTCCCACATTCAACGTGATCGCTGAAATGCGCGGTTCGGAAAAACCCAATGAATACGTCGTCCTCGGGGCCCACCTCGATTCCTGGGATGGAGCCTCGGGCGCGACGGACAACGGCACGGGATCGATCACCATGCTGGAGGCGGCCCGTATCCTCAAAGCCACCTACCCCAACCCCAAGCGCACCATCATCATCGGTCACTGGGGTGGTGAAGAGCGCGGGTTGATTGGGTCACGCGCATTCGCGGAGGATCATCCGGAGGTGGTCGAGGGCCTCCAGACAGCTCTCAACCAAGACAACGGCACCTGGCGGGTGGAGTACATCAGGATGATGGGGCTGACCGGTGCCGGGGCGTTCTTTGGCCGATGGTTGGCTCAACTCCCGAGTGAGATTGAAGGAGAAATCGATCTCGACCTCCCTGGCGTACCCGAGACCGGGGGAAGTGACCACATGGCCTTCCTCTGCCACGGCGCACCCTCGTTCCGACTCCAGTCGAATTACCCCGACTACCGTCAGTACACCTGGCACACCAACCGGGACACCTACGACAAGGTCATCCTCGACGACTTGAGGAACAACGCGACACTCGCTGCGATGCTCGCCTACCTGGCTTCCGAGGACCCCGACCGTGTGCCACGCGACAAGCGGGTCATGCCGCCGAGGTCGAATGGGCAGCCGGGCGCGTGGCCGAGCTGCCAGCCGGCCCGGCGAACCGGCGGCTGAGTTCTCATAGGCCTGGGACCGAGGCAGACGAGGGGGCGCGAAGCGGCGTTGGTTCAAGCCACAGCGCCGGACCCAACCAGAGGAGCACGAGCGTCGAACCGCCAGCCGCGAACGCGTCCCCCTCGTCTGCCTCGGTTCTAGTCTGATTCTGCACGAGCATCGAATCGTCAGCCGCTCCGCGCCCCTTCGTCTCCCTCAGCCCCTATCCAATTCCCCCTGAATCTCTAACGCCGTCCAAAGCCGCCCTTTCCCTACACCAGGGCAGAACCCGGCCACATCTCGGTTCCAGGCCTTGGGCGACATGTTCTCCGGCCAGAATGGCCAAGTCCGGCACTGAGTGGGCCTGCCATCGTACACCGAGCAACGCGTCCCCTCGAGAAACTGGCAGGGACCCTCCGTGTCGACCAAGTGGAATTGTCCATGGGTCTTGGCGCAGTAGCGTCGAGTGAACTCACGCGTCGACAGCCCGAAGAACTTCGCCAAACGCTGTCGATCCACGAGCGTGAGATAGACGTATCCCGTCGTACCGCGTGAGACGCAGCACTTGCCGCTTCCCTGACATTCGAAGCGAATTCCGTTGGACCACCACTTGGGAGGCATGGTCCAATCTAGTTGCGTGCGGGACCTCCTAGCGGAGGATCCTACCCATAAGGGAAAAGGCGGCCAACCAAGAGAAGTAGGCCACCGCTCCGATCACCGCCAATACTCCGAAGGTGAGCACGCCGAAGAAGATCACATCACGACGGCGTGCCCGGACCGGATGGTCGACATGCTTCCTCAGGAGCTCGAGGTTCCTGCGGTTCGACTTGTACCCGGCATCGGCGAGGTCCCCGACTACAGGGAGTAGACCTAGGCCAAGGTCCAGCAGGATGTTGAGGGACATCCGAACCATCACCAGACGGGGGACCCCGAGCCGAAAGCCGGCACGAAACACGGCGAGGGCCATAATGGCCGTCACCGTGTCTCCGATGCCAGGAACGAGTCCGAGGAGTGGGTCGATCCCGATGCGGAGGGATGTCCCCGGGATCCTGAAGGCATCATCGAGCAGGCGAACCGCCCGCTCGATGGGAATCAGTTCCTGCTCGTTCAGGCGGTGGCCTTCCCGGACACCTTACGATAGACCCAGAGGATGATGACGGCACCGATCACCGAGGCAATGAATCCGGCGGACTGACCTCGGCCATAGAGTCCGATCACCGAACCGAGCCAGGTACCCACGAAGGACCCACCAATACCAAGCAGGATCGTCATGATGATCCCGCCGGGGTCTTTGCCTGGCATGAGAGCTTTTGCCACGACACCGACGATCAAACCGATCAAGAGAGTCCAGATCATCTTCTTCCTCCGCAGGGGGTAGTCGGTGCGTACTACGCGATCCGTGGTCCATAGGTTTCTTTTCGAAACATCATTCCCCAAACTCGGCGATCACAGGAGCATGGTCCGAGGGTTTCGTGCCCTTCCGTTCGTCTCGATCGACCCAGACCGCACTACATCGCTCCGCGAGGCCGGAGGAGGCCAGGATGTGATCGATCCGGAGCCCGTTCCCCTTTGGGAATGCCAGCATCCGATAGTCCCACCAGGAGAACGGACCTGGACCCTGGTGATGAAGTCGCATGGTGTCCACCCACCCCGACTGCGTCAAACGAAGCATCATCGCACGTGCATCGCTATGACAGAGTACGGAGTGCGCCCACTCCTCGGGTCGCGCAACGTCACGTTCCTCCGGTGCAACGTTGAAATCACCACACACTGCCACGGGGTCGTCACGATCGATGGAGCCCAACCAGTCCAGCAGTCGGGCGAGCCAGGCAAGCTTGTACGCCCACTTGTCACTCCCCACGCTCTGGCCGTTCGGCACATACACAGAGACCACCCTCACACCCGCCGTCATCGCGGAGATGAGTCGAGCCTGGTCGTCGGTCGGGTCTCCGGGCAGTCCCCGGACCACGTCTTCAATCGCTGTGCGAGAGAGAATGGCCACCCCGTTGTAGGTGCGTTGCCCGAATACGGCGGCTTGATATCCGCACCCGTGGATCGCCTCGAAAGGAAAATCGGCGTCGGGTACCTTGAGTTCCTGAAGACACACCACGTCAGGGCGGGTGCGCTCGAGGAACGCGAGACAGCGGTCGAGCCGAGCGCGGATCGAGTTGACGTTCCAGGTGACGAGCTTCACGTGGGCCTTTGCTCGGGACGTGGTAATTACATTCCGGCATGACCTCGATGCAACACGAGCCCGATCTGATCGTTGGAGCGGGACCCATCGGCCTGGCATGCGCCATCTCCGCCGTGCGACGCGGTCGCCATCCTCTCATCCTCGATGCCGGTCCGATTGCCAGCTCCATCGTTCGGTATCCGATTGGCATGCACTTCTTCACCACACCGGAACGCCTGGAGATCGGGAACCACCCTCTCGTGACGGCCGGGGGCAAGGCCACACGTGAGGAGGCGCTCATGTACTATCGTGGCGTGGCACGCGCCGAAGGCCTTCGGGTCCGACCGTACACACGATTGGTCGGTGCACACCGCGATGCAACGACAGGCCGGATTCACTGCGTGCTGGAGGCCCGTGCTGGGAGAGAGGAGGTCACCTGCGACCGACTGGTTCTCGCGACGGGGTACTTCGATCACCCCAACCTGCTCGATGTGCCGGGGGAAGACCTGCCACATGTCTCCCATTACTTCGATGAGCCTCACGTGACGGCGCAGTTGAACGTGGTGATCGTCGGCGGAAAGAACTCGGCCGTCGAATCAGCGCTTCTCGCCTTCCGTGCGGGTGCTCATGTGACCCTGGTGTATCGGCGGGAGGCGCTGAAACCGAGTGTCAAGTATTGGCTCAAGCCTGACTTCGATAATCGGGTCAAGGCCGGTGAGATTGCGGCACGTTTTGGGGCGAACGTCGTGGAAATCACTTCACGGCATGTGACGATCGAGACCGCAAGCGGCACGAGGGAGAACCTGCCGGCGGATCGGGTCTATGCCCTCACGGGATATCACCCGGACTTCTCGCTCTTCGCGTCAATCGGGATTTGCCTCGACCCAACCGGTCGTCCAGAACTCGACGAGGCCACCCTCGAAACGAACGTCCCCGGGGTCTTCATGGCCGGAAGCGTGACCGGGGGGCGCCAGATCTCGGAGGTGTTCATCGAGAACGGCCGCTATGACGGGGAGAAGATCTTCGGTGACTCGGCCAGCCGAGAACAGGCAACGGAGTTGTACGCGAGTTCGTTCCGAGCGGTGGACGAGTAGCGCTCGGAAAGGGTCAGGCCATCGCCTCGGCCGAAGCGTGCCACCAGAGCAGTGCCAACCCCAGAAGCATCACGGCCCCCGCCTGATGAAGCGCAGCGAGAGGGATCGGGACCACGAGGAGGAGGGTCGCGACCCCCAATCCCGCCTGCGCCAATCCCGCAACTCCGATCCATCCTGCCAGACGTCGCCCTGGAGTTCCTGGAACCTTTCGACGGTTGATCCACCACACCGCCAACGACGACAGAACGACGGCGATCCCCAGGAGTCGGTGATTGAACTGCACCGCGGGCACGTGTTCGAAGATGTTCCGGTACCAGGGCGTGAGTTGGAAGTACCCCAGAGGGAACACCCGCCCTCCCATCAAGGGAAAGGTATTGTAGGCCTTCCCCGCATCGAGTCCGGCAACAAAGGCACCAGCGAGCGCGGTACCCAACACCAGTAGCGTGAACCCCGCCGGTCCGGGTTGGGCTCGCGGGCTCGGTTTCTTCCCTGAGGGATCCTGGCTGAGAAGATCGGCTGCCGTCCATACCGCCACGGCGAAGATGAAGAGCGCCAGCATGAGATGAGCCGCGAGCCGATATTGGCTCACGTCGGTGCGCTCGGTGAGCCCACTCTGTACCATGTACCACCCCATCCCACCCTGCAGACCCATCATCACCAGAAGGGCCACCAGGCGGCGCACCAGCCGGCGGCCCAACCCGCCACGAAGAAGGAAGACGAGGAGGGGAACGGCGAAGACCACGCCGACGAGTCGCGCCCACAGTCGGTGGGTGTATTCCACGAGGAAGATGCCTTTGAATGCGGTGAGGCTCATTCCCGTGTTGATCTGCTGATACTCCGGGATCTGTTGGTACTTCTCGAAGGCCAATCGCCACTGCGCTTCAGTGAGTGGGGGCAGCACCCCCGACACGGGATTCCACTCGGTGATCGAGAGTCCGGATTCCGTGAGCCGGGTCACGCCACCGATGACGACCGTCAGCAAGACCATGACCGCCCAGAGGGCCAGCCACACACCGAGGCGGCGGCGCTGACGGGGGTTCGTGGGACCCAGGGTCACGGCTGGGGCAGACTCCGTCTGGGCCGGAGTTGGCGCCGCTCTTGATCGAACGTGATCATCACCACCTTCCCCGGGGCAAAGGACAACACGCCAGACCAGTTGAGGGTTCTCGGGGCAAACCGCTCATCCGGGGGCGCGCCATCGGTCTCACCTGCAACGAGGGTGCTATCCTCGATCACATAGCTCACTGAGATAGGGTGGTCCCCCGGTGGGAGATTGAACTCGCGCAAGACGTAGACGCGGCGGTCGTTTCGTGCGCCCCCACCGACCATCAGTTCGTCGACCCTGAGTCTCCCGTCAATCCTTACCGTGAGCCGATAGGGGAGTGTCGTCCCCTCACACACTTCGGCCTGACGCATGTGCGCCGGACGACTCGCCAACTCTTCCTCGCTCAGGGTGCGGCACTCCTCGACACGTTCCGGGAGGAGGCCCCACGACAAACGGAGGACACCAGCGGCACCGGCACCTGTGGACATCGAGACGCGCGAGAGGCCCACCATCCCGAGAAGGAACACCGTCGAGACGATGAGGGCCACCACCCGTCTGGTCGGTTTCACACTCGCTCCCCTTCCAGCGCGACCGGCTCGCAAACGGTCTCGATCTCGAGATCGGGCTCGGGCTCGAGAGGTACCATGGCCTCGAGGTGATCCTGGAACTCGCGCAGGGCGCGGAGGGCCTCCTTGGCCTCACCGGCGCCAGCATACGCGACATGGAGGTACTCGCGGTCGACCCTCGGTTTCAACTCCGCCGCTTGGCCGTGATAGAGACGTTGGGTCGTCCACCCGGGCCCTTCCCGATTGCGGCAGTCCCTCGGGGGACATGACAGGACCAGCACGCCTCCGGCACCACCTCGAATGAGGAATTCTACGACGGAGGAATGCAGGTTCCCGACGCAATCCATCTCTTGGAACTCGGCTCCGGCACCGATGAGCGTATCTCTAAACTCGCCTGCTCCATAGCGGCACCCAAGCACGACGACCTTCCCCGACGAGGTCTCGTGCGTCCGCAGAAAAGCCCGGGTCGTCTCGAGTTGATTTCTTCCCGTCCGCCGGGGTGGACCAATGCCCATTGGCGAGCACGACCCCGCGCAGATCCCGCAACTCACACAGCGGGTCGGATCGACTTGGGCCACGAGGGTTGGGCGATCATCATCGCGTTCGACGAGCGTGATCGCCTCGTACGGGCAATCCACGATGCACTGGTTACACTCGGTGCACAGTTGTTTATCCACTGTCGACGGAGCGCGTTCACCGGCTCCCGGTCTGGTCAACCTCGGAACCCACAGAAAGGCGATGACGCCAGCAGCGATGACGACCCACAGGAACCACTCCTGGACTCGTGCGGTGATCGGTAGCCAGAACCCGAACCACCAGTCGGCGGGTACGGTGGAGGGCAAGGCGAAGGGATCAGCCTCGGGCGCCATTTGCAGGGGCCAGACGATCGCGATCAGTGTGAGCAGGCCGATCGACCCCCAGAGGAGCGCTTTGGGCGGGAGCAAGGTCGGTCGGGCAATGCGAGAAACATGAATCCAGAGGATGAGGCCCATGCCGAGCGGGAGTGCCACGTGGAGAAAGAGGTTGAGAAAGAAGAACGCGCTCGGGACCGGATGTTCACCGACGAAAATCCGACCCACTGGTTCTGAGAAGAAGGGGAGCGCATCGAGCATCCGCCCACCCGCCACGGCGAGCTCGTATCCGAAGGTGTCCCAGACCATGACGAACCCTGTCCAGGCACTGACGAGAAGAACCGCCAGCAGCACCCCCCCTGAAACCCAGGCAACCGCCCGCGGACCCCAAGCCCTGCTCTGAGCGAACATCCGGATCAGGTGAACCGACACCGCGATCAGGGCTGCATCGGAGGCATAACGATGCACTCCGCGCACCCAATTGCCGGCCCAGAGGTTCCCCGTGATGGCGTCCACCGAAGCCCAGGGTGCACCGATCCGGTAGAACAGCAGGAGCCACACGCCCGTGATGATGAGGACGGCCAGCATGGCCACCGCGATGGTACCGGACTGGTACAGTGGATTGAAGCGCCACGTGTAGAGTCGGTTGAACGCCGCATCGGCGGTCCGAAGGACTCGGAGTGTGGCGCCTTCCAGGCGACGGATCACAGGCGGCCGGGATCGGTGAAAGAGGAGGGTTGCTGGACGCGGGAATTTGTCATATTATCATGAGCAAGTCAACAATATAACGGAGGTCTTATGGCGGATCTTCGCGGGAATCCTGGCCCCGACGAGCCCATTCCCTTGGGCCAACGTCTCTTCGACAATTTCTTCTTGCTCCTCATTGCGGGCATCGTGATCATGACGGTGATCTACACTGCATGGGGGCTCTGGGAAGTGGTCTCACTGCCACCAGCCACCCTGCCCTGAGGAGAATCGATGCCAAACACACATACGGGCCTCGAGTCGCCCAAGGGAGTCTGGTGGAAACCGGCCCACCCCGCGGAAAAGGTCTGGGTCACTATCGCCTTCGTGTGGTGCATGGTGCTCTTCGCCATGATGCCGCTCTGGCATTTCAAGGGCGGTCAGAACCCTTCCGGGATTCGGCGGAAAGTAGAACCAACGGCGTTCTTCCGCCGCACCCAGGAGTTCATCGCCCAATACCAGATCGGCGAGGACCAGGGGATCCCGATCGTTGCCCCTCCACCTGGAAGTGACGTGTACCTCACGGCGATGTCGTTCCAGTGGACGCCGATCCTGCAACTCGAGGAGGGCGCGGAGTACACCCTGCACCTCTCCTCATTGGACGTCAATCATGGATTCAATCTCAATCCGCTGAACGTGAACTTCCAGGTCGTCCCTGGATACGATTACGGACTCAAAGTCCAACCCACCGCGGCCGGCGATTTCCGCATCCTCTGTAACGAGTTTTGTGGTATCGGACACCACACCATGGTGGGTCGCCTGATCGTGGTCGGTGGAAACAGCGCGGCGAACGCGGGAGGTTCCCGATGACGGACTCCAACTTCCGGACCTGCGGTTCGACGGGGCTCAAGGTCCACGGCCCGGCGGAGTTGTTGATCAAAGCCAATGCCGTCGTCTCGGTCGTGGCCCTCCTGATTGGCGCCATCGGAGCCGTCCTCCTCGTGCTCACACGCTGGCAAGCCGTGCATCTCCTCTCCGCGCCCTGGTATTACCGCATTCTGGGCGTCCACGGCATGAGCATGCTCATCTTCTTCATCATCTTCTTCGAAATGGCGGTGCTGTACTTCGCCAGTACGGTCGTCATCAACGCGCGTCAGGTGATGCCGAAGTTGGGCTGGGCATCGTTTGGCCTGATGGTCGTCGGGGCGGTGATGGTCGAGGTGATGATGTGGACCGGCAAGGCCGACGTCCTCTTTACGTCGTATGTACCCCTCCGAGCCGATCCGCTGTTCTATCTCGGGGTAATCCTGTTTGCCGTCGGTGCCCTCATCGTCACCAGCATGTTCTTCGCGAATCTCGTTGTCGCCAAACGGGAGAAGCGATACGAAGGTTCCGTTCCCTTGGTCACCTTCGGCGCGGTGGCAGCGGCCATCATCGCCATCATCACGTTGCTTCATGGGGCGGCCATCTACATCCCGACGTTCCTCTGGTCGCTCGGCCTGATGGAGGTCGATGCACAGATCTATCGACTCATCTGGTGGGGCCTGGGGCACTCTTCACAGCAGATCAACGTGGCCGCCATGGTGGCCATCTGGTACATGCTTGGCGCGCTCACCGTGGGGGCGGTCGTCATCAATGAGAAGATCAGTCGCCTCGCGTTCGTCCTCTACATCCTGTTCATCTCGATGGCCTCGGCGCATCACCTCCTCGTGGACCCCGGCATGGGACCCACATGGAAGATCGTGAACACCAGCTACTTCATGTACATGGCGGTCCTGGCCAGCATGATCCATGGGTTCACCGTCCCGGCCGGCATGGAACTCGGTCAGCGCCTCCGGGGCTTTACATCCGGGTTGTTCGAGTGGCTCCGGAAAGCACCATGGAGCGACCCTGGATTCAGTTCGCTGGTGTTCTCGGTCGTGGTGTTTGGTTTCGTTGGGGGAATCACCGGCGTCACCATCGGCACCGAGCAAATCAACATCATCGTCCACAACACCCTCAGAGTCCCCGGGCACTTCCACGCGACCGTGGTTTCGGGAACGGCCATGGCATTCATGGGCGCCACCTACTACCTGATTCCGCTCATCTTCAGGAAGCGAGTCGCGTTCTGGGGCCTTGCGAAGATCCAGCCGTACCTCTTCGCGCTCGGCATGCTGATTTTCACCATGTCGATGACTTTCGCGGGGTCGTTCGGCGTGCCCCGCCGGCATTGGGACATCACCTTCAGCCAGGCGCCATTCGGCATCGAGTTCAGTCCTGCGGTGGATCTCCTGCTCGGGATCGTCGCTCTCGGTGGACTCATGGCGGCGACGGGGGCCTTCATCTTCGTTGCGATCGCGGTCAAGTCGGTGTTCTTCGGTGAGCCGCTCGGGGAAATCACGCGTGGCACTGCGATGGTTGGCGTCCCGGCAGGCCTGACCCACCCCCCCGTCCACAGCAGCAACGTGGACGAGTTGAACGCGGAATTGCATCAGCCGGGGCGGAGTTGGCGGCTCGGTCCCGCGCCAGGCACTGTTGTGTTGGTGGGTGTGTTCCTGCTCGCGTTCGTCGTGTATTTCTTCGTCAACTGGAAAGTGCTGTCCTTCGTTTGGAAGATTGGATGACACATAGGGGGCCCACCATGTCCGTGCCGGCCCGATGGTCGCTCGTCGCGCTGTGGGCGATCATCGGCATCACGGTGGCATGGTGGGCTCTTGCGCTCTGGCCGCTGCCGAGCGAAACCAGTCCCTGGCTCAGCAGGGCGCGGGAAATCTGCTTTGGGTCCACCCGGGATGGACTCCCTCACGCTGGGGGGTGGGTGCTCCTGATTGGCGAACCCATTGGGATGGTCGCCTTTCTGATGTTGGGGTGGGGAGCGCGGGTCCGTGAGGGCCTCCGCACATTGCTCCATCGATCATCCGGCCGTTTGGTCTTGGCCGGAACTGGGGGGCTCCTCGTCGTTGGCATCGTGACCGCAGGCAACAGAGTGGCCGAAGCGAGAGGTGTTCCTTTCGATACCAACGCGACCGCAACGCCCACAACTCGACTCATGGAGCTCGGCGACCCCGCCCCCGAATTGGGGCTCGTGGACCAGCGGGGAGATCGCATCTCGATCGCCAGTTTTCGCGATCGACCCGTGCTGGTCGCGTTTGCCTACGCACACTGTGAGACGGTCTGCCCCCTCATCGTCCGGCAGGTCATCGCCGTCGCGCGCCAGGAAGCCCTCCTCGATCCCGCCATCGTGATATTGACCCTCGATCCATGGCGCGACACGCCGAGTCGTCTCGAGGCCATCGCCGAGGCGTGGGGCCTCCCCAACGACGCTCATGTGCTCAGCGGTGACCCCGAGGAGGTCGAAACGGTCCTCAACCGATGGAAGGTCCCGCGGGTGCGGAACACCTCCACCGGTGAATTGATTCACCCAGCCATCGTCTATGTGCTCACGCGTGACGGTCGCATTGCCTACCTCACCGACGGGCACCCCGCCCTTCTACGGGAAGGACTCTCCAGGGTCACACAGTCTGGGTAGGTCGCCGAACCCCGTTATGTCGCTTTGACCCTGTGGTCTGTCCGATTAGACATTGACAGCCACAAGAGCAGAGCTTGGTTCCCATCGCGGAGCACCACGACCACACGGTGACGGAGGCTCTGACATGTCCATAGACCCGGGACGACAGCGGACTTCCAGCATCCCACTGCATGTATTCGTCTTCGCGCTGGCAGCTGTCCTGACGCTGACGAATCAGGCGTGGGTTGGTGGCCTCACGATCTATGACGCGTCGATGAGAGAGAAGCGCGAGCAGGCGCATCAGGTGCTCCTCGAAAATCGGCTTCCAGCCGGGGAGACGTGGTCGGGCAGAGGAGCCAATAGGACGAACATCAGGGTAGTGACGGTGTGGGTCGCCGAGAAACTGCGACTCATGACGGGTCAGCCGCTCCACCGGGTCTACTTCGTCCTGGACACGGCCAGCCTATTTGCGGCGCTCATTCTGCTGTATGGGTTTCTGGCCATGGGAGGAGCAACATCGCTCGCACTGGGGGGACTGCTGTTCACCGGGGCCCTGTTGCCGCTGACATACCACTTCCATTACTTCCACCCATGGGACCGGGCATCCCTGGTGCTTTGGCTCGTGTCCCTGATTCTGATTCGGAAACGCGCCTTCCTCGCACTCATGTTCCTCCTCCCCCTCGCCGTTATCGTGAAGTTCGACATCGTGTTGGTTCCGATCCTGTATTTCGCCTCGGTGGTCACACAAACCAACTGGAAGCGACGACTCGGAGAAACGATTGGGCTCCTCGCCATCAGCTTTGCGACGTATGCGGTGCTTCGCATTCTGGTTCCCGGCGGGTTTGAACCTCACGACATTGTTGCGCAGGTGAGTCGGAATCTGTCGGTCGCCATGGCGCTCGGGTTACGATACCCACCATTGCTCGCCTTCGGCCTCCCACTGGCCTTGGGGATGATCGGACTGCGCCGGTGTGATAGATTCGAGGTGGCGGCGTTCGGCTTCGCAATCTTTCAAATGAGCGTGCTTGTTCTGCTGACGAATTTCGTGGAGGTCAGGGCAGAATTGCCGGTGTTGATCATGATGTTGCCGGCGAGCCTGAAAGGGCTGAAGCTCGTCATCGAGCAGGCCAGCCCCAGGATACCTCACGCGCCAGCAGCCACGAGCTAAAGGAGCTGGACCATGGACGACCTGACCGCGACCCTTCCTGGAGTCTCCCGTCCCCCCGAGGGGCTCGACCGAGAGAGCCTCCGGCAAGCCATCCAGCATGAATACGCCTTGGTGGCCGATGAGCCGGAGCGGGGGTTCCATTTCCACACCGGCCGACCACTCGCCGCACGGCTGGCGTATGAATCGGCGTGGCTCGATGGCATTCCCGAACCCACCATCGCCTCGTTTGCGGGCACCGGCAACCCGTTTTCTCTGGGAGTTCTCGAGGCCGGCGAACGGGTGGTGGATGTCGGGTGCGGCGCGGGTATCGATTCATTGATCGCCTCACGGATGGTCGGTGCGGAAGGCGCGGTCATCGGTGTCGACATGACCCCAGCGATGCTCCAGCGGGCTCGACAAGGTGCCGAAGCAATGGGGGTCGGCAACGTCGAGTTCAAAGAGGGATATGCCGAAGCGCTCCCTGTGGAGGACGCTTGGGCGGACGTCGTGATTTCCAACGGTGTCTTCAATCTCTTTCCTGACAAGCCGGCGGGACTTCGCGAATTTGCACGAGTACTCGGTCCCAAAGGGCGCCTCCAAATCGGTGATATTCTGATCCAAAAGCCGATGTCGGACGGGGCGAGACGCAACATCGACCTCTGGAAGGGCTGAATCGCCGGCGCTCTGCAGGAGGCAGAGCTGGAAGCCACGGTCGTGGCGGCAGGTTTCGTCGGATTCGAAATCACCTGGAGGGCGGATGTCTTCGCCGATGCCCCACAGGCGTCGAGCGCGGCACAGTTCGGAACACTCGGTATCAACTTTCGGGCTCGGAAACCGGAAAGCGACGCCGAGTGGCGGGCGGCCATTGACGCGCTGAGGTGTGCCACCGGCTGAAGACCACCCGCGCTTCGCGAGTGGTTTCCGGCATCCATGGAGTGCCAGGACCCCAGGAGCATCGTCGGGGAGTTGAATCCCACCCCCAAGGGGGGCACTTTGCCACCGTTGTATCTGTCTCTGTTTCCGGACCTCACATCGCGAGACCAACTATGAGATCGTTTCGGACGCTCACAACGCTACTTAGCATGGTGATCATGGCCGCCTGCAGCAAGGCAGCCCCATCACCCACGCCAACCCCCGAATCCGGCCCGGCCGACGCCTCAGCGCGTCCAGCGGGTGCTCGGCCTGGTGGCGCTACCACTCCGGCGGCACGACCCGCGCAAGGTCCTCAACGCCCGGGAGCGGGTGGGGCCCAGGCATCGGAACCGAAGCCATACAAGGACGTCATCACCGATAAGGCGGAGACCGAGCGGGGCATGTTCCTCACGCACCGCATCGGGACCAAGCTGTACTTCGAGATCCCGACGGGAGTGTTGGGGAAGGAGATGCTGCTCGTCACGCGTGGTGCCCGGGTGCCCGTCAACGCGGGGTACGGTGGGCAGCAGGTGGGTCCGGCACGCGTCCTCAAGTGGGAGCGGATGGCCAACAAGGTCTTGCTCAGGATGGTGTCCTACGTCACGGTGGCCGACTCGACCCATCCGATCTACGAGGCCGTGAAGAACTCCAACAACGATGTGATCGTCGCCGCCTTCGATATTGAAGCGTTCGGAGCGGATAGCGCACCGGTCATCGACGTCTCGACACTCTACACGCGCCCCCCGACGGAGATGGGAGCCGGCAACCGGTTTACCACACAACCCGATCAGAGCCGTTCGTTCATCGAGCGCGTG
>QKDC01000027.1 GCA_003246755.1 Gemmatimonadota bacterium | reverse complement strand
CCTGAGTCCCCAAGCGCGTCCTCGACCGCCTGGGCGAAGAGGGCCCCGGTGGGAATACACCCCGCTTCGCCGACACCTTTGACCCCGAGCGGGTTGAGGGGAGATGGGGTCTCCGTGTGCGCGATCTCGATGCGTGGAACATCGGTCGCCGTGGGGAGCAAGTAGTCCATGAAGGACGCGTTCTGGAGCTGGCCGTCGTCGTCATAGATGAGCTGCTCGTAGAACGCGTTCCCGATCCCGTGGGCCACACCCCCTTGGATCTGACCGGCCACGATGAGGGGGTTGATCACTCGACCGCAGTCGTGGACGACCACATACCGCTTGATCGTCGTCATCGCCGTCTCGGCGTCGACCTCGACGATCATCGCGTGCACCCCGCTTGCGGTGCTTCCACGATCGGGTCCGAAGTACGCAGTCGCCTCGAGGCCCGGTTCGGTTCCCGGGGTGACGGCACCTCGCAACGGGTTGGCGCGCCTGGCGAGTTCGCCGAGGGAGATCGATCGACTAGCGTGACCGACGACGCGCGCGTACCCCGCAACCAGTTCAATCTGCTCCCCCGAGACCCGAAGCAGGTTGGCGGCGAGGCCAATCGTCTTTTCGCGCACGGCTCTGGCCGCCGCGTGGCACGCATTGCCCGCCACGACCGCGCCTCGACTGGCGAAGGTGCCCGTGCCCCAATTGAACGCCGCCGTGTCTCCCGTCACGACGTGCACCGCATCGGCCGCCACACCGAGCTGATCCGCGACGATCTGCGCGAAGGACGTGAAGTGACCCTGGCCCTGGGTACCGACCCCGGTGGCGACCCGCACCTGGCCGCTTGGTTCGATCGTGACACGCGCTCCTTCGTAGGGCCCGATGCCGGTACCCTCCACGTAGGACACGATCCCCAGACCCACCTGGCGACCCTCAGCCCGAAGGCGAGGCTGCTCCTCGCGGACGAAGTCTTCATATCCGATACGTGCCACCGCTTCTTCGAGCGCAGGGAGATAGTCGCCACTGTCGTAGGTGAGGGGGGCGGAGTCCTGAAACAGGATCCCATGATCGTGTGGGAAGTCGTCTGGGCTGAGATAGTTCCGACGTCGAATCTCCACGCGATCGATTCCCAACTCGCGTGCTGCGATATCGAGCAGACGTTCCATCACGAAGACGCCATGCTGGCGGCCGGCCCCCCTGACCGGAGTCACGAGCGTCTTGTTGGTAAACACGACTGTGAACTCGCTCTCGTAGGCGGGAACTCGATACGGGCCGAGCAGAGTGCATTGGCTGTTGATGGGGATCGTGAGCCCGTAGGTGTCGTACGCACCGGTGTCGTGAACGAATCGATCGCGGACGCCGAGAATGACCCCACGGGCATCAACGGCCATCTCGGCATCGTGAACTTGTCCCCGCTCCTGGGTTGTGGCGGTGAAGCTCTCCTGCCGGTCCTCGATCCACTTGAGTGGTCGCTCCAAACGCATGGCGGCCCAGGGGAGTAGAACTTCTTCTGGGTAAAACATCATGATCTTTGGACCGAAGCCGCCGCCGATGAATGGAGCGATGACCCGGACTTGCGACTCGAGGAGTCCGAGAAGACCAGCCAACCCGTTCCGAATGGGGATCGGTGCTTGCGTGGTATCCCAGATGGTCAACTGTTCAGCCCTGGGATCCCAGGACGCGACCACACCACGTGTTTCGATGGGGGCCGAGGCACCGCGATCGTAGGTGAACCGGCGCGATACGACCAGAGCCGCATCCTGCTTGGCGGCGGCGAAATCACCTTTCGTCTGGACGGCATGGGCGGCCAGGTTCGAATCGAGATGCTCGTGGATCACAGGTGCATCCCTTGCCAATGCCGCCTCGATGTCCACCACCGCATCCAGGAAGTCCACGTCAACCACAATGTCTTCCAGAGCATCCTCGGCGATGTACCGGCTCGTCGCGACTACCATCGCCACGGGTTCCCCAACGTGCCTCACCTTGTCGCGGGCGAGCGGGACCTGGGTGGCTTCGTTGAAGATGAGATTCGGGATCGGCGGAGGAGCAACCAGTAGAGGTCCGGGGCGCCAGTAGTCACCGAGGTCATCGGCGGTATAGACCGCAACGACACCCTGCCGGGTCAGCGCCTTGGAGGTGTCGATACTCAGGATCTTGGCGTGGGCGTATTCGCTTCGCAGGAATGCCACATGCAACAGGCCGTCGAGTTCGACATCGTCCACGAACTGGGCTCGACCGGTGAGCAGCTTGGCGTCCTCGTTTCGGCGAGTTCTCGACCCAAATGTCCCCGTCACACGTTCCTCAGGCTGGCCGCCGCGAGGAGGACCGCGTCCACGATGTGCTGGTAGCCAGTACAGCGGCAGAGATGCCCCGAGAGCGCCTCACGAATCTGTCCTTCATCGGGATCGGGGTTGTCGGCCAGGAAGGGGACCATCGTCATCAGGATGCCGGGAGTGCAGAAGCCGCATTGGAGGCCATGGGTTTCCCGGAACGCTTCCTGGACAGGGTGAAGGAGGTCTGCCCTCGGCGCAAGCCCCTCGACCGTGGTGATCGCGTGTCCATCGGCCTGGACTGCGAACATGAGACAGGATCTCACCGCGGCGCCGTCGAGGAGAATGGTGCAGGCTCCGCAAACCCCATGCTCACAGCCCACGTGTGTCCCGGTGAGGCCAATCTCGTGGCGGAGGAAGTCGCTGAGGAGGAGACGAGGTTCAACTTCTCGCTCATGCCGAAGACCGTTGACCGTGACGCCGACCGCGACGGTTGCGCCCACTCGCACCTCCCTCGTTCGTCCTTGGGGATCGAATACGATAGCTCTCGGTCAACCGCACCGGCAAGGCCGCTTGTCCGCAAGGCGCGTTCAGGGGGTTGCGGAATGGGGGCAGGGAGGTATCATCTCCGACTCGATCCATCCCCATATGAAGAGGAGTTCACATGCCGATCGGTCACCGATTGCTGCGCCCCTTTGCCGTTGTCCCAGCTGTGGTCTCCTTGTCGATCGCCTCGTGCGCCCCCGCGGGAACTTCATCTGTGGCACCGACCACTCGCACCTACTATGTGGCCGCCGAAGAGGTCGAGTGGGACTATGCACCGACGGGCACCAACATGATGACCGGTGGCCCCGCAGAGGGACTGGTGGAGATGCTGCTGACCTCTGCCCCTGATCGCATTGGCCGTGTCTACAAGAAGGCGGTGTACCGGGAATACACCGACAGTACCTTCACCACGATGAAGCAGCGCCCGCCTGAGTGGGAGCACCTCGGCTATCTCGGCCCGGTGCTCCGCGGCCAGGTCGGTGATACCATCGTCGTGGTATTCCGCAACAACGCCAGCCGCCCCTATACCATGCACCCCCATGGGGTCTTCTACAACAAGGACTCCGAGGGAGCAGTGTACGACGATGGAACCTCCGATGGGGATAAGGCGGACGACGGGGTGCCACCGGGGGGGACGCACCGGTATGTCTGGCCCGTGCCGGAGCGAGCGGGGCCTACCGCGGACGAGGGCAGTTCGATCATGTGGATGTATCACTCTCACCTCGACGAACCCAAGGACGTCAACGCGGGACTCATGGGGGTGATGATCATCACGAAGGCTGGGATGATGCGCGAAGACGGGACCCCGACCGACGTGGATCGTGAGTTCGTCGTGGCCTTTGCGGAAATCGATGAGAATGAGAGCTGGTACTTCGAAGACAATATCAATACCTATGCCGGCAATCCGGCATCGGTCCCGCGCGCTGACCAGCAAACCTTCGCCGACCTCTCCTTCGCACTCAATCTTCGCGAGACCATGAACGGGTTCTCGTTCGGGCACCTGCCGGGGCTCCGCATGCGTCAGGGGGAACGGGTGCGCTGGTACATATTCGGAACCTCGAACTTCGAGGTGCACGCTCCACACTGGCATGGCCAGACGGCGGTGTCACGGAGAATGCGAACCGACGTCCTGAGCCTGGTAACGATGGAAATGGTGACGGCGGACATGGTACCCGACAACCCGGGAACGTGGCTCTTCCATTGCCATGTGGGCCCCCACCTGAACTTCGGGATGTCGTCGCTGTTCCTAGTGGAATAGTGATGTGGGTGGGACTGATCGAGGGTGTGATGGGGGCGTTGGTCGTCAGCGCCCCCGCACTTTTTGCTCGAGCTCCTTGCCAGCACGTAATACGGCGGCGGTCCCTCGACGTCGGCCCCGCTGCCCGCCGCGCGGACCATGAAGAAGCGCTGATCGTCCCGCGAGATGTCGATGTGGTCGCCGCTCGACGCGATCATGTACTCGGGCCCGATTTCGAAGAGCACTTCTCGGCTCACTACACGGAATGTCGGCGTTGTCTCGATCCGTGCCACCATCATCTCCCGGTTCTGGCTGACGTAGAACAGTTCGCGCCCCGAATGGGCCCAGAGCGGCGCGGTCCCTCCTCCGACGGAGACCTGGACCCGACTCGCGTTCACATCCGGGAAGGGACGGGCGAAGACCTCCGGCTGGCCGGCCTCCGTCGAGACGTAGGCCAGCCAGCGGTCATCCTTGGACAAGTCCATTTCCCACTCATCGAATTGCCCGGCCAGAAGGGGTGTAGCCACCGAGTCGACGCCGGGACGATAGATGAGGATATCCCGTCCTCCCTCAACGTTCGTCGCACCACCGGTCCGGATCAGCACAGTGGACCGATCGCGGGTCGCAACCGCGTACGCGGCGAAGCCATCCGTGTCGACGAGCATGGCGGCCTCCGCCGCTCCATCGGCTCGTTTGGTCCAGACGTCGTAGTCGCCGCTCCGGAGGGAGATGAACATGACCTCCTCCCCGTCGGCGCTCCACCGGGGCTTTCTGTTGTCACTCCCGTTCAGCGTGAGCCGCGAAAACGGCCCATTCGGTAGTTCCTTGACCCAGATGTCTCTCCCCTCCTGGCTGACCGCGCTGACGGCCACCTTGGAGCCGTCCGGTGACAGTGACCAGCCACGGTTCGACCCACCGGCATCGAACCTCCATGTCCGATCCACCGTCGTCGCCGAACCATCGCGGGAGACCCAGACGGCCTCCGCTACGTTGGTCACGACCTGGACGTCGCCGACGCGGTAGAGCACGGTACCGTCGTTGGCCAGGGTGAAGTTGGGGGCGCCGACATCGTCGAGCACGGGGACCGCGGCGCCACTCAACTCCAGTCGGCCGAGATCGAAGGGTGCCGCGAACACACCCCCGGTCCGCGAGGCGTAGAGCACATATCCCGTCGGAACGTACCAGATTCCCCGTGCCTCTTCGAAGAGCATCCGTGTCGTGTCGGCCTCGGCGTCGTAGACGTACACCTGGCTCTCGGCACAGTTGCCGGTGCACCCGGTGAAGAACACACCCCGCCCGCCGGGGAGGGGCCAAAGGTCCGTGATGAACCGCTGAAGGGAACCCGCCCGGACGACGATCTCCGGCTCGCCACCCGTCTCGGGGATCCGGCTCAGATTCCAGCCGAGCGAGGTGTAGTAAATCGTGCCGCCCTCGCCCCACGCCCCGGAGAATGAGTTCGTGGCGGTTGAATCCGTGAGGGTGAGGGCCGCACCACCTCCACGAGGGATCTTGCGCAGGGTGCCCGCGACGAAGAACCCGATCCATTGACCGTCGGGAGAGAAGAAGGGGGACACCGCGCCTTCGGTTCCGGCAAGGGGTACCCCGCGGGCTTCTCCCCGCGACTTGAGGAACAACTGAATGGCACCGCCTGTCCCGCGGGTACCACCGTCCGTCAGGCCACCTCCAACAGAGTCGGTATAGGCCAGGGCGGACCCGTCCGGTGCCAGGGCGGTCCGGAACCGCACCGCCTGCCCTCCGACGGGGTAGTCCCAGAGCTCGATCCGCTGGGAGATGACGGGATCATCTGGTACGGGCCGGAGCCAACCCCATGCGGCAACCCCTGTTAGGACCGCGACTGCGACGACCCAGGCGTATGGTCTCACGCGGGTCGTTGACGGCGCCACGGCGCCTGAAGCCAGCGGCAGGGTGTAACTCGGGTTGATCAGAGCATCGGCCAGCCTTCCGGCGCTGGTGAACCGATCCGCCGGGCTCTTGGCCAACGCCCGCTGAATGGCTGCATCCACGTTCTGGGGAACCATGTCGCGGGTCTGCGTGATCGGCGACGGCCGCTCGGAGAGGATCTTCGCGATGACCGCCTGCACCGAGTTTCCTGCGTAGGGCGGCTCTCCGGTCAGCATCTCGTAGAGCATCGCGCCGAGCGAGTAGATGTCCGTCCTGCCGTCGATGGTCCGGTCGCCAGCAGCCTGCTCGGGGGACATGTAGTGCGGTGTGCCGAGCGACAGGCCTGTTTCCGTCAGCCGGGACCCACCCGCCTGGGAAACCGCGAGGGCGATCCCAAAATCGGCCACGAGTGGCTGTCCACGCTGGAGCAGAATGTTCTCGGGTTTGATGTCCCGATGGACGACCCCTTGCTCGTGGGCGTACTCCAGCGCGCCACAGATCGCACGGCCCATGTCCACGGTCTCGTCCACCGGGAGTTGCCGTTCATTGTTCAGCCGATCGCGGAGCGACTCGCCTTCGACAAAGGGCATGACGTAGTAGAGGAAGCCGTCGGCCTCGCCCGAGTCGTAGAGGGGCAGAATGTTGGGATGCTGGAGGTTGGCCGTGACCTTGATCTCGTTGACGAAGCGCTCACCGCCGATGATGGCCGCGAGTTCGGGGCGTAGAACCTTCACCGCCACCGGTCGGTCGTGCTTGAGGTCGTGGGCGAGGTAGACGGTGGCCATCCCACCTTCGCCCAGATGTCGTTCCAGGCGATAGTGCTCGGCCAGGGCGTTTGTCAGCCGCTCGGGGATGTCAGGCATCCGCTGAATATGAACCTGGATACGGGTGGCTGCCAGGCGGTGGTTACCTATCGGGTAGGAGACCTGCCAGCCAGTGCATGACGTTCAATGCGAACTGCGGGTTCTGGGCGGCGCTGGGCATGTTCATCCCCATCGGTCGTCGTTGCTCCCCGGAGATCTGGGCAGAGAACATCGCCGCCTCTCCGAAAACCGCCACTCGACCTCGCCCTGCCTTCAGGGCAACCCCCTGAAACATGCCGTCACCTCTGATCCTGGGCGTGCGTTCATCAAAGACCCAAGACTCCGAGGGGAGCAGCACCACCGATCCTTTGGGGAGAACGAGCAGGGGGCGAGCGGGACCCACAACGCGAAATGCCTGTCCCGTAAAACTCCTGATGGAATCGATGCGCTCACTCGGGTTCCTCCCCCTGGTAATCGGGTCGTCACCGAGCGTACCGTCACTTCGCCGGAACACATACTCATCCGCGGAGCCGGTGGCATCCGTCGCGAAGCTGTTGGTGAACAGCACCCCGAATGCCTCGGCCAGTGAGGCCGTCGCACCGGGAAAGGGCATGTGATCGGCGATCAGCAGGAGGGACCCTCCGCCGAGCACCCAATGATGGAGGGTCTCCATCTCCTGCGTGGAAAACGCGTCCGAGGTAGGAAGACTCCAGTCCTCGAGATTCTGTTCGGCGAGGGCATTCGAGATCACGAAAACGTCCACCGCTTCAAGTGCCGACGGTGTGATCGCGGTCTTCGAGGCGCCGACCCTGAATCCATCCCGCTGCAGCAGCACGGCGAAGGGAGCATACCGTCCGCCGGCCGTGTGGAAGTTCCCGTGCGCCTCGTCGACCAGCACCAGCGGCCCTTGACCGAGTGGGTAGGCTGGCGCGGAGACGATGGGGCGGAACGCGGTGTCGGCAATCTGCGCCCCACTCGCCCGTGGTGCGAGAGCCGGCTTGGTGATATCGGTCTGTGCAACCGCCGGCAGGGTGAGGAATAACGAGAGGAGGACGACGATGCGGTTCATCAGCCTACCCGACTCAGGTTTGAATGGGTGGAAGGAGAATGCGATCTACTTGTCGACCCGAAGGCGAACTCGGCGAGCGAGATCCGCATCGAGGGCAAACTCTGCATGCCCGACCTCGAGCACGTACAGCGGCGAACGTTGAAGCAACCTCAGCTCGACCCCCGGCAATATGCCCAGGCCAGCGAGTGTTCGCGCCCCCCGGCTATCGGGGTCTTCGAGGCAGGTCACCAGTCCCACGTCGTTTTCGGCGAGCGTGGTGAGGCGAACCGAGTCACATCCGACCGCCGAACAACGATGCGGTTCGGGCACTGGGGTGTCAGCGGGGCATTCCGAGCCCCAGCGCCGACCTACCATCGATCGCACACCATTCAGGAGCCGGTCAATCGGGCTCATCGCTCACGATCCAACGCGTCAGGCGGGTAACCCACTTGGGGGCGACAGGGTTCTCATAGCCGCAATTGGGACAGCGTATGTAGTGGCAGCCCGAGGAGAGTGGGCAACTCTGGCAGGCGGGCTGGCCCTGGTCTTCGACGAAGGTCTGCGTGCAGAAACCGCAAACGATCCGGGTCGTGAGGACTGGCCTCATCCCAGCCACCGGAATACCAGACTCACCACGAATCCCGCACTGAAGGCGAAGGGAGTGATGAATGCCAGCATAGCCAGCGCAGTCCGGACCCCACGTTCCTTGGTCATGATCAGGAACTGAGCGATGCAGGGGACGAACAGGGTGAGCGTTACCGCCGCAACGGCCAACTGACCGGGATCGAGGAGGCCTTGTCGGTCGAGATCCAAGAGGCCCGCCGCTCCGTAGTCCCGCCGGAAGAAACCAAACAGGAAGATCTGGCCCGTCTCAGAGGGAAGACCCAGGACACCGACGATAGGCTTAATCCCACTGACAATGAGGTCAAAGAGTCCAGTGAGCTTCCCTGCCCAAAGGAGAACACTCGCGAGCAGGAAGAGCGGCAATACTTCGAGGAAATACCACTGCATCCTGGTGTAGGTCTTGGTGACCACATTGGCCAACCGTGGGCGCCGTAGCGGCGGGATCTCCATGTGAAAGCTCGGCGGCGGACCCTGGAGCACACGGCGTCCGATGGCGCCGACCAAAACGAAGCTGCCCAACACCGTGACCGTCCACGCCACCATCGCCACCGGGTGTCCGGAGAGAAGGGCCAGAATGACACCGAGTTGTGCCGAACACGGGATGGCGAGGGCGAGGAGCATGGTCGCCAGGATTCGCTCCCGTTTGGTTTCCAGGGTACGAGTGACCATCGTGGCCATGGTGTCACAGGCGAAACCCAAGACCATCGGGATTACCGCGCGCCCTGAGAGACCCAGTCGTTTGAAGACCCGATCCACCAGCAGGGCCAGACGAGGGAAGTAGCCCGAGTCCTCCAGAATGGAAAAGAAGAGGAAGAACGTGCCCACGATCGGCAGAATGATCGCCACCGCGTATCGCAGCCCCAGGGTCAAGAGGCCGTATTCGCCCACATACAACGAACGCCATGACTCCCATGGTATACCGTCGAAGAGGCGCTCGAAGAACGGATTGATCCACGATTGGAACAACGTTCCTTCCAGCCAGTCGACGACGATTCCCGCGCCGAACTTCCCGACAAACACATAGAGGCCCAGGTAGGTCACGATCAGCAAAGCTGGGATCCCATACATCGGCCGGGTCAGCGCTCGGCCCAGCCGATTCATCCATTCCGGGTCCCGTTGTGCGTCTGCCTCGACCACGCCTTCGACCAAACGTGCGGCCGCGTGCTGGCGCTCTACAGAAACCCGGTACGCCCCCGGGGCATCAAACCCCATCACGAGTTCGCGGCCCGCGTCCACGACCGTGGATCCGGGTGGTTCGTTCCGTTTGATGATCTCCGCCGCCTCTTCGTCGCCTTGCATCATGAGGGACGCCAGGGCGCCTGGATCGACGGGGTAGGTGCCTGTCATTCGATCTCGGATCGAGCGGATCGCCGTTCCAACTCCATTCCCGTATACCGGCGAGAGCGGGATGGGTCGTGTGGGCGCTCGAGTGATCGCTTCCCACAGCTGATCGATGCCCCTCCCCTTGATGGCCACCAGTGGGACGACTTCAACCCCTAGGCGCAGCGACAGTCGTGAGACATCGACACGCACCCCGATCCGATCGGCCTCATCCATCATGTTCAGCGCCACCACGAGCGGCCGGCCCAACTCGAGCAGTTGCAACGTGAGGGGGAGCATTCGGGCCACGTTCTTGGCATCAACCACGTGGACGATCACATCGATGTCAACATCAAACGCCAGGGACCGTGCGATGCGCTCTTCCTCGGTGGTGGACAGCAGCGAGTACATCCCGGGCGTATCGACAACCTCGACGACCAAGTCGGCCCGGTGACTGTGACCGCGCGTCAGTTCGACAGAAGTGCCCGGGTAGTTCGATACGGTGACGTAACCGCCGGTGAGCCGATTGAAGAGCGCGCTCTTGCCCACGTTGGGGGCACCCACGAGGGCTATCCTGTGTACCTGCCCCGGTCTCGCTGCCTCTTCTCGATCTTCCTGACGATCGACTGTCCTATCAGGCTCAATACAACGAACGCTCACCCAATGACACTCCTCTCCGAGACCATCGTGACTGGCCTCGGCAGCAGGTGACCCTAGTTCTTACGGTGGTGGTTATTAGCCTGGCATGTCACAAGCAGGCATGAAGGGCCGATGAAGGAACTACAGCCCGAATTGCCTCAGATGATGCTCCGTATGCCGGTACGCCCAACGGTGCCAGTCCTCGAGGGCCATTGTGCCAAAGATGGGGTGTAGCGGGATCAGGTCTTTCCCACCGGCGGCAGCGACCCGCCGCAGTCCGTCCACGGCCCGGTCAAGGTCCGCCCTGAACTCTGATGGTTTGGTCCCTTCGAGCCTGGGGTCTATCGCGCGGCGGGTCTTGAAGCCCTTGGGCCAGGGCAGGGGAAGTGACAACGCGATCCACTTCATGAAGGGTCTCCGTCGCTCTCTCGACGGTGGATCAACTGGTCGCTCGCCCAGCACGTGGGAGGTTGCATCCCCAAGATGGCAGAGCATTTCATGCGGGGTGAGAGTTCCAAAGCGGCGCTGACTCTGAGGTGTCAGGGTCTCGAGTCGCTGCACGAGCGACTCGAGTACCCTTGGGTCTGCCACACTCTTCATCTGGTCTCCTCTCCGTCTTGGTCGGGAGAGGGCGGGAGGTGCCGGCCTGGTGTCCAGGGTGCCCCGGCGGCTTCGAGATCCGATTCCAATCGTACCAAGTCCCCTTCGACCACACGACTGAGTTCTCGGGTGAGCGCGAGGAAACCGGTCCTGGCGATCTCGATGTTTGTACGCTGGGTGGCCGTGGGAGTCTGACGGGTATCCCAGTGACCCCCGATGACCTGCCCGACTCGTCCTCGGATGGAGGGAATGCTCGCCTCGCTGAGCCGGTCTCGCGCGGGGTCACCGTTCAGTCTGAGACTCAAGGCGTCGAGTGTCCGGCCGAGTGTGTCGAGACGACCGAACAGCGCGGCATCAGCTCCCGGTGTCTCGACCAGTGCGGCACGCATGTATCTCAACCGATTCCGCGCTTCGCTGAGTTTGGAACTGGCTCCAGCCACTCGCCGCATCAGGTCGCCTACCTCTTGTTGAAACGCGGCCACCGCGACGAAGTCGGTTCCGGCCGGGGCGGTCGGGACGGGTTTGACCTCGAACTCCCGCGAGGTGCCGACCGATCGCACTCCATCGCGTGTCACCAGAACCAACTCCACGCGATATCTCCCTGGTGCAACGAGGGGGCCTTGGGATGAACCCGCCCAAGGTGGTGTGAAGCCGGGTGTACTGAAGCTCACCGGATCTGGTGTCGGACCACGGAGATCCCAACTGACCCGGTGCAAGCCACTCTCAGTGGATCCGCGGACCGCGCGCACCGCCTCGCCCTGCGCATTACGCACGACCAAGAGCGCCAACGGGGTATTCTCGCCAGCCTCCTCTCGCAGCCGATCGTAACCAGGGAAGGGGATGTCCCTACCCGCCTCGCGCAGCTCGCGCTCGGATGCATGACGTGCACCGCGCATCGTCGTGGGCGCCTCCGCCAGGTAGTACGTGAATGTGGCGCCAAACGGCGGATTGGGTGCCGTATAGTCGGTACTGCCGAGGGTGGGCTTGCCCGGTGCCTGCATGGGGACCGATGGGACATACCACCAGGCATCTCGCACGGGGAAGAGGGCACCCTCCGAGGCGAGTCCATCACGCGCCATGGTCCGGAGGGGGGTGTAATCATCGAGGATGTAGAACCCGCGCCCGAACGTGGCGCCGATCACATCCGAGTCTCTGCGATGGAGTTTGAGGTCACGGAAAGGGATGGTGGGTGCGCCCTGCAGTTTGATCCAATTGGTACCACCGGTCAACGTGACGTACAGCCCGAATTCGGTTCCCAGGAAGAGGAGGGCTGGGTTCTCGTGATCCTGCTGGATCGCCCACACGATCGTGCCGGCGGGAAGATCACCGGAGATGGACTGCCAGGTTCGACCTTGATCCCGACTCCGGAACACCAATGGCGAGAAGATGCCGGTCTTGTGGGCATCCGCCACGGCGAACACCGTGGCGGCATCGTGTTGCGAAGCCTCGATGTCATTGATGAAGGAGAGCTCTGGCACACCGGGAAGATCCGCCGCCGGGCGCCACGTTCCCCCACCATCACCGCTCACGTGAATGCGGCCATCGTCGGTGCCGGCATAGAGGACTCCTTCGGCTAGCGGAGACTCGGAAATCGCCGTGATGGTCCCGTAACGGGACATCGCGCCGTTGTCGTAGAGCGCATCCACGCTCCACACCCGTCCGAGGAAAGGCATGGTGTAGCGATTGCGGTCCCGCGTGAGATCTCCACTCACCGGTGTCCACGAATTCCCACGATCTTCACTCCGCCACAACCGCTGGGAGGCGAAGTAGAGTCGGTTGGCGGCATGGGGGCTCACCAAAATCGGTGCATCCCAATTGAATCGTTCTGGTGGGTCACCCGGAGCCGGTTGGGGTTGGATACTGATCAACTCTTCGCTGCGCCGGTCGCCACGATAGAGGTTTCCCTGCTGGGTTTCCAAGTACATGATCATCGGATCGTCGGGGTCGAAGGCGACACCGTAGCCGTCGGCTCCCAGTGGGACATACCAATCGCGGTTCCGGACCCCCTCGACGTTGGTGGTTCGCGACGGGCCGTGCAGTGTTCCGAGATCCTGGGCTCCTCCAAGGATATCGTAGAACGGAGCGGCGTTGTTGACCGCCACTTTGTAGAACTGGGACACTGGAAGGTTGGGGAAGTGGCGCCAGGTCGTTCCCTCATCGAACGTCTCGTAGAGTCCGGCGTCCGTTCCCCCAATGAGATGTTTGCCATTATCGGGGTCAATCCAGAGCATGTGATTATCACTGTGCTTTTCGCGGCCGGTACCGAGGTAGTCGAAGTGTGCTCCCCCATCACGGGTGACCTGGATGAAGACATCCATCTGGTAGACCAGGTCGGGGTCGACCGGTGAGGCCTCGATTTCCTGGTAGTAGTGGGGTCCGGTTCCACCGGAGATGTAGGGGTTCATGCGTGTCCAGCTCTCACCCTTGTCGTTGGAGCGGTAGAAGCCTCGCTCGGTTTCCCCTGCTTCGATTGTCGCGTAGACCCGTTCCGGATCGGCGGGCGTCACCGCCAACCCGATCTTGCCCATGTCGCCCTTCGGCAATCCACGCTCGATCTTGCGCCAGGTCTGACCGGCGTCCGTGGATTTGTAGATGCCTGATCCCGGCCCGCCGCCGAGGTGCGCCCAGATATGTCGTCTTCGCTGGTAGGCTGCGGCGTACACGACGTCAGGGTTGGTTGGATCAAACTCGAGGTCGGTTACCCCGGTGTGCTCGTCGATCTGAAGCACTCGGTTCCAGGTCTCACCACCATCTGTGGTTCGGTACACTCCCCGATCTCCGCCCTCCGACCACAACGGCCCTTCAGCAGCCACCAGGATCACATTCCCGTCGCGGGGATCGATGAGGATCTTCCCGATGTGTTGAGAGTTCACCAGTCCCATACGCTGCCAGGAGCCCCCCGCATCTCGGCTTCGGTACACGCCATCGCCCCATCCGACGTGACGACCGCTCACATTCTCCCCGGTTCCCACCCACACCACATCCGGGTTGCTCGGATCCAGAGTCACCGTCCCGATAGAGTACGACGCCTGGTCATCAAAGACAGGCGTCCAAGTGATCCCCGCATTGGTTGTCTTCCAGACCCCACCTGACCCGACTGCGACAAACCAGGTGCTGCGATCACGCGGGTTGACGGCGATATCCGCCATCCGGCCCCCCATGACCGCCGGCCCGACCTCGCGAAGCGTCAAACCAGCGACTGCCTTGGCGATGGCATTCTGTCCTGGAGTCTGTGCCTTGAGGGTCGGTGTCGGAACCAGTGTAGAGAACACAAAGAGGGCAGCAGCGAGATGTGGCTTGTGTCGCATCATCAGAGGATCCTCGAGTGTGGCAAGGAGGCTTGGTATCGTGCTCGGATTCCCATAAAACTACTTCACTTTTCGACCGGGGACGCTCTGCCCACCCTGGTGGAGCACCAGGCCCGTGACCTTCCCAGCATCGTCTCGCTGGAAGGTGATCTGTGCGTCGACGACTCGCAGAAAGAACTCGGTTTCCGACTCCGGAAATATTGGGGCCTTCCGCTGACCCGTCGGCTGCACATGGAGCCCGCCATCCTCCAGGGTGATAACGAACGACAGCCCCGGCGTCACTTCGTACTCTCCCACGTAGTCGGCGAGAATCTCGGCGTCCACCTCGACAGCTGTCCGCTCTCGCGGTGGTTCGGTCAACGGTATTTCGGTGTTGATCAGGTGGAACCCAATGTCGTCCGCACCGTGTGCGGAATTGGTGAGCACGACTACACCGACACGCTCATCCGGGTCGAATCCGATGAAGGTGCGAAAGCCCGCCGTTCCGCCATTGTGCCAGACAAGGCGCTTCTCCCCCACCGACCGGATGTGCCAGTTGAGTCCCACAGCCATCTGTGGGCCGGCCTGCATGTGTGGGATATGGCTCGCACGCATGGCCTTCTCGAGGTCCCCCTCGGGAGGGCCGATGTTGGCTGCGAGAAACCGTAACATGTCGATGGTATTCGACCGGAGGGCACCAGCACCCGCAAACACCGGCAGATCCCACAGCGGCACGACGCGGCCTTGCTGGTTGTGACCCGCAACCATCCAGTCCTGCATGTCCGGGGTGAGCGCTATCCCCGACATGGTCATGTGGAGCGGGGTGAGAATTCTCGTCCGTACCAGGTCCTCGTAGTTCATTCCAGCGACACGCGCGAGGACGTGACCCAGTAGTCCGACCGCCAGGTTCGAATACTCATATTGGGACCCAATGTCTCGCCGCAACTCGTGACTCGCGAGAAAGGCATAGAGTTGGTCAACCGTGTAGTCGGCATATGGGTTCGACGCGTCCTTGGGCGACATGTTGCTGGGAAGTCGGGGAAGACCCGAGCGATGGGTGGACAGATCGAGCAGTGTGATCTCCCGTCCGTTGCGCGACGGCATGGTGACGTCGCTGGGGAGGTACTTGGAAACGGGGTCGCCGAGCGTGACCTCGCCTCGCTGCACCATGTCCGCCAGGAGAATGCCAGTGAAGACCTTCGTGATCGATCCGATCTCGAACACCGAACGTTCCCCCAAGGGGTGGGTCACGGGGCCCGCCTCACCGGCCGAGACCACACGAGTCGACCCATCTGCCTCCATCACACCCAGGACGATACCCACGGCTCGACCTTCATCGACCCGGGTCTGAACGATGGACCGCAATTGTTCCGTTGGTGGGAAGTGCTGGGCGCCGAGCGGGTTGGTCAGTACCAGGGATACGAGGGCGAAGGGCAGAGGATTTCGGAAGGTCATGGTGGTGCTCACGTTGTAGGTGGACGCAGCATCGACCCAGTTGGTCTCCAACGGAACCTACGGTTGCTGTACGCCCTGAGCTAGCGCCCCAATAAGTTGAGGTTATCCTAGGGAAGCCTGTCATCGCGATGGCCTATTCGTGAAGGAGCAACCGCTGGAACCGATTGTCACGATCCTCCAGCCCGATACCCCTAGCGGACTCAGCAGCATTTTTCGAACTGGGTTCGGGCTCCCCACCGAGCTTCGTGAGAAGGCCCAGCGCCGACTGGCGATTCTGGCTGGGATCTTTGCGGTTAACGCACTCATCGCCATCCTGATCGCCCCAGCCATCTGGGCGCGCTTGGGACTCGAGAACCTTGGCACCGTCCAGGTTGTCCAGGTGGTGTTCTTGGTGTCGTCTGCGGCCATGTTCGGAATGGCCCGGTTCGGCCCTGCGGGACATCCTCGCATTCTCGATCTTGGTCTGGTATACGAGGTGACCCTGTGCTTCATCGGCGCCCTCGGGGAATCGATCGTCTTCGGGGGTTCCGGGCGGGTCCCTCTTACAACGTTGGCCCATGTGGTCATCGTTGCCTATCCTCTGATCATCCCGAGTCCACCATCACGGACTCTGATCGCAGCTCTGGCCGCCGGCGCAACAGTGCCGGCGAGTCTTGCGTTTCTCAACACACTGGACATCGGGGCCTCCCTCGCACCCGCGTCGTTTGTTGCCCCAACGGTGTGGGCTCTGTTCAGTGTTGCCGTCGCCGTGGTTGGTTCACACATCGTGTATGGCTTGACACGTGATGCGGCGAGGGCACGCGAGCTTGGTAGCTACAAACTGCATACCCTGCTCGGTGCCGGTGGGATGGGAGAAGTGTGGCAAGCCAAGCATCGGCTCCTGGCTCGCCCGGCAGCAATCAAGCTCGTGAAACCCGAAGCACTTGGCGGCGATGCGACCAGCCAGCAACAGGTCCTGGCGCGGTTCGAGCGCGAGGCTCAGGCCACGGCGTCTCTCCGCTCCCCGCATACGATCGAGCTCTACGACTTCGGTGTCTCGGAGACGGGGACATTCTACTATGTCATGGAACTTCTCAACGGGTTCGATGCAACTGAACTCGTTGAGAAGTTTGGTCCCCTCCCTCCTGCCCGCGTTGTGTATCTCCTGACTCAGGTCTGCGACTCACTCGGGGAGGCGCACGAAGCGGGACTTGTGCATCGCGACGTGAAGCCATCGAATGTCTTCGTCTGCCGATACGGACGGCAGACTGATTTCGTCAAGCTCCTGGACTTCGGCCTGGTCAAGCCGTACGAAGCGGGCACGAGTCCGCAACTCACGGCAGATCATGGCTTGGCTGGCACCCCCGCGTTCATGGCACCAGAGCAGGTATTGGGGCACACCGTGGACGGACGAACGGACCTCTATGCTGTCGGATGTGTGGCGTATTGGCTTCTCACGGGTCAGTACGTGTTCAGAGCGTCGAACGCGATGGAACTCATCGCACGACATTTGCATACGGAGCCAGAGGCCCCTTCATGCCGCACCAATACCAAGATCCCTCCTGGGTTGGACGCACTGGTCCTTGCTTGCCTGGCGAAGGATGCTGCGGATCGGCCACAGACGGCCGATGACCTGGCTAGTGCGTTGATGGAATCCGTTTCTGATGGGGCCTGGTCGCACGATCAGGCGGCACAATGGTGGGGAGAACACGTTCCGAGCGAACCCTTTGGCGCTCGTTGAAGCGCGTTTCGCCCTTCACCGCGTGTGCACAGAAGGTGCCTTCATCATCGGGAGCGGGGAACCAGAACCAGTTCGTCGCCAGAGCGAGAGTCATGAGGCCATGAGACGCCAGTCATGGTGCCAGACGCCATATAGAGCGGGTAGGCGAAGGCGATTCGTGTGTACCATGACCACGGGTTATTGTGGCGGCGCCACCACCTATCCGGTATGCCCTGCATACCGATCTCCTTGGTCGATCGCGGTTGGACTCGGCGTCGATCTGTCCAAGCTCATTCTGGTATTTCGAGTTTCTCTCGAACAAATCGTCTCACGAATGCCGCTGGTGGATTGTGGGCCCGCGCCAGGTCGAAGGCCTTCTGATACAGCGCCATCGCCTCGTCCGTTCGACCCATATGCTCATAAGTCATCGCGAGGAGACTGTGCATGAAGGGGTCGCGCTGGTTGCCGGGGATGGCCAAGAGTTTGGTAAACTGGACTTCTGCCGTGGCGAGGTCATTCGTGAAGAGGGCGACGTACCCCACGAGGTATGGGAAGTACCGCTCCTGGCCCTCCGCCATGGTGGGATCACTGTCCAGAATGCGACGTGCATTCCCGATCTGCCGCTGAGCCTCGACTTTGTTCCCTCGCCGCGCGGCGATGCGACCGAGAGCATGCGTCAGACGGTAATCCCAGAGGCTCACCGGATGGGTTTTGGGCTCAGGTTCCTTCACGCCGAGTTCGTATCCCCGACGATACAGACGTTCTGCGGCATCGAGATGCCCTGCGTCGATGCACACACGGGCGGCTTCATTGGCACGCTCACCCTGCTCGTAGAACGCGTTCTGGGGATCTTCCTCTTCCCGGGTCATCCAGTATGCGATGACCATCTCTTCGTACTTGGCGGTGTTGTCACAATCACCGTCGAAGGCATATGACAGCGCCAGGACGCGCCAGGCCGAAGCCCTGGCCTCCGGATCGGGAGCCGAATCAACCAGGGCGCGAAGGATGACCCGAGCCTCGGCTGTCTGACCATTGCGGTCGAGTTCGAGAGCCCGTTGGCGTGGGTTCGGCTGCGTAGCGCCTGGGTCCTGCCCCGCGGCTGGGCCGGGAACAAGGGCAATTGCCGCAATCGTCGCGGTGACATGCCAGAGTCGTCGTCGTGTAGTCATCTGTGGCCACTCCCTTCGTCTCAACGCTCGGGTCCGAACCGACCGTGGGTCACCTCCCCTCAATGTACTTCCCCCTCGGTCGGTCCCAGGAAACAGGCTTGGGTTACCGCGGCTCACCTGCCCTGTAGAAGCGGACGTCGACTCTCTCCACCGTCGCCAGGCCTTCCCCGATGGCCCCGTCGACGTGGGGGAGGAAGGATTCGATCTTCTCTTCCGTGTCGACGATTTCGATCACGATGGGGAGATCACTGGAGAGGCGCAGAATCTTGGCCGTGTGGAGCCTGCTGTGAGCACCAAACCCTTCGAGGCCGCGGAGGACTGTCGCGCCGGCCAGTCCATGTTCTCGCGCCTTGAGGACGATCCACTCGTAGAGAGGGTGCCCATCATACTTGTCGTTCTCCCCAATGAAGATGCGGAGGAGCTTCCCCTCTTTGGGTAGGGTCATGACGGGTTACCTCGAGGTTGTGAGGGCGTAGCCAAACCACACGAGGATCAAACCGAGGACCACGTGCACGCCCACGTTCGCGGCGGCACGGACATACTCGCTATCTCGCATCATTGCGAAGGTCTCGTAACCAAACGTTGAGAAGGTGGTAAACCCTCCAAGGAGGCCAATGAGGACGAAGGACCTGATCTCAGGCCCAAAGAGTTGTCTGGATTCTCCGAGTCCAGCGATGAGGCCGATCAGGAGGCATCCGAGGAGGTTCACCGCTAGGGTCCCATAGGGGAAGGTGGTCAGTGGCATGTGACGGTGGACGAGACCCCCTAACCCATACCGGTACAATGCCCCGAGAAA
>QKDC01000043.1 GCA_003246755.1 Gemmatimonadota bacterium | reverse complement strand
GGCCCTGGAGGCGCTGACGTCTGAAGCGTGGCTTTCAGGAGTCACACCCGACGCGGTGGGGTTGACCGGAATCCGACTCGACCTCACGACTGCGAGCACGGTCCGATGACCCCTGAACTCAAGGGATTCATTGTGCTGACCGTGGTGAAAATGTTGGTCGTTTTCACGATCACCCTGGTGGGCGTTGCGCTGCTCACGTTGTTGGAACGGAAGGTGTCTGCCTGGATGCAGAACCGCCGAGGCCCCAATCGCGTGGGCTATGCCGGTCTTCTGCAGCCTGCGGCGGATGGTCTCAAGAACATCATCAAGGAGGAGACCCTCCCCGATGAGGCGAACAAGATTCTCTTCATGTTGGCCCCATTGCTCTCCTTCGTACCCGCGCTGATGTTGGCCGCAGTGATTCCGTTTGCCGCTCCCCTTCCAGTGGCCTTCGACTTCAGCCTGCCGGTTCTTGGGCGGTTTGTGCACGATGGTCTGGTGCCCATGGTGGTGGCCGACTTGCCGGTTGGATTTCTGTTCGTGCTCGCCATCTCGTCACTGGGTGTCTACGGCATCGCGCTGGCCGGCTGGTCGTCAAACAGCAAGTACAGCCTGCTTGGAGGGCTTCGTGCGAGTGCCCAGATGGTTTCCTACGAGGTCCCCCTGGGTTTGAGCATCATCCCAGTCATCCTGCTATCGGGTAACGTGTCCTTCGGCGCAATCATCACCGAACAGCAAACGGGACTCTGGTACGTACTCCCGCTGTTCTTTGCGTTCTTCTTGTTCTTCGTCTCGGGGTTTGCCGAAACCAACCGCCTGCCATTCGACATGCCCGAGGCGGAGTCGGAGTTGATTGCGGGATATCACACCGAATACAGCGCGATGAAGTTCTCCATGTTCTTCATCGCCGAGTACGCCAACATCGTGACGGTCGCGGCCATGACGGCCGCCCTCTTCTTCGGTGGATGGGACATCCCCTTCACCCGATGGGACCAGACGCCCGGGCTCCCCCAGACGCTGGCTTCCGGACTGTTCATGTTCGGGAAGACGATGTCCTTCGTCTTCGTCGTGATGTGGGTGCGCTGGACCCTCCCCCGGTTCCGTTACGACCAGCTGATGTCCCTCGGTTGGAAGTTCATGCTTCCCCTCGGCCTGGTGTACGTGATGCTCATCGGCAGTGCCGTGTGGCTCATTGAGAACATGTTGGGGGTCGGGAGCCCGGTGACACGCGGGTTCCTGCTATTCGGGCTCAACCTTGGGTTGGGGTATTTGATCTTCTTCATCATTGACCGCGGTCACGTCGTGCGAGGCTCGACGGCCCGGCCGGAGGCAGTGCACTGATGGCGATTGGGGTGAAGGTCCTCAGGCGACCGGAGACGGACGTGAGCTACGTCCGCGCGACGCTCAAAGGTATGGCGCTGACCTTCCGCCACATGTTTCGGCCCAAGTGGACCATGCAGTACCCCGAGGAGAAGAGCACCACCGACTGGAGCTTGTCGCCACGCTGGCGGGGGACTCATCGCATGCTGACCGACCAACAGGGACGGTCGAAGTGCGTGGCCTGTGGGCTCTGCCCCCAAATCTGCCCCGCAAACTGTATCAAACTGGTACCCGGTGAGGACGAGGACGGAAACCGATACCCGTTGATCTACGAAATCGATGAATTTCGTTGCGTCTTCTGCGGGTACTGTCAGGAAGTGTGTCCCGAAGAGGCGATTCACGTCGGGGTGCATTACGAGAATGCCGAGTACGGCCGGGATCGGTTCGTCTACGACCTCGAGCGACTGTCGTCTCAGACGCACCCGGTGTCGTCGCTCTGGGATCCGTCGGACCCGAAGGGCGAGTAGCGTGACCGAAATCGTCTTCTACATCCTCGGCGCCGCGGCGGTCATCTCCGGGATCGCTTGCATTCTCCAGCGTAACCCGGTGTCCGCCGCGCTGTGGTTGGTGGCCGCGATGTTCGCGCTCGCGGGGATCTATGTCCTGCTGAATGCGCAGTTCATCGGTGCCATTCAGGTCCTGGTTTATGCCGGGGCCATCATGGTGCTCTTCCTCTTCGTGATCATGCTCCTCAACCTCGGCCGGGAGACCAGTGACATTCGTCGCTGGCCAGCCCTGATGGCCGGCGCGGCGATCGCTGCCGGACTCGCCGCACCCCTCCTCGCCCTTCGTCTCTACTCGCCGGCACGGCTGGCGAGTGAAGTGAGCGGGTCGCCGGTGTTCGGAGATCCCGGGGCAGTGCTTTCCCAAGGGGCAGCCGCCCAAGGGTTGGCCGAAAGTCAAGGGGTCGTGGGAGCCATCGCGGGGCCGCTGTTCCAGACCTACCTGGTTCCGTTCGAAGTGACCTCCGTCCTCCTGCTCGTCGCTGCAGTCGGCGCCGTCGTCCTGGCCAAACGGAGACTGTGATGCTCCTCGGACCTTCCCTCGCCCTCTCGGCGACCCTGTTCACGATTGGCGTGGTTGGCGTCGTCATTCGCCGCAATGCGATCGTGCTCTTCATGTGCATTGAGCTCATGTTGAACGCGGTGAATCTCACCTTCGTTGCCCTCTCGCAGTATCACGGGCTGAGCGGTCAGATTATGGTGTTCTTCGTCATGACGGTGGCCGCGGCCGAGGCAGCCGTTGGCCTGGCGATCATATTGGCGGTCTTCCGGCATCGCCAATCGGTCGATCTCCAGAACATCAACCTCCTGCGCGGCTGATGATCTCGATGCTCGCTTTCATGGCGTTCCAGGAGCCACATCCGGCCCAGGAACTGGGAGCCGTGGGCTGGATCGGGCTCACGATCCTGCTCCCCTTCCTGGGGTTCCTGCTGAATGGGACGCTGGCCTTTCTCCGGCCAAACGCCAAACGCGCCGTCTCCGTCCTGGGAGCGGGCACGGTTGTGGCCAGCTTCGCGGTGGCGGTCCTCGCGTTCACTCAGTTGCTTGGTGCCCCACCACATGAGGCCATCATCGTTCGGCTGTGGGACTGGATACCCGCCGGGAAGATGCAGATTGCGCTCAGTCTCCAGGTGGATCAGTTGTCCCTCGTCATGCTGCTGATCGTGACCGGTGTGGGGAGTCTGATCCACGTGTTCAGCATCGGATACATGCGGGCTGATCCTGCGTACGCCAGGTACTTTGCCTATCTGAACCTTTTCGTGACGTTCATGCTGGTGCTGGTGCTCGGAAGCAACTTGCCCACCCTGTTCATCGGGTGGGAAGGTGTCGGCCTCTGTTCGTACCTCCTGATCGGCTTCTGGTATGAGGACAAGATCAACGCCGATGCGGGGAAGAAGGCGTTCATTGTCAACCGGATCGGCGACTTTGGCGCGTTGATCGCCATGTTCATCACCTGGCAGGCACTCGGGACGCTGAGTTTTACCGAAATCGGTGCTCGGGCCCCAGAGGTTCTGCAGGTCGGTGGAGCCACGGTGACCGCGATCACGCTCCTCCTCTTCCTCGGGTGCGCTGGCAAATCGGCACAGATCCCGCTCTATACCTGGCTCCCCGATGCGATGGCGGGTCCCACCCCGGTGTCGGCGTTGATTCACGCGGCCACCATGGTCACGGCAGGGGTCTACCTGGTGGCACGAACGAACGTGCTCTTCGCCATGGCCCCCACATCCCAGATGGTGGTGGCCGGTGTGGGCGCCATCACCGCACTCTTTGCGGCCACCATCGGCCTCCGCCAATACGACATCAAGAAGGTTCTGGCGTACTCGACCGTCTCTCAATTGGGATACATGTTCCTCGCCGTCGGCAGCGGGGCGTACGTCGCAGGCATCTTCCACCTGGCCACGCACGCCTTCTTCAAGGCGTTGCTGTTCCTCGGCGCCGGGAGTGTGATCCACGCCATGCACCACGCGTATCACGCGACCCATTCCCATGAGGACGCCCAGGACATGCGCAACATGGGCGGACTGCGAAGGCACATGCCCTGGACCTTCGGGCTCATGGCCATCGCGACCTTGGCCATTGCAGGTATCCCAGGGCTGTCGGGGTTCTTTTCCAAGGATGAGATTCTCGCCTTGGCCTTCGGACGCGGCGAAGGCGCATCCGTCTGGTACGCCTTCTGGGCCATGGGAGCCCTCGCAGCGCTCCTGACCGCCTTCTACATGGCGCGACTCATGGCCATGACCTTCTTTGGTGAGAATCGCA
>QKDC01000119.1 GCA_003246755.1 Gemmatimonadota bacterium | reverse complement strand
GATCGGCTTCTTCGCGAGTGGAACGCTGAAAAAGATCGCAGTGTCAGGGGGGAGCCCGATTTCGCTTGGGCCGGTCGGTCCGGCAACCGGAGCCGCCTGGACCTCAGACGACCGGATTGTGGTCATCGAGGGAACCGGACTCGCCATGCGGTGGATCCCCGCGGCCGGGGGAAACAGTGGACCGGCCATCGCGCTTCCGACGAACTTCCATGCGCCCCAGCTCCTCCCGGGGGAGAAGTGGGCGGTTGGGCACCTGATTTCCGGCCAGGTGGCTATCCTCTCGCTCACCGATGGGGCACTCATGGGGGTGACTCGGCGTGGCGTGTTCCCCATCGACTCGGTCCCTCCGGGCGAGTTACTCCGCGGGGCCAGCCCAAGCTATGTCTCGACGGGCCACCTCGTCTTCGCGGTGGGGGATGGGGTGCTCACCGCGCTTCCCTTCGATCCCAAGTCGCTCCGGGTGCTCGGCCCCCCGAGACCCATCATCCATGGGGTGCGCATCGACGATGGTGTGGGATACGCTGAATACGCGATCGCGTCGGACGGTACCCTGGTCTACGCCGCCGGCGGGAATCAGAACGAGGGTTACCTCGCCTGGCTCGATCGGGCAGGCCATCTCGATACCCTGCCCTTCCCGCGCGCCACCCAGACTCAGGTGCGACTCTCCCCGGACGCGACGATGATCGCGGTGCAGGTGCTCCGACCCTCGGACGACGGGTGGGACGTCTGGGTGTACGACCTGCAGACCGGGCAACGGCGCCGCGTTCCGGTCGATTCGCAATACCGTGCATTCCCCTCGCTGTGGAGCAGGGACGGCCATCAGATCATGATGGGCCTGTGGAATCCCATCCAGCAGGTGAATCTGGGGGCCCAGTTCTACTCCCTCTCGGGCACACCAGGTCGGAGGATTCCGACGGAGGGTATTTCGTGGATGACCGCCTCACCGAACGGTCGAGACTTCGCCTACTCCAACTGGAAGACGGGACAACTCTCGGTCCATGCGTTCGACAGCGATACCGCGACCTACGACCTCCCCGCACGGGGCGGAGAATCGAGTTTCAGTCCGGATGGCCGCTGGCTCGCGTTCCGCGACAGTGACGGAGGCGTTTCGGTCTCCCCCCTCCCACCGGACGGAAACACCTATCAAGTGGTCGAACGTGGTGTGCTCCCATTGTGGTCACCGGATGGAACACGGCTGGTCTTCCGCGACGGCCGTTTGATCTACGAAGTTCAGGTCTCGACCACCAACGGGTTCCGCAGCGGGCCACCGCAACTTCTAGCCAACGGACCCTTCGTGCGGACCTTCGCCTGGAACTATGCCGTGGGCCCTGATGGGCGCCTGCTCGTGATCGTGGCTGCCCCGGACGAACAGAAGAACGTCCTGAATGTGTTGACCGGATTGCACACCCTTCTGCGAGGAGGCGACCCGAGCCCCCTTCCCTAGCCGTTCCCACACCGATCGCACCCACCGCATGCCCTGACATGCTCCCCGAACCACTCCAGCAGGACGCGCCGTCGGCACCGCCGGGTGCCGGCGTACCTCCGCATACACCGGAGGCGCTCGAGTGCCAGGCGTCTTCGCTTCCGGATCCTGCTCCAGTCCACGTGCCCCCGGTCGGGACGAAGTTCTCCACGAAGTCGTTCGACCGCACTCCGGACGCCGGCAGGTAGACGGGCAGTCACCTTGGGGTCTCTCCATGCCCGTTCCACGAGGTCCCTCGGTGGAAACGCCGTGAGCAGAAGTCGTCGGCGGAGACCGAAGTCCGCGCCGTGATGGAGGAGGAGACAATCACCTCGATCACCGTCACGCCCGGCGCGCCCCGCTTCCTGGTAATAGGCCTCGATGGTTGACGGCGGGGCCCAATGGGCAACCAAACGGACATGGGGTGCATCGATCCCCATTCCGAAGGCGCACGTCGCGACCACCACACGAACGTTGCCATCCAGAAACCGGACGAGGGTTTGAGTGCGCCGCGCGGCAGTCAGCCCAGCGTGGTACGGAAGAGCCCTCGTTCCCTGGTGCCACAAGATCCTGGAGAGCGATTCGGAAAGGTTCCGGGTCGGTGCGTAAATGATCGCGGAACCCGGTGTCTGCCGAAGCGCCCCCAGGAGCCGCTGCAAGCGCTCGGCGTTGTGCTTCACCCCTTGGACTCGGAACCGAAGATTGGGGCGGTCGAACGATCCGACGTACGCGGCGCTTGGGTAACCTCGGCCACGCCTGGGTCGCCCCAGCCCAAGGACCCCCTGAATGTCGGACCGCACTTCGACGGTGGCACTCCCCGTGAGTCCGATGGTCTGCGGCCAACCGAGCTGGCCTCGGGCCCGACCGAGCGCGCGGTACGCCGGCCGAAACTCGTGCCCCCACTCGCTGATGCAATGCGCCTCGTCCACCGCGAGGAGGCTGGGTTGGAGCCCGAGGGACCGCAGTTGACCCGCCAGGCGTCCCAGGCGCTCCGGCGCGGCGTACAGCAGCTTGATTTCTCCCCCGATGACTCCGGTCAACACCGCTTCCTGATCTCGCTCACTCTGTGCACTGCTGACCATCGCCGCCGAGATGCCGCGACGGCGAGCGGAGTCGACCTGGTCCTGCATCAACGCGATGAGCGGGGAGACGACAATGGTGAATCCCGGCCGCAACAGTGCCGGGATCTGGTAGCATATCGACTTGCCGCCGCCGGTCGGGAGGACAGCGAGAACGTCCTTCCCCGCCATGATGGCCCCGACAATGACGCCCTGGAGTGGGCGAAATCCAACATGGCCGTAATGTTCCTGAAGGACGGCACGGGCAGTGGCGAGGCGATCGATCGCCGACGCGGTGACACCCGGAAGCATCGGCCATGCTACCGTCAGGGCGAGGCCGTTGCCGGATCAGGAAGCCGCACGCCCGTGCGCGATCACGCATCGGCCGCAGCGGGCCGGTCGTCAGTCTTGCTCGCCCTCCGAGTCACTCGCGAATCGGGCGCGAAGAGCCACGATGATGCGCAAGGCGACGGAGAGGCCGAGCAACACGATCGCGATCCACACGACGACCCTGCTCTCACGCGCCATGCCGGCGAGCAGCAAGATGATGCCAATGACCCCGAGGATGTGGCGGGGGGAACTCATGCCATGGAAATGAACTGCTGCGCCGCCTCTCGGAACAGGTCGGACGCACGAGCCCGCGTACTGGCTTCCGCGGCAATTTCCATCCCTTGCGCGAAGCTCGTCGCTTCGAACTCCCTGATGAGGCGCTTCAACTCCACGAGCGGGCTTGCTGTCGCAGCCATACTCTTCAGACAGGATCCGCTCACGGCAGAAAAGCCCTCTTCCGGGATCAGCCTGGACACGATGCCGAGCGATTTCGCCTCGGCACCAGAGAGGACACGACCGGTGGCGAGAAGTTCGTAGGTGGTCTTCGAGCCGGTCAGGTCGAGGAGCACCCGCGCCGCAAACGCCGGGAGGAACCCGAAACTCACTTCAGGGAAGGAAAACGCCGCATTGGTGGAGGCAAGCGTGACGTCACACGTGAGGGCGAGCGTCGCACCAAACCCGATGGCCCGTCCCCTCACGACCGATACCGACGGAATTCGACAATCGTGTACCAGGCTGAGGAGGCGACTCAGTCTTTCGCTTTCCACCTGGCGCGCAGACTCATCGGCGGTGGCCGAGCCGTAGAACTCGTCGAGGTCGAGGCCGGTACAGAAATCGAGACCCGCACCCGCGAGGACCAGAAGTCGTGCTTCGGGATCGCGGTCGAGGTCGCCAAAAGCCCGTAGCAGAAGGTCGAGCATCGTGCCGGTGATAGCGTTTCGGTGATCGACCCGGTCGAGAAGGATCGTCCGCAGACCGTCATCCCCACTCTTGTCGATTGTGACCGTCATTGCCTCATCCCTCCCCTTTCGCCCGTTTCATTGCGTGCCGGGCCAACGCTTCCGGGACGGACACCTCCATCCGAAGTAACGCCGTGGAGAACACCTTACCCTGCGCATCGGTCTTGAGGGAAATGGTTCCACCACCGTCGAGAGCACCATGCAACAGGAAGTTCAAGGCCCGCAGGTTCGGCAACTCGAATCGCTCCACCGACGATACCATGCCCCGAAAATGCCTGGCGACTTTCGATCGGGTCACCTCGGACAGGAGCACCGGGTAATACTCCGGCTCGAGCGC
>QKDC01000048.1 GCA_003246755.1 Gemmatimonadota bacterium | reverse complement strand
CTTCTGGGCGTACCATCGGAGAGCCTCGCCCAACACGGTGCCGTGAGCATCGAAGTTGCCAAGGCGATGGCCCGCGGTGTGCGAGAACGGCTCGGTACCCATGCGGGGGTGGGGATAACCGGGATCGCCGGACCAACGGGAGGAACGCCAGACAAGCCCGTTGGCACGGTGTGCATTGCGTGGAGTCTTGGAATGCAGTCGACCGCCATCCGGGTCACCCTGTTCGGGAACAGGGCGGAAATCCGCGAGCGGGCAACCCAAGCTGCTCTCCATGGCTTGCTCCACCAGGACTACTTTTCCGAGTGACTTCAAGCAAGGGAGTTCGTGCGTGACTGACGATCAGGACACCGTCGACCAGACTGCCGTGGGCGGGGGTGAAGGCCCCCAGGATGGCGAGGGCGCTTCCGCACACGTCGAGGCGAATGTCTCCGAGGAAGCACTCGAGGAGGAGGAGATGGGGACTGGGGCTGTCGGGGTGCCCCTGGAACCCGCGCCAAGCGCCGTGAGACGATTGGAGGAACAACTGCAGGAGAGTGAAGAACGCTGGCTCCGCCTGGCGGCGGAATTCGACAATTTTCGGAAGCGCGTCGCCAAGGAACGAGTCGAGCTTGGCGATCGGGCGCAAGCTTCGCTGGTCGCGCGCCTCCTCGAAGTTCTCGATGATCTCGACCGACTCGCCGAACAGGATCTTACGACGACGACCCGCGAGGTCATGCACGAGGCCCTCGTGCTCGTCGACCGAAAACTCCGGAAGGAGCTGGTGGCTGCTGGTCTCGAACGGATCGATCCCATCGGTGTCCCATTCGATCCGACGATGCATGAAGCCGTTGCAGTGCTTCCTGCCCCGACGGAGGAGCAGGAACACGAGGTGAGCGCGCTGTTCCAGGCGGGTTACGCTTTCAAAGGCACTCTCGTGCGTCCCGCGAAGGTCCAGGTGTACACCGGCGACCAGGGCTAGGGTGGCAACACCAGACTACTACCAGGTGCTTGGTGTCTCTTCGAGTGCAAAACCCGAGGAGATCAAGAAAGCGTACCGTCGCCTCGCCAAACAGTATCATCCTGACGCGAATCCCAACAATCCATCGGCTGCGGAGCGGTTCAAACAGATCTCCGAGGCCCATTCGGTGCTTTCCGATGACGAGAAACGTCGAAAGTACGACACCATGCGGCGGCTGGGAGCCTTCGACCCACGGCGCCCGAGTTCCCGCACGACGAGTCCGGGCGGGAGTCCTGGGAGTCCACCAGGTGGATTTGAGTTCGGAGATCTCGGTGGTCTCGGAGACCTCTTCTCGAGCATCTTCGGTCGAGGGCGTAAGGACGACCGCCGCGGGGAGACCGTCGAAACGACCCTGGAGGTTCCGTTCCGGACTGCCGTCCTGGGAGGGAAGGTTCCCCTGACGGTTCCCGTCACCGATACCTGTCCCCAGTGCTCCGGGAATGGTGCCGCCCCTGGCGCCACCGTCTCGACCTGCTCCGAGTGCAATGGCCGCGGGACCGTGTCGTTCGGGCAGGGCGGGTTCGCCGTCAACCGACCGTGCCCGCTCTGTCGAGGTCGTGGCAAGGTGGCGAGCCAGAAATGTGGGACCTGCGGTGGGGCCGGGGCGGTACGCACCGAGCGGAAGTTGATGGTGGCCATTCCCCCCGGAAGTGATTCAGGAACGAAGATCCGTCTCAAGGGTCAGGGGGAGCCCGGACACTCCGGGGGCAAAGCCGGCGACCTCCTGATCACCCTTACCGTGGAGACCGATCGATTCTTCCGGCGGAACGGGCTCGATCTGCTCTGCGAGATTCCCGTGAGTCTGCCTCAAGCCATCCTCGGAACCCAGGTGCGAGTCCGCACCGTCGAGGGCCGGAAGGTGCTCTTGAAGATCCCGGCTGGGACTCAACCTGGACGGAAGTTCCGGATCAAGGGACAGGGCGTGGCAAAGGGTGGGGCGCGGGGTGACCAACTGGTCACCGTGCGTGTCCAGCTGCCGGGCAAACTCACTCCGGATCAGGAAGCCCTCCTGAAGCAGTTCGCCGACGCCGCCGAATTGCCCTATTAGGGCCGCGGCTCCTGAGGAAGTTCCGCGTAGCGTTCGATCGACTGTTGGTGCGTTGCGCGCTCCGGTTCCAACCCAGGATGACGCTGGCGGTAGAGTCCTGCCGGCAGAAGATCCCAGGCCTGGCGGTTGTCAACCAGCATCGCCTCCATCAGTTCGACCACCAGGGCGCGATGCGCCGGTCGGGTGACCTCCACCGCGGCTTCGACGCGCCTGTTGAGGTTTCGTGGCATCCAATCAGCCGATCCGATGAACACTTCCTCTTGGCCATCGTTCCGGAAATACCAGGCTCGGGAATGTTCGAGAAACCGGCCGATGATACTTACCACGCGGATGCGTTCGCTTGCCTTTCCAATGCCGGGCCGAAGGCAACAGATGCCCCGCACGATGAGGTCGATATCCACACCCGCGTTCGAGGCTTCGTAGAGGGCGAGGATGATCCGTTGATCGACCAGAGCATTCATCTTGGCGATGATCCGGGCCGGACGCCCGGCGCGGGCGTGCTCGGCTTCCCGTTCGATACGATGCATGACGTGGGTTCGGAGCATCGCCGGGGCGACGATCAACTTCCGGTACTCCTCTTGGTTTGACACTCCGGTGAGCACGTTGAACAGGTCTGAGAGGTCGGCACCGAGGTCCTCGTCCGCGGAAAAGAGTCCGAAGTCCGTATAGATCTTCGCGTTCCTTGCGGAGTAATTCCCGGTTCCGATGTGCACGTATCGTCGAATGCCCTCTGCCTCGCGTCGTACGACGAGAATGGTCTTGGTGTGGGTCTTGAGTCCCGCAACCCCATAGCTGACATGCGCCCCGGCGTCCTGTAGCCTCGTCGCCCAGCGGATGTTGCTCTCCTCATCGAACCGGGCCTGCAGTTCGATCAGGACGGCCACCTGCTTCCCCCGCTCTGCGGCCTGAGCGAGAAGTCGGGCAATGTTGGAGTCATTCCCGATGCGGTAGAGCGTGAGCTTGATCGCCAGGACGTCAGGATCCTCCGTCGCGGTCTGGATGAATCGCTCGACCGAGCCTGGGAAGGTCTCGTACGGGTGATGCACGAAGACGTCACCGTCCCGGATGATATCGAAGATCGACCGGGTACTGGCGAGACGCTGGGGAAGGGCCGGGGTGAACGGCTCGTCGCGGAGATCCGGCCTGTCGATGCTCGCGAGGGAGAGCAGCGCTCCGGCGTCCAGCAAACCATCGATGACGTAGACGTCGTCCCGCGTGAGAAGGGTCCCCTCGGCCTCCTGCTCGGTGTTGAATTCCTCGAGCAGCAGCTTGCGGAGCGACCCCGGCATTCGCGAGTGAACCTCGACACGTACCACCTCGGCGAACCTCCGATTGCGCACCTCTTCCTGAATCAGGCTCAGGAGATCCTCGGCGTCGTCATCGTCGAGGTCGAGATCGGTGTTGCGGGTGATACGGAACGGATAGCAGCCCAGCACCTCGATCCCCGGAAAGAGCGTCTCGACGTGGAGGCTGATGACGAGTTCGAGGGGGACATAACGGTTCTCCCCTGGGAGCGGGACCCACCGAGGGAGGATGCCCGGCACCTTGACCCGTGCGAACATCTCTTCGCTGTCATCCCCCCGGAGAATCACGGCGAGTGAAATGCTCAGATTGCTGATGTAGGGAAAAGGATGGGCAGTGTCGACCGCGAGGGGTGTCAGGACCGGAAAAACATGATCGCCAAAGTAGACCCTGAGATGCTCCCGATCCTCGGTGGTGAGCTGGGACTCCGCCAGCACGAGAGACACGCCCGCCGCCGCCAATCCTGGAATGACCTCGTCCCGCAGACACCTGGAATGCTCTGCTTGCAGACTGCTGGCGGTCACCGCGATCGCCCGGAGTTGCTCCTCGGGGGTCATGCCATCCGCCGTCCGTTCCACGAACCCGACCGCCTGTTGCTGTTTCAGCCCGGCGACACGCACTTGGAAGAACTCGTCGAGGTTCGAGCTGAAGATGGATAGGAACTTGAGGCGTTCCAGCAGCGGAGTTCGCGGATCCTGTGCCTCGCGAAGCACCCGGCGATTGAACTCCAGCCAGGACAGCTCGCGGTTGATGTACAACGAGGGGTCCCGCAGGTCGTCCGGGGCACGGAGCCCTGCGTCGGTACTCATGAAGACGTCAGTCATGGCCCCTAATCTACGGCGGAAAGTCTGTTTTGGTGAGGAGGGATTCCCGAAGATAGACCGAAAACCGTCAGGCGATCACTCCACCACCGAGGACCTGGCCGTCATCCGCGTACATGACACCGGATTGACCTGGGGCGATGGCCCGAGCGGGTTCGAGGAGGTCGAAGCTCACCGACGAGCCATGCACCCCTGTCACCTGTGCCGGGACCGCACGCGATCGATAGCGAAGCTGGATGTTGCAGCGGTCACCTTCGCGGAGGGGGTCTGAGAGCCAGTTGACTTCATCAAGGGCGACACGGACCCCGTCGAGTTCCTCGGCACTACCGAGAACCACCTCCCGGGGCTCGGGCCGGATCGCGATTACGTATCGTGGGGCCGAGGCCCCTCCCGGCAGGCCGCGCCTCTGCCCGATGGTAAACCGGGCGAACCCAGCGTGCGTGCCTACCACGTCTCCCGCGGTGGTCACCAGCGGCCCCGGGGTCAGGGCGGGTGAGGCGATGGGAAGTTTCCGTTCGAGGACGCCAGCGTAATTCCCGTCCGGGACGAAGCAGATCTCCACGGACTCAGGTTTGTCGGCCGTCGAGAGCCCCAGCGACCGGGCGAGTCGGCGTGTGTCCGCCTTGCGCAGGGCGCCCACAGGAGTGAGCATCCGGTTCACGACCGGGCGATCGATTCCCCACAGGAAGTAGCTCTGATCCTTCTCCAGATCCTCACCCCGAAACAGGGCCCCATCGCGGGCCACGACATAGTGCCCCGTCGCGAGATAGTCACAGCCGAGGGCATCGGCGTGGGCCAGGAGATCGCGGAACTTCGTGAAGGAGTTGCATCGGACACAGGGGATGGGTGTCCGCCCGCGGCTGTACTCCTCGACGAAGTTCAGGATCACGTCCTTCCCGAATCGATCCTCGAGGTTGAGGACATAGTGGGGGATTCCCAGGCGGTGGGCGACGTCGCGCGCGTCGGTAATGGAATCCAGAGAACAGCAGGGCCGATCCGGAACCTCATCGCCGTGGCAGAAGAGCTTGAGCGTTGCGCCAACCACCTCGTAACCTTGCTCAACGAGAAGGGCGGCCGCGACGGAGCTATCGACTCCGCCGGACATGGCAATGAGGACCTTCTCAGGCACGTCCGAGGACGACGGCCAAGTCGCGGACTTTTTGGACGATGGCGGGGAAGACGGCAATGACCCGTTCGACGTGGGCTCGCGTGGTATCGTGGCCCAGACTCAGGCGAACCGTCCCCTGCGCGAGGTCGCGGGGAACGCCGAGCGCGGCGAGGACGTGCGAGGGATCGACAGACCCCGTCGTGCATGCGGAACCGCCGGAGGCCGCGATCCCGGCCAGGTCGAGGTGCATCAGCAGGGCCTGTCCATCAGTACGTGGGACGGAGGTGGAGAGGATGTGTGGTGCCCGTTCGACCTTCTCGGCGTGAATCACGATGTCGGGGACACCGCCTCGAAGTCCGGCGGCCAACTCGTCCCGGAGTTCGCGGAGCCGGCCCGCCTCCGATGCCTGCTCCTGCGCGGCCAACCTCGCGGCGCAACCCATGGCGACAGCGCCGGCGACGTTTTCGGTACCGGGTCGAATCCCGAACTGCTGACCACCACCGTGGACGAGTGCTTCCACGATTCCTTTGCCGCGGACGATGAGCGCGCCGATCCCTTTCGGAGCCCCGATCTTGTGTCCGGACAGACTCACCAGGGTGCACGGGGTTTCGGAGAGCGACACGGGGACCTTGCCGAATGCTTGGACGGCATCGGTATGAAAAGGGACCTCTGCCTCGCCGCAGATCTGAGCGATGACCTGGGTCGGTTGCACGACGCCGATCTCGTTGTTGACCCACATGATGGAGACGACCGCCGGCCGGGCCTCCACAGCACGTGCCAGCGCATCCAGGTCCACGAGGCCGTGGCCATCGGTCGGCAGCATGACTTCCTCTCCACCCATGTGAACCACGGCGTGGGCAGCAGCAAGAATGGCCTTGTGCTCCGTGCTTGCTGTCACCGCAGCCATGCGCCTGCCCTTGTTTCGGGCGGCGAGAGCGGTTCCGATCACGGCGAGATTGTCTGCCTCGGTTCCCCCTGAGGTGAAGATCACTTGGTTCGGCTCGGCCCCGACCGCCTCGGCGATCTCGCGACGTGCCTGTTCCAGCCCAGCCCGGGCGGACCGGCCGAACCGGTGCGGACTCGACGGATTCCCGAAAGACGCCCCGAGGTAGGGAAGCATGGCGTCCACAACCTCGGGGCGCACGGGCGTCGTAGCGGCGTAGTCGAAGTAGATCGGGTCTTCCATGGCTACCAAGATATCCCCCCGTTGAAGGGGGGGTACCCCTACATGCTCTGAACCCTCAACTGAACCACGTCGGATACTTCGACCGTCTCGGGAGTGTAATACGGCTCACCGTAGCGACATCGGATCAACGAGCCATAGTGGGCCGATTGGGTTTCAATCAGTCCGTAGAGGTCCTGACCGGTCGGGAAGATCTCCCCAGCGGTGGTCGCCCCGTCGAATTGGCTGGCATAGCATCGGATGGCCTCCATCTTTCGTGCGAACTGGTCGGAGATATCGACCACGAAGGTTGGGGTCACGGGGTCTTCGCGATAAGCGAGCGCATAGAGAATCTTGAAGGGTCTGTGGGGCTCTCCCGGAGCGTCGTACTTCGCCAAGCCAGAAAGGAAGCAGGCGTCTCGCGCCAGCTCGGAGGCAATCCGATGGTCCGGGTGCCGTCCGACGGGGTAGGGGAGAATGACCACGCGCGGACGAAACTGACGCAGATAGGTGATCACCACTCGCCTCGCGTCGTCGCTATTGCACAGCCTGGCATCGGGCAACTCCGCGTTCACGCGTTCATGCACCCCAAGGATGCCAGCTGCCGTCAGCGCTTCCTGGGCCCTCAGCTCCGCCGTGCCACGTGTCCCCATCTCTCCCTGGGTCAAGTCGAGGATGCCCGCGCGGTACCCCTGATCGATGGCTTTGGCGAGGGTCCCCCCGCAGGTCAGTTCCACATCGTCCCGGTGGGCGGCGATAGCGAGTATGTCCAGCGGCATCTGGCGTTGATCCTGGTGAGGAGATGGTAGAAGGGAGATACGAAGGCGTTATTCGTGCCGCAAGGCCTCGATCGGATCCATCCTGGCAGCTCGGTTAGCGGGATAGAGACCGAAGATGAGGCCGATGGCCACCGACGCGAGGGCGGAGACCATGGCGCTCCAGAGAGGGACGCTGGCCTGGATGTCGAGCGCCAGTTTGAGCAGTTCACCCATGCCGAGTCCCACGGCGATACCGAGGAGACCGCCGAGCAGCGTGAGGCTGGCCGACTCGACGAGGAACTGCCACATGATCTCGGAGCGTCGGGCCCCAACGGCCTTCCGGAGCCCGATTTCACGGGTCCGGTCCGTGACCGATACCATCATGATGGCCATCACTCCAATCCCCCCTACCATGAGCGCCACGCCGGAGAGGGCGACCATGACCAGGAAGAAGGCCGAGGTGAGGTTGGAGACCAGGCCAACGATCTGATCCTGGGTCAGGATGTCAAAGGTGTTCGGTGCACCGGGTCGGAGGCCTCGGGCGCGACGGAGTGCGGCCGTCGCTGCATCTTGCGCCTCCTCGACGGGAAGGGAAGTGCGCCCTCGAGCGGCGATGAAGAGGCTTTGGGTCTCATCGTAGTGGAACCCGGTCTTCCCGCTCTTGTAGGTGATGATGGCACCGACTTGCTGGCCCGGGGGTTCGAAGAGGTTCTCCGGACGTCGGTACAGCCCGATCACCCGGAAGGGACGGGGTCCGACGCGCACGATCTTCCCCAATGGATTGGTGCGGCCAAAGAGATGATCGGCCGCCTCTTCCTCGAGCACGACGACATCTGCCCCGGAGTTGACTTCGGAGCGCGTGAAGAACCGCCCTCGCACCATCCCGCCCCCGATGATCTCCATGTAGCGCTCATCGGCGGCAAAGACGGACACGAGCTGGGTCGATACCCCTTGATACTCCATCCGTTCGAACAACTGGATCCAGAGTGCCGCATAGATGATTTCATCCGTATCCCGGAGGGCCCGCACGTCACTCTCGCGCAGAATCGGACGGATCCTGATCTCGTATGGCAGATTGTCGGGGTTGACCGGTGTCGAGGAGAAATAGCGGATGACATAGAAGGTCTTGGGGGCGGCGGTTTCGATGGCGTTGAAGACCTGCGTGCGAATTCCCTCGACGATCGACGCCATGGCCATGACCGTCGTCACCCCGATGACGACGCCCAGGATCGTCAGGAGCGACCTGAGTTTGTTGCTCCGGATCGCCGAAGCGGCAAGGAAGATCGCCTCGACGAATTGACCGATCATCTATTCGGCCCTCAGTGCGGTGATGGGGTCCAACCGTGCGGCTCGGGTCGCGGGATAGACCCCAAAGACGATGCCGGTTCCGGCACCGAGGGCCAGTGCAGCCACAACGGACCAGCCAGTCACTCGGGCGGGCAGCGGTGTCGCCGCCGAAACCAGCCAGGCCAGGAGCCACCCGCCGGCCACCCCCATCAATCCTCCCACGGCGGAGAGGACGACCGCCTCGACGAGAAATTGTCGCTCGATATCCCCACGGCTGGCGCCGAGGGACTTCCGGATGCCGATCTCGCGGGTTCGCTCGTTGACGCTCATCAGCATGATGTTCATGATCACGATTCCGCCGACGACGATCCCGATGGCGACGACGGCTGGAATCACGGCGAAGAGCACACGAGTCAGATCTTTCCAGAAGGCCACCAGAGCATCGGCCTTCTCGATCGAGAAATCGTTCTCCTCACCGGGCCGAAGCTTGTGGGAGAGTCTCATGGCTTCTTCGGCTCGGTCCATGGCACCGGGCAGGTCGTCGGCCTCGGTCATCTTGACCGAAATGGTCGTCGTGCGACGCCTTCCGTAGAACGACTCGAAGGTGCTGATCGGCAGCATGACGAACGCATCGAACGACTGACCGAGGACTCTCCCCTTCTTGGCGATGACGCCCTTCACGGTGAGTTCACGCCGCCCGACACGAATCTTCTTCCCTATCGCCCGCTCGGGATTGCGAAAGAGATCGCTGGCGATGTCGTAGCCGAGCACCACGACGTACCGGCGTTCGTTGATGTCGATCTGCGTGAGGGGTTCCCCCGCCTCGAACCTGTAGTCCTGGACGAGTTGGTAGTCGGGTGTGGCTCCGGAAACGATCACGCTGCCGACGGTAGTGTTTCTGTAGGTGATGTCCTTCGTGACAGGGGGCCACCCCGAGGACACGGCAACCGCTTCAGCAGCAGGGAGAGCGGCCCGGACCACTTCGGCATCCTCGTGACTGATGACCGGACGGCGATTGATCCGTTTGAATTCTTCGTCGGTGGTGAAGCCGCCGAGCGCAATGGGACTCCGCCGAACCTGGAACGAGTTGGTTCCGATCACCGCCCCGGCCACGCTCTCCTCCACGTAGGCATTCATGCCTTGAATGATGGCCACGACTGCGACCAGGAAGCCGACGGAGACGATGATGCCGAGCAGGGTGAAGAACGATCGCAGCTTCGCGGTCCAGATCGCCGCGAAGGCGAGCAGGGTGGCTTCCAGAAGGGGCATGACGGTCTGATTGTCGGCAGGCGGGGCTACCGAGTCAATGGCAACTCCTGGGCGCGAGGAGGGGCTTGGATGTTCGCAGGGCTGCTCGTGCCCTAGGCCTCAGCCCGCTCGGGGGTCTATTCGTATCGGAGGGCGTCGACGGGATCGAGGCGTGAGGCGCGGTTGGCGGGATAGAGGCCGAAGAAGATCCCGGTGATCGCGGAGACGAGAATGGCAATCACCACCGACCAGAGCGGGACCTCCGCCGGGATGGGAGTAAACGAACTGACCGCCCAGGCCAGACCAGATCCCAGAAGCATCCCGACGATCCCGCCGAGCAGGGTCAGCGTTGCCGCTTCGACGAGGAACTGCAGCATGATCTCGGCACGGGTGGCACCGAGCGCTTTCCGCACACCGATCTCCCGGGTACGCTCGGTGACGGAGATCATCATGATGGCGACGACCCCCACACCACCGACCATGAGGCCGATGCTGGAGAGGGCCAACATCACCAGAAAGAAACCGCCGGTGATGTTGTTGAACGTCTCCATGATCTTGTCCTGGCTCACGACCGCGAAATTGTTGTCTTGCGATGGCTTGAGCCCTCGCTTGGCGCGCATGGCGGCGATGACCTGGTCCTGGGCCTCGAAGACGGTGGTCGTCGGGACCGGAACCACGGCGATGTTCATCCAACCCTTGAAATAGTCGGCCACCTTGGTGAAAGCCGAGTGGGGAATGGCGACCATGGGGGAGGACTCATTGAAGAGCGAGCTCGCATCGACGTACATCCCCACGACCTGGAATGGTTGACCGAAGATCTTGATCTGTTTCCCGACGGGGTCGAGGCCCGGAAAGAGCGACTCAGCCATCTTGTCGTTGATCACGGCCACCATGCTTCCGGCAGCCTCTTCGGCGTGGGTGAAGTTGCGGCCCGCCATGATGGTGCCGCCCACGACGCCAACCCAACTGGCGCTGAAACCGACGATCGAGGTGCTCTTGAGATCGACATTCCTGTAACTCACCGGCCCGCTGGTGCCCTCCCGCCACGTCACCTCCTGCACCAGGGGCAGGCGCCGAAGCATCTCGGCCTCCTCGACGGTCAGCCAGGGGTTCCGGCGCCACGGGGAGAGTTCGTCCGAACCATCGGAGATGTTCAGTCCTCCCTGGAAGAACCTCTGGACAAAGAACGTCCGCGGCCCCAACGTCTCGATTTCCTTGACGACACTGGTGTTGATGCCCGTGATCATGGATGCCATGGCAATCACCACCATCACGCCGATCGCGACACCCAGGATCGTCAGGGCCGCCCGTGCCTTGTTGCTCCGGACGGAGTCGAGGGCGATGAGCATGCCCTCGCCGATTCGGCTGATGGTGGCTCCCAAGCTCGTGCGGCTCATTCCGACCTCAACGCGACGATGGGATCCAGTTTGGAGGCGCGGCTTGCGGGGTAGATCCCTGCGGACATGCCGACCGAGATACCGAGCGCCACCGCCACTGCTAACGACCAGGGCGCCACGGCGGCGGGGAAAGGGGTGAGCGCTTTCACCGTAAAGGCGAGTCCGATACCCAGTCCGATCCCGAAGATGGCACCAACCGTTGAGATGGTCGCCGACTCGACGATGAACTGCGCCAGGATGTCTCTCCGCTTCGCCCCCAGCGCCTTCCGGATACCTATCTCCCGTGTACGCTCGGCCACCGCCATCAGCATGATGTTCATGATCACGATCCCACCGACGACCAGGGAAATCGCCACGAGCCCAGGCAGTGCCATGAAGAGGATGCGGGAGATGCGCTGCCAGCCTTCCAGCGCTCCCTCCGCGGTCTGCAGGTAGAAGTTGCTCTCTTCGGTGGGCTTGAGCTGGCGCCGGGATCGCATCATCGACTCGACTTCGTCCATGGCGGTCAGCATCACAGGGGAACTCGACGCCTGGACGTACAACTCGTCCATCGTATTGTACATACAGATCTTTCGACGCGCCGGGGCGTTGAACGGCACCACCACGAACTTGTCGAGTGACAGACCAAAGATCGTCCCCTGCTTTGCGACCACCCCGATAATGCGATAGGGCAGCCCTCCGATGAGGGCGGTCTTGCCGACAGGGTCGAGACCCTCATAGAGCTTCTCTGCGAGGAGGTCACCGATGACCACCACCGGCGCTCCCACCCGGGCTTCCTGAGGCGAAAAGGGTCGTCCGGCGGCGATTTCATAGTTCTTGATCTGGAAGAAGGCCGCATCGGCCCCTTGCACTTCGATGTCTTTGGCCTGCCGTCCACCGTAACTGATGGTCATGCGCTCCTGGCAGTAGCGCGAGAGCACGACGGGCGTTCGGACCCGATCCTCGACGTAGTCGGCATCGGCGTACGTGATTCGGGGACGACGAAGCCATTCTCGCCAGGTGTCCTCGCTGATGTCGCCCATGTTGATGCCGGGGAAGCGGCGCAGTTGGAAGGTGTTGAGCCCCACCAACCGGTTGGCGAACTGATCTTCCATGTAGACGTTCATGCCCTGCACGATCGAGACGACGGCGATCAGAAAGGTGACGCCGATCGTGACGCCAACCAGGGAGAAGAAGCTCTTCAGCTTCTGCGCCCAGATCATCTGAAGGGCGATCCGAATCGCCTCGAGCAATCGCATCAGGCCGCCGCGTGGGCCGTACGAGTGGTGTCAGACTCCACTTGTCCGTCACGCAGCAGTACGACCCGCTCTGCATGCTCGGCGATGTCTGCTTCATGCGTTACCATCACGATGGTCTGACCTTGCGCATGCAAGTGCCCGAAGACGCGCATGATCTCTTCGCTCGTCGCGCTGTCGAGGTTACCGGTGGGCTCGTCCGCCAGCAGGATCGAGGGGCGATTGACCAGGGCTCGCGCGATCGCGACTCGCTGGCGTTGTCCGCCGGAAAGCTCGTTCGGCCGATGGTCCATCCTGTCGGCCAACCCCACACGGGTGAGGGCCTCTTCTGCGCTCCGCCGTCGAAGTCGCGCGGACAGGCCAGCGTAGACGAGGGGGAGTTCGACATTCTGCAGGGCCGTTGCCCTGGGTAAGAGGTTGAATGTCTGGAAAACGAATCCGATCTCCTTATTCCGCACTCGGGCCAAGGCATCGTCAGTCATCCGGGAGACTTCCTGGCCGTTGAGCCAGTACTCGCCCTCGGTGGGTGTGTCCAAGCACCCGATGAGGTTCATGAGGGTCGATTTGCCTGAGCCCGAAGGACCCATGACAGCGACATACTCATTTCGCCGGATGGTGAGGGTGACCCCGGCAAGGGCACGAACCAGTTCACCGCCCATGTCATATTCACGACGGAGATCCCGGAATTGAATCACCGCGTCGCTCATGACCTGGGCTCCTTCTTCTCTTCCAATTGCTTGACCTTGGTACTGTCGGCCATGTCACGGATTGCCTGATACGGTCCTGCGACGATGCTGTCACCGAGCTGCAGGCCCTCGATCAACTCAAAGTGCTCTTCGCCGGCAATGCCGATCTTGACCGGCACAAAGGTCGCGATCCCGTTCCGGACGACGAACACCCCCTCTCGCTCATTTTTCTTGTCACCAGTCGGGGTGGTGGAAGCCGTGGTCGTTTCCTTCAGTTCGTTCGGCAGGTCTTCGTGTTCGCGAACCGTGAGCGCGATAATCGGGATGCTCGGTACCTGTGCCCGGGTATCGGTCACGATTCGGGCCGTGGCACTCAAGTCGGGTCGGATGTCCGCCGGTGGGTCCTCCAACTGGATTTCCACTTCGAAGTCGACCGCCCGGTCCTGTGAAGCGCCGCCGGACACCTGCGAGAGTTTGGCGCTATGGCTGATCTTGCTGACCCGCCCCACGAAGGCCGTATCAGGGAAGGCATCGATCGCCACTGCGACACTGTCTCCCAGGGTCAGGCGCACGACGTCAGTCTCATCAACGTCGACCTTCGCGAGGATGATGGACAAATCGGATACGGTCATGAGGAGACCGGTTTCCCGTGAAAAGGTCCCTGGCACAGCGACCTCTCCCTCTTCCACCGCGAGTCGTGTCACTGTCCCGGAGATGGGCGCATAGAGCCGAGTCTTGGCAAGGTTGTCCCGGGCCTCCTGCAGGGAGGCACGCGCCTGATCGACCTGGCTCTGATTCGAGTTGAATGAGGCGACGGCCACGTCATACGACTGCTGAGCCTGCTCGACGGCCTCGGTCGAGATCAGGTTCGGATTGGTCCGCTGCAACTCCTTGGCTCGATCCACGGTCCGCTTCGCCTGGTCTCGGTTGGCCGTGACCTGGAGCAGATTGGCCTGACTCGATTGCAGGAAGGCCGCGGCGCGATCGACGATGGACTGATACTGCGCCGGGTCGATCTGGATCAGGAGCTGACCTTTCTCTACGCGATCACCTTCGCGCACTCCGATCTTGATGATGCGGCCGGTGATGTCGGCGCTGATGTCGACCTTGGTTTGAGCTTCGATCTTTCCGCTGGCCGTCACGATCGAGGTGAGGTCATGCGCCGCGACCTCTTCGATTCTCACCTCGAGACCCTTGCCGGCGCGTCGCGCGGCGGAAAGCGATGAGATGGCGACGATCACTATGGCCGTGATGCCGATGAAGAGACCAACTTTGGTTCTACGGGACATGTGTGCGCTCGCTATCGTAAGGGACGGCCCACCGCGTACTCCAATGCGGCGATGGCTTTGTGATAACTGTACAGGGCGTTCACGTAATCACCTTCAGCCCGCGAGACGGCCGCTTGGGCATCGGAGACCTCGAGCGAGCTCCCGTTACCAAGCCTGAACCGCTCCTGGGCCAGGGTGAGCTGTTCGTTGGCCGCCGACCGGTTTGCCTCCTGAACGGCGATGGTCTGGTAGGCGGTATGCAAAGCGAGGTAACGACCCTGGACATCCGCTTGGACCATGAGACTGGCGGCCCGCGTCCGTTCGGCGGCGTCCTCCCGGGCGGCATTGGCCTGCGCGACCTGGAGGTTACGCCGGAAGCCCACAAAAATGGGCAAGGAAACCGACACCGAGGCTCGGAAGGGTTGTGCGTTGTAGTTGAACGGGAACTGGTCGTTGCCTGACAGGATTGCCCCGCTGATGTCCGGAATGAGTGCGGTACCGGTAGCGTCGAGGCCGGCGAACGCCTTGCAGTCGGGGACCATGCCGCCATTGTCCTGTCCCGGGATCCCGCCCCCAGGCAGGGCCCCGATCAACGCGTTCTGGAACTCGCAGTCGTTCAGCGCGCCGATGGCCTGACTCGTCGCCCGGTCAACCAGCAAACCACTGTTCGTAAACTCCTGAGTGAATCCGTTCCAGCCCGCCGAGAAATTGAGGCTTGGAAGGTACTGTGACTTCGCAGCCGTGACGGACGAACCAGCCGCATCTTCACGTGCCCGGGATGCCCGGATGGTCGGGTTGTCGGACTCTGCCATACGGAGCAGGGCCGCCAAGTCGAAATCCGGTGCGGTAACCGGGAATGAATCGGTCAGTGCTACTTCGGTCACCGGCACATCGAGGGTGACGCCCATCCGCCGGAAGAGTTCCAGCTTTGCCTCGTTCTCCGCCTGCAACGATTGGAGGAAGGATACTTCGGACTGGCCTCGGGTTACTTCCGCCTGGCGCACGTCGAGCAACGTCGCCTGACCGAGCTGTTGCCGAGCGCGGGCCAGAGTGAGAAAGGCATCGTTCCGGAGAATGTCCTGGCGCGCGACCTCCGTTCGGGCCACGCTCTCGAGCACCGAGAGGTACTGAAAGGTGATGTCGTTGGACAACTGAACACCGGCCGCACTAATGTCCTCTCCCACCGCACGCTGGTTGGCCTTTTCGGTCGCGGGAGCTGTAAGAACCGAACCATCGATGGTCAGCCCCATGGAGATAC
>QKDC01000001.1 GCA_003246755.1 Gemmatimonadota bacterium | reverse complement strand
GTCGCGCACGTCTGGCAGGGCGCGCGATACGATGACGCTCATCGAGTAGTTGATGAAGGACTGCTTCAACTCCTCCTGGATGGGTCGGGGAAGAATTCGTTCACGCGAATTGGGCGCGGTCATGAGGGCTCAGGCTCGTAAGAAATCATGGAAAAACGGGCCGAGAACCTCGCCCGTGGGGTCCCCCAAATCTAGTCGCATCGCCCCCGGAGAGCAAGCAAGGCGTGATAGTCTAACTAGTTATTTGATAAGGGCTTATGAAGAGGGCCCTGGGCGTCTACGGCGGCGGATACCGGGTAGCAGGGCCGGGACCACGACCAGCGCGCCGAGCGCCCCGGCGAGCGTTCCCCCAACGGTGGCCAATGCAATGGCGCCGAAGAGACTGTCGAGGTCGGTTCCGATCGCCAACGGCAGGAGGCCGGCGAGGGTGGTGAGGGTCACCAGGACGATCATTCCGGTTCGTTCCCTGGTCGCCCCCAAGATGTGACGTGCCGTCACCCTGCGGATAGTCCGCGTATTTCCTTGCCGAGTCGTTCGTCGACTCAAGACACCATGCACCAGGAGAATGGTCTGATTGACGGCCAGGCCGATGACCAGGATCAGACCGACCGCAGCCTCTCGGCCGAACGGGGTATCCGTCATCCAAAAGATCGCAGCAACCCCAGCGACGGCCACGGGAAGGCTCAGGAAGACCATGGCCGCAGCCCAGGTCGAATCGAATACGAGAGCCACGGCAAGAATGACGAGGACCAGGCCGGCCCCGAATACGAGCCACAGCCCCTTGCCGCTTTCGTCCTGCTCCCATTCGAATTGTTCGTCGTCCACGGAGTATCCTGCGGGAACTTGAATGGACTCCATGAACGCGTCATGAGTTCGTTGCGCCAGTCGCGCCGGGCCGCGAAAGTCGTAGCTGACGATCCGCACGTACTGCTGGTCCTCCCGGCTGATGGTGCTCAATCCCTCACGTTCACCTACGGTGGCGAGATCCCCGATCCTGGTGGGCGCATTGGAGGCGTTGGGCACGACGGTGTTGCGAAGTTCTTCCAAGGAGCGTTCGCGTGCGCCGCTTGCTTTCAAGGTGACGATGACTTCCTCACCCTCCAGCTCGATCCGGGTCCCACCTTGTTGACCGCGGATCTCTCTTGCCACGGTCGCGGCGAACTGGGTCGCCGTGATTCCCGCTCGGGCCAGCGCCGCTCGATCCGGGTCGAGGGCAACACTGATGGCGCGGTCGGCGCCGAAGAAACTCCCCGCGTTGATATTCACGTTCCGCACGCGCGGGATAGCCTCGAGACGCCTGGCCAGATCCTTCGCCAGCCGTTCCAGTCCTGAGAAGGAGTACCCCAGCAGCTTGAGCCGAAACGCCACGGTTGACCCTCCACCGCCGGTTGCAAAACCCTGTCCCCGACCGAACACACTCACCTGAGCCCCGCCGATCAGAACCGCCCGCTGGGTCATGGCGTCCTGCATCATCGACGGGATGGGAGTCAACGCCGCTTCCTTGGCGAACAGGACACGCATCTGGGCGAAGCTGCCGAATCCCTGACTGCGCACTTGCTCGACGCCTGGTTGGCCCACGGCGATGGACTCGAACTCGCGCATCGCGAGGTCGAGGCTGGTGGGATCCGACCCCCGAGGAAAACCCATGCCGACGATCAGTTGAGTGCGATCGCCGCCAAACCCCGCGAAAGAGATCCGCTCCACGCGGGTTGCGAACCCCCAGCCCAGGATTCCCAGTGTCATGGCCGTCACTCCGACCACAACCCATCGCCACCGGAGCAGTTTGAAGAGGGTCCACTCGTACACCCGCCGAAGCGCCGGGTGTCGGCTCCGGTGGCGTCCGTGTCCCCTGCTGACCGCCGGAATCATCACCACGGAGGCGAACACCGACCACAACAGGGCGAGGGCGAACGCAACGGCGAAGGGGACGAATGCCGCTCGTGCGTTTCCTTGGAGATAGAGGAATGGCAGCAGGACGACTGCCGTGGTGAGAGTCGACCCCCCGACAGCCGGGAGAATGTTTGCCCCGGCCGCCGCACGACCCTCCGGGGTATCTGGCGCACTTCTGAGCCGCTCGACGACGATGAGGCCGTTCTGTACCAGGATCCCCACCCCCATCCCGAGTCCGGCGAGAGTGAGCAAATTCGCGGGTACCTCGAGGAGGTAGAGCGCCAGAGCCGTTCCGGCAATCGCCATGGCGGCGCTTCCCATGACCAGAAACACCGATCGCGCATTGCGCAACGTGAGGGCGAGGACGAGGAGGACACCGCCGAAGGCCAATGCGCCACGCAGGGCGAGTTCGCGCAACTGTTTTGAGAGTTCGGTGCTCTCGTCCCATTGTTTGGTGAATGAAATGCCTGCAGGCAGCACCGTTCCCATAGCCGAAATGGCCTTCTCCACGCGCGCCGCCGTCTTGATCGCGTCGGCGCCGGCGAGGCGGCTCACACTCATCGAGACGGCAGACTGACCGTTGAAGCGATTGAAGCGACCCCGCGTGTCCTCCTCCTGCCGTATCTCCGCGAGATCCCGAATGAGGAACACTCGGCCGGACTGCGCCCGCACGGGCAGGTCACCAAGATCTTCCATTTGCCGGGGCTGATCGCGTATCACCACCGGTCGGCGCAGCAGTCCTTGGCGATCCTCACCCAGCGCCTCCACACGCCGCGCATCGCGGATCGCGACGGCCAGGTCCTCGGGCCGGAGTCCCACTTGGCGGAGGCGAGAGGCGTCGTAAATGACCGAGATCCCGGTTTCGGCGAGGCCATAACTGTCTATCCCGGAGACGCCATTGACCGTCGCGAGCCGCGGTCGGATTTCGGTATCGACGAGTTTTGTGAGCGTACCAGGCGTGTACGGTCCTGCGACCGTGTATTCGAGCAAGGGTCGCTCGTCGAGATCTTCCGGCACGTAGTTCGACACCCGTGGCGGAGCGACTCCGAGTGGCAGCTCCGAACGGAGGAGTTCAATGCGCTCGAGGATGGCCAGGCGAACCATGGCCACACTCACGTCCGGATCGAGCTCGACCGTGATCGAACTCCCACGATCTCCCGACTCACTGTTGGTCTTGCGAACGCCCCGAACCGGTTGGATCGCGTTCTCGATGGGTGAGGTGAGATACGACTCGATCAGCTCCGCGGACGCCCCAGGCCACTGGGTCTCGACCCGGAGCCGAGGCAGCTCGACCTGGGCCCGTGTTGCCAGAGGGAGACGTGTGAAGGCAACACCCCCGGCGAGGAGAATCGCGACCCCGAAGGACCAGATGACGGCCGGCCGCCCAGTGGCCCACCGAATCACGTGGCTGGCTCCGAAGTACTCCCGCGCTCAGCGCGACGCTCGGCGCGGCGCTCCACCACGGCGTAGGCCGTGGGCAGAAGGAAGAAGGTGACCAGAGTCGCGCTCACCGATCCCCCGATGATTCCTGCGGCGAGGGGCTGGTACAACTCCCCGCCGCTACCCCAACCGAAGACGAGCGGCAGAACCCCAACGATGGTCGTGATCGAGGTCATGGTAATGGCCCGGAGCCGCTGCCGACCACCAAGGAGCACGGACTCATTCACGGAATGCCCCGCCCGCCGAAACCGTCGGATTGCATCGAGCTTTACGACGGCATCATTGTCCGCGATCCCGATCATCACCACCAGGCCAATGAGCGAGACCGTGTTGAGGCTTTGACCCGTGAGCCAGAGAAATACGATCCCGCCGGCCGCCGCCAGGGGAACGGTCAACATGATCAGGAGTGGCGTGGTGAACGAGGCGAACTCACCGGCCAGAACCAGGAAGACCAGTGCTGCCGCGAGGATGCCGACGAGCCCCAACTCCGCAGTCGTTTTGCGCTGCTCGACATCGGCTCCGCTGAGAGCCCAGGACAGTCCGGGAGGGGGGGCGAGCTGACTGAGGGCTTCCTCAACATCACGGGATGCCCGGGCCGTTCCTCCCGACTCCACGAGCGCATCGATCACGGCAACGGGCCGCTGGTTGAGACGAACCACTTCGATCGGCGCCGGCGTCTCCAACGTCCGCACGAGCTGTCCTGCGGGGATCCCGGCCACTGGCGTCGCCAGGGCTGCCTCCAGATCTTCGTTCGCCTCACCCACGAAACGGACACGGATCGGGGTCCGCCGGTCCGTTTCGCGGAAGTCGTTCGCCTCGACACCCCCAAGGCCACCCGCAATCGCCCCCGAAACCGCATCGAGGGTGAGGCCGCGCTGCGCGATCCGAGTGCGCTCGAAGGTCATCTCCACCGAGGGTTGTGTACCACTGAACGCGTGGCGGACATCGGTCAGGGAGGGAATGCCCGCCAGGTGCGACCGAACGGAGTCTGCCCAGCGGGCGGCTTCTTCCGCGCGCGGCCCCGAGACCTCCACACGAATGGTTCGGCCTTCACGGCCAATGAGACTCCCGAATTCCGACTGACCCGCAAGATCGAAGGCCAAATAGCCTTGGGCGAGGTCGGGGACGGCAAGTCGGAGATCGCTTGCGAATTGTTCCGCCGTCACTCCCTCCGGCACGGGAATCAACACTTGGCCGCTGCTCGATGACCCGGGGTCGGCACCCGCGAGCACCTCTTCGTCGGTGGCGGTTCCAATTCGACTGTAGATACCCGAGGCGCCTCTCGTCCTCGCCGCCTCTTCGAGTCGTGCAGCTTGACGGGTCGTTTCTTCGATGGCGGTCCCGTCCGCCAACTTGAGCGAGACGACAACGATCCCCTCCTCCACGCCGGGAAGAATCTCACGGGGGAGTCGGAGGGTGATGATCACCGTCACGGCGGTCACCATGATGGCGGCGGCGAACACCCGCCGCGGTCGGTGGAGGCACCACATCATTCCTCGCTCGTACCACTCGGCGGCGCGATGGCCGAAGGCATAGAGACCAGACAACGTGACACTTGGGCGACTCGGGCCTACATGCGGTTTCGCAGATCGCCCCGTCGTCATCATCACGGGCATCAGCGTCAGGGCCAGAATGAGAGAGGCTCCAACCGTGGTGACCACGCTCAGGCTCAAGTCCCGGAACAAGGCCGCGCCCAGGCCTTGGACGAAGACGATCGGGCCGAAGACCAGCAGGGTGGTGAGGGTGCCGGCAATCAGTGGTGCGGAGACCTGCTCGGCGGCGACCCGGGCAGCCTCGAGGATGGGCTTTCCCTCTTCGCGGAGCCTGCCGGTAGCCTCCGCCACGACGATGGCATTGTCCACCAGAAGGCCCACCCCAAGAGCCAGCCCGCCAAGCGAGAGGATGTTGATGGTCACGTCCAGTTGCTGCAATACGACAAGAGCCATCAAGACGGAAAGTGGGACGATCAGGCCGATCGCCAATGAGGTTCTCACGTCGCGGATGAAGAGCAGGATCACGATCAGTGACATGAGACCACCGGCAATGATCTCCTGTCCCAGGTTACTGAGCGCGTCGGTCACGAACTCCGCCTGAGCCGCGACCACGGCCACCTGGATCTCCGGGAATTCCGCCACCAACTCACCAACGACGTCATACAGCGCGCGAGTCACGGTGACCGTGTTGGCGCCGGCGTCCTTGTAGACCACGAGTCCGACGGCAGGCTGGCCATCGAGGCGAGTGAGCGTGACGGGGTCGGCCGTGGTGAGCTTGACCGCCGCGAGGTCTCGGAGGCGGATTCCCGACCTGGCGGGGCCCACCGGGGTTTCGAGGATCTCGTCAATCGATCCGAATTCCGTGAAGGCTCTGAGAGGCAGCCGGAACTGCCCCCTCCGCACCGTCCCTCCCGGTGCACTGGCATTCGCCTGCCTGACTGCGGTGGCGATCTGGTCTGGCGTGATGCTCAGGGCACGGGTCCGCTCGGGGTCCACCTCGATTCGGATCTCCTCCTCGGGCCGACCAGCCACCGCCACACTCGCGATCCCAGGTAGCTGTTCCAATCGGCGGGCGTGCACATCCTCGGCGGTTCGCGCGATGTTGAGCAGATCACCCGGCCCGCTCAACGCGAGCACGGCAATCGGTCGCTCACCGGGGTCGGACGTCAGGAGGGTCGGCCTCTCCGCTCGCTCTGGAAGCTGTGCGCGGGCATTGTCGAGCCGCTCTCTGACCAGGAGAACGGTATGAGCCATGTCCGTTCCCCAGGCGAACCGAAGGGTGGTGGTCGCTTCCCCATTCCGAGCCACCGACCTGACTTCGCTCAGTCCGGGCGTTGAGGCCACGGCCTCCTCGATCGGCTCCGCCACCAGCCGCGATACTTCCGTCGCGGCAGCTCCCGGATACACGGTGCGGATGGTGAGCACCGGCAGTGTGACATCCGGGAGCAAGGCCACAGGAAGACGACTGAGGGAGACAGCACCGAGGAGGACGACCCCCAGTGTGGCAGAGATGGTCGTGATCGGTCGGCGGAGCGCCGAAGAGGCGAGGGACACGATCGACTCAGATCTTAGCGGTAGCGAGATCCAAGGACGATGAGGTCACGGAGCCGGTCGTTCGGCGCGAGGGACGACCCGTACCGGCGCGTCGTGGGTGAGAGTCAGATGCCCCTCAACGAGGACCGTGTCGCCCGGCTGAACACTGATCTCTCCGGTTGAACTGTCGGGCAGGACCTCGAACTCGAACCCGTTACTTCGGCCTGTCGTTAGGTAGGTCCATTGTGCTCGTCCGTTACGCACCACGAACACGAGTGGTCGGCCGTCTCGTTCGATAACGGCGCTCAGCGGCACGATCACCCGATCGGGCAGGCGGCTCGCCTCCAGGCGAACGTCGGCATACATCCCGGGTCGGAGCAATCCGTCTCCCGGGACACGGATCAGCGCATGTCCGGCTCGCGTCGCGGAGTCGACGAGTGGCAGGACTGCCTCGATCCGTCCTCTCACCGGTGTATCAGGCGCGGCAGCCGTCATAACGGTGGCCGCACCGCCGACCCGGATCAGCGGGAGGTCGTGTTCCAAGACGGCAGCATCGATCCGAAGATGCTCGAGGTCCACCAGCTTCCCTATCTCCTGACCCACGGTGATACGCTCGCCGAGGGCGATGCGCAAATCGTCCAGTACACCATCGAATGGCGCCCGCACGACCGAGCGTTCGCGTTCGAACTCTGCCCGGGCGAGCCGGACCTCGGCCGCATCGAGTCCCGATCTGACCTCTGCATTCCGCAGGCGTTCTCCGGTCACGGGTTTCCCGGTGACGATGGAGTCGGGCACCGTATTGTCGAGGAGACGGAGTCGCGCCTCCGCCACCGCCGCCTGCGCTTCCTCAACCGCGAGATCGAACGGTCGAGGGTCGAGACGCAGGATGATGGTGCCCTTCGTGACCGTCGTACCCGGGCGCACCGGAACTTCGGCCACGATGCCTTGCGCTTCGGCCCGAAGGTTCACGACCGATTCGGAGCTGATTTGTGCCGTCGTCGTCACCGAGAGGATCAGATCCCCCCGGCGTACTTCGGCACCGACGACGGGAAGGGACAGCGAAGAAGTTCCGCCCTCCTCGGCATCCTGCTCCGCCCCGTTGCCGGGAGCGTCCGATGCGCCCGCGCACGCCGCCAGGAGCAGCGCGACCAACGGCAATCCACGAACCCGCAGAATCTCAAAAGAGGGCATCACAAGGGTCTCCCCAGAATGGCTGCGATTTCAGCCCGAGCCCGGAGGTACTCGAATCGGGCGGAGACGGCAGCTTCCTCCGCGCGAGTCAAACCCGCCTGTGCCGAGTTGAGGTCGACGATCCCAATCGATCCTAGGCGGTACCTCTCCAGGGCAACGGTCACGTCGGCGCGTGCTGCCGCCACACTGAGTTGGGTCAGGGTAATGCGCTGTTCCGCGGCGTCGAGAGCGGCGAATTGGGCTGCCAGACGGGACTCTACTTGGCGCCGGGCATCTGCCAACCGCCCCCGCTCGTTGTCCAGCGACACCTGGCTTTGTACGACCTCTTCTTCACGTCGAAAACCGTTGAACAGCGGCCAGCTGACGCCGAGTGAAATTCGACGGTTGGTGAACAGCTGGTAGTCGTTCTGATTGTTCCCCGCGAACTGGTAGTTGCCCGAGAGGATCAATCGCGGAAAGTACCCTGACCTGGCGGCGGCCACCGACGCCTGCGCCGACCGCACGGCGGCCTCGCCGGCAAGGACCGACGGTGCGCGCGCCAGCGCCTCCTGCAGGAGTGCCGCCTCGTCGATTGGAGCCCCGGGCACATCCAGCGATGCATCTCGGCGTGCCGACACTCGGCCCGGAAGACCAACCCGCTGCGCGAGGGTTGCCTCCGCCGCGGCCAGTCGCGCCTCTTCGCTCACCAGTTGCAAGCGGGCCTCTCCCAGCTGAACGACCGCACGGAGTGAGTCGGAGACGTTGGCCGCACGCGTCGCCAGTTTCGCGACGGCGATGGCAAGTTGCTCCTCGGCGCGGCGGACGGTTTCACGTCTCACCGCCACGAGTTCACTGGAGGAGAGCGCAGCGTAGAAGTCGTTGGAGACTTGAAGCGTGGATTGGGCAATGGCTTCGGTGAGATCGGCCCCGGCCCTGTCCTCACGGCCCCGTGCGGCGCGGAGGTCGGCTCCCCGTCGGAAGCCCGTGAAGATCTCGAGGTTGCCCGAGACCCCGAGTCCCACACTCTGACTCTTGACCCCACCCGGAAGCAATTCACCGGTGATCGGGTCGGTGCGTGATGGCCCATCACTGAAGGAACTTCCTCCGGAGACGTCGCCGCTGAGTGAGGGCAGAAACGACCCCTTCGCCGTCCGAACCCCCGCCCCCGTCGTCCGGACCGTGCCGCGTGCCTGGATCACCGAAGGATTCACCTCCGACGCCAATGCGACCGCCTCGGCGAGAGTTACAGCCCGCGTTTCCTGGGCCCGGACTCCACTCGCAAGTGCCAGGCATAGGGTGATTACCAACTCGAATCGTCGCACGGCACGGTCTCCTGGTTCGAACTCGTCGATGTCGATTCGCGGATCTGACTATCACCCTGATGCTCGACTCAGACCGATAGACGCAGACCTCCAACACTGAATCTAGGCGGGGACTGAGTACATGGCGGCCTTACAGGACCCGGACTCCTACCTTGTGGATCACCAATCCTCCCGCGAAGATCGATCCTGGGATTTGGGTCGTGCGACCACCGACGTACGCCGGGCATCACAACAAGCGATACTTCCAGTCAAGGACGGACCATGCTGATTCGTACTTTCCGCTCTGCTTTCGGGTTGTTGGCGCTCTCGGGATTCTCCGGGGTGTTTCCCCTCGTGTGCCAGCAGATCCCCGAAGTAAGGCTGGCGAAGGCCGATGCCACCTATCCTCTCGAATTCAGTTCCATTCGAGGTTTCCTGGAACTGCCGGACGGGAAAGTGCTCGTGTCGGATGGCATCGACGAGACACTACTCCGGTTCTCGATGACGGGCGGGAAGGTCGACACGCTGGGTCGCTCGGGCCAAGGTCCGGGCGAATACAAGGGACCGGACCTGCTGTTCTCGATGGCTGAAGGGGGAGTACTGCTCCTCGATCTCGGAAACGCTCGACTCACCATGTTCGATCGCAACCTGAAATATCGAGATTCGAAGTCGATCGCCCGTGGATCCCCTCAGCAGGGAATGATGATGCTCATCCCGAGGGCGACCGATGGGCGGGGTGGGATCTATTTCGAGCATGCGGCCTTCGGTCCTGGTGGCTCCAGCCGGCCCGACTCCGGCCAGATCGTCAGATATGACCCGGCGACTGAGGCATTCGACACGGTGGCGGCGGTCAAGCGGGAGGATGTCAAAGTGTCGACATCCGGCAGTGGGCAGAATCGGAGCGTTTCCATGCAGATGATCCCGTTCAGCCCGCGGGATTCTTGGGCCGTTGCCCCCGACGGACGAATCGCAATCGTCCGGGCGGCCGACTACCGGCTCGAGTGGGTGACCCCGGGTGGTGCCAAGAGAGTCGGACCTCCCAATGCTTGGCGTCCTGTCCCCATTAGGGAGGCCGAGAAACTAGAGTGGGTTGGTCAGTCGGCTGATGGGGTTTCCGTCGGCGTGACCAATAACAATGGTCAGATGAGCGTCACCATGCGGCGTGGGGGCATGAGGATGGGAGGGAGCGCACCTCCGGATACCAGGAGTCAGGAGTGGCCCGAAGCGAAGCCGCCCTTTGTCACCAACGGCGTCTGGGTCTCACCTTCGGGGGAGGCATGGGTGGAACGCTCGGTGCCCGCCGGATCGGGTCGTGTCTTCGATATTTTCGGCGCGAACGCGACGCTGGCGCGTCGTGTGGTTTTGCCGGAAGGTCGCCGTTTGATTGGGTTCGGGGATGGCGTCATCTACACCCGATGGTCCAACGAAGACGATCTCCAGATTCTCGAGAGGTACCGACTGCAGTAGTTCCTATGGCGATCGGGCCAATTCCGCCTCGGCCGCGATGTAGCCGAAGGAATTCCACGGTCCGGTCGCCACGATTCGGCGGAACGTCTCCATGGCCTCGGCCTGGCGCCCATTGATCAGGTGCCAGACACCGAGGCCATAGCTCGTCGTAGCGTCCCGCAGATCATCACCGTCTCCATCGGTTAGGGCTTCAGGCTCCAATTCTCCCTTGAACAGCAGCAACAAGTTGTGGTACGCGGTATTCTCGATGATGTCCATATCCGCGGAGATTGGGAGCAACAGGGAGTCGGCGGCCTCCGAGTGGCCGAGCCGCTGGAGGGTCATGTACGTCCAATAGCTGGACGCCACGAGCATGTCGGGGTTCGTGGAAACGGCGAGGTCTTCTCGATAGGCGGCGAGAGCTCGCTCGAGATCCCCCTTGAGATAGTAGGCGAGTCCGAGGTGATAGAAGATGTTGGACTGCAGGGTGCTGGTCGGGATGTTCCGTGCGTTGGGCTGGCCATCCGGTTCGATGACATCGGGAGTTCCCCGCACCAGCTCCGCCGCGTGTTCGAAATCCGCAATGGCGAGATCGAGTTGGCGCGTCGTGATGTAGCGATGGCCGCGGTGTCGGTAAATCCGGGGGTCGTCGGGGTGTGCCGTGACTCCGTAGCTGAAGATTCCGATCGCCTCCCGGTACCTCCCAAGGTAGGCAAGCCGGCGACCGACCCAGATGAGACCGTCGGCCGATGTGGAGTCGGCCAGGTAGGCCGCTTTGGCAGAGTCGAGTTGAGCCTCCATGCGCGCCAGTGCCTCGGGCGGGAGCGCTGGTCGTCGGAGGGAGTCTCCCATGAGTGAGATCGCTTCGACCGGCTGTGGTGGTCCCGTTGGTTCGGGTGGTGGTGACCCACACGCCACGACCGCGGAAGCGATCCCCAAGGCGATCAACAGGGCCGCCGTCCGAGGCTGTGGTGGGATGCATAAGAGTTCTTTCACGGTGTTTCCCCTCTGAGTCTAGTCAGGTCCGCCTCGGCGGCGAGGACGGGCCACCTCGTCCAGTCGTCTGCCCGGCGCACTCGTTCGAAGAGAAGCGTGGCCTCTTCGATTCGGTCGAGCAGCAGCAGCCCCACACCGATACCGTAGGCATACAGTGCCTGATCGCCGGTTTGGATTCGGGCATTCAGATCGACCGGGAGATCTTCGATTTCCCTGTCGCCCCTGAAGGCCAGGAGCATGTCGAGTTCCGCTCTGGCGTAGGCGAGGTCTACCTGGGAGTCTAACCCCTCCAAAAGTGCTCTACCCTCTGTCACCAGTCCCGCACGCTGGCTGGCCAAGAAGAGCCAGAACAGCGTTGCGATGGTCTCATCCGTCGAGGCCGCCTCGTTCAGGGCCGTGGCGAAGGCGATGCGCGCCTTCTCGAAACTGCCTTGGACGTAGTAAGCGAACCCCAAGTAATGGAACGTGCTGTAGAGAATCGTCGTAACAGCCACGCCCTCCCCCGTCCGCAGTTCTTCGAACTCGGTCCTCCCCTTGCTCGACGGGGCGAAGTTGTCTTGTGCCGCGTATTGGAAGTCGCGAATGGCGAGGTCCACCTCACGGATCTGCAACAGGAGCCGGCCGCGCCGCCACCAGAGCCGACGATCGGCGTTCAACTCCTGCATGGCCTGCGTGTAGACCCGAATTGCGCCGCGGAGCCGGCCCATCTCCTCGGTTCGCCGACCCAGGACGAGCCGGGCATCTATGCTGCCCGGATTCTGGGTCACCCTGTCACGGGCCTCATCCAGCCTGAAGACCAGCCCGGGACCATCCTCGGTCTTGATGGGAAGCGTCCAGAGCGTGTCGCCCAGAAGGGACATCGCCTCGGCAGTGGGTGGTGGTACAAACACGAACTTGGTGGTCTTTGGGGCGCACCCCATCAGACACAGACCCAGCCAGAGGAGGGGAGCCCTGTGCATCATCCGGAAAAGAATGCCACCGATCGGAGCATTTGGCACTAGGGGACTTTGCACCGGGTCGCGAAACCGGTCAGGGGTTGAGACGTAGTGACACCCGGGCCGCAGGTGGCCTAGATCAATGGTTGAGAGTAAGATATCCACCTCCTCACTTCCGTCTGGCCGCATGGAGTTGCCCATGTCCGTCTCGAAGTCGCGTGTCCCCGTCGTTGCCCTCCTGCTCGCTGCTCTCATGCCAGTCCACCTCTTCGCCGCCCCGGGTGCCAGTACGGACACGACGAAGAAGGGGTTGCCCCTGCAACAAGCACGGACTGCCAGATTCACGACCACGACTGGTACCTGGATCTCGCTCGATGTGAGTCCGGATGGGCAGACCATCGTGTTTGATCTTCTCGGTGACCTCTACACCGTGCCGATCGTCGGGGGGCAAGCTACCCCGCTCACCCGAGGTCTCGCGCACGACATGCAACCGCGCTATAGCCCGGACGGAAAGTGGATCGTTTTCGTCTCGGACCGGAGTGGGGACGACAACGTGTGGTTGCTTTCAGCCGACGGACGGGACACGGTGCAGCTCACCACGGGTGAAGACAACTCCTACCTCTCACCCGACTTCACGCCCGACGGGAACTACGTCGTGGTATCCAAGTCCACCGTATTCGGTCTCGAGAAACTCTGGCTCTATCATGTGAAAGGCGGACGGGGCCTCGAGCTGACCCCCGGGCCGGGGGGTCTCAAGATCAATGGCCTCACCATGGGCCCCGATGAGCGATATATCTGGTATGCCTTCCGCTCAGGCCCCTGGCAGTACAACGCCGTTTTCCCCCAATACCAGCTCGGTATCTATGATCGGGAAACCGGTACTCGGACCACAATGTCCTCCCGGTTCGGATCTGCCTTTCGGCCGGCGATATCCCCCGACGGGAAGTGGCTTACCTACGGGACGCGGCATGATGCGGAAACCGGACTCCGGATCCGCGAACTGGCATCCGGTGAGGAGAAGTGGCTCGCCTACCCGATCCAACGTGACGAGCAGGAATCCATCGCCAACATGGATGTCCTGCCGGGCTATTCGTTCACTCCCGACGGCACTGCGGTCGTCGTGTCGTATGGTGGTGAGATTTGGCGGGTTCCCGTGGACGGCTCGGCTCCGGCGAAGATCCCCTTCAGGGTGGACGCCGAGGTTGCGGTCGGACCCGAGGTCAAGTTCGAGTATCCGGTTGACGACACCCCGACCTTCACCGCGAAGCAAATCCGCGATGGTGTACCATCGCCCGACGGCACTCGCCTGGCCTTTACCGCCCTCGATCGGTTGTACGTCGTCGATCTTCCCGACGGGACTCCACGACGCGTAACCAACCAGGACGTTGGCGAGTACTATCCCACCTGGTCACCGGATGGGACGGCGATCGCATACGTGAGTTGGGATGGCACGGGCGGGCATGTCATGCGAGCCAGCGCGGCGAGGACGGGCGCTCCGACTCAACTCACGAGGGTGGCCGCCTACTACCAGCAGACCGCCTGGTCGTCTGATGGCAGTCGGATCGTCGCCATCCGCGCCGCCGCCCGCGACGCTCGGGATGCCATAGATCCTTTCGTCTTCTCCGGACTCGGCGCCGAGTTTGTTTGGGTTCCGGCGGCGGGGGGTGATGTGACGGTCATCGCACCCACCAACGGGCGCAGTGCGCCCCATTTCACGAGCGATCCCGACCGGATCTTCGTCTATGGCAGCGTGGCTCCGACGACCCCCGGCGGTCCCTCCGGTGCACCGGCCCTCCAGTCCATGCGCTGGGACGGCAGCGACTCCAAGGCCCACCTTCGCGTGACTTGGCGCTATCCCATCACGCCCCTGGCCTACGAGGTTTCCAAGACCTCCGACCTGGTCATGCCGCGCGATTACTCCAAAGAGCCGAGCATTCCGCAAATCCCAGCCGACGTGATTCTGATGGCCCCTCGGGGTGATATCGCGCTGGCCCAGACCAACTCCGATTTCTACGTCGTTACCGTTCCCAAGACTGGGGCGACGGTGCCCACCGTCATGGTGACGGTGCCGGATAGCGCCGCCATGCCGGTTCGGCGACTGAGTGATATCGGCGGCGAGTTCCCCGCGTGGGGCGCCGATGGTCGAACCGTGCATTGGTCGATTGGCAACGCCTTCATCAGCTATGATCTCGATCGCGCCGAGGCCATCGACGATAGTCTGCGGGCGGCGCGCGCGGATTCCGCCGCTCGGGCCGCCGCGGCCTATCGACCCGACGAGCGGCGTATTTCAGTGACGGCGCCACGGGACATTCCACAAGGCGTGGTGCTGCTCAGAGGTGCTCGGGTCATCACGATGCGGGGCACCGAGATCATCGAGAATGCCGATGTCGTCGTGCGGAACAACCGGATCGAGCGAGTGGGGCCGCGAGGGGCGGTGCCCGACAGCGCTCAGGTCATCGACGTTACCGGGAAGACTATCACTCCCGGATTCGTGGATACCCATGCCCACATGTGGAACTTCTGGGGGCTGCATTGGGAACGTCCTTGGATCTATCTCGCGAACCTGGCGTACGGCGTGACGACCACCAGGGATCCTCAAACCGCCACCACCGACGTCCTCACCTATTCCGACCGTGTGGACGCCGGCCACTTTCCAGGACCGCGGGTCTATTCCACGGGGCCAGGTGTGTTCTTCACCGAAGGCATCCGCGATCTCGAACACGCACGGAACGTGCTCCGGCGGTACAGCGATTACTACGATACCAAGACGTTCAAGATGTACATGGCCGGCAATCGTCGGCAGCGACAACTCCTCATCATGGCAGCACGCGAGTTGAAGCTGATGCCGACCACGGAAGGGGGCCTGGACTACCGTCTCAACATGACCCATGCGATGGATGGGTATCCGGGGATCGAACACACGATGCCGATCATTCCGGCCTACAACGACGTCGTCGAGTTGTTCAAGACATCCGGCACCACCAACACACCGACTCTCCTGGTGTCCTATGGTGGTCCCTGGGCGGAGAACCACTTCTATACCAACGAAGATGTGGTGGGTAACGCCAAACTCCGGCATTTCACGCCGAGTGAAGAACTCGACCCCAAGGCCAGGCGGCGCAACCCCGGTCCCGGACCCGGAGGCTGGTTCCACAAGGACGAGTATGCCTTCCCGAAACATGCCGCCTGGATCAATCAACTAGTCCAGGCCGGAGGGCGTGCGGGTATCGGCAGTCATGGCCAGTTGCAGGGATTGGGGTACCACTGGGAACTGTGGGCCGTCCAGAGTGGAGGCATGTCGCAGCACAACGCGCTGCGGGTGGCCACGATCCTGGGAGCTGAGGCCATCGGACTCGGGAAGGATCTCGGGAGCATCGAGACAGGGAAGCTCGCGGATCTCATCGTATTCGATGCTGATCCGCTCCAGGATATTCGCAATACCG
>QKDC01000125.1 GCA_003246755.1 Gemmatimonadota bacterium | reverse complement strand
CGGTGGATCCTCTCGAGAAGGGTGCTGCCACGGAAAAGTTGCCGTTCTATGAGAATCGTGCTCTCGGCCGGGCGAAAGGTGATGCGCCGGGGGGAGATCAGGTTGGCGCGATCGATGATCAGCTCCCTGCCGTCGGCGGACATCCTGGCTCGGTGGACCCCTTCCATGTTCAGGTCTCGCAGAATCACGCGTGCGGTCTCCTGCGGTGTCCCGCCCTCTGGCAGGACTTTCAGGTAGGAAAGTTCCCGCTCCCGAACGAAAGGAGGCTCGACATCGCCATGCAGTTTGACGAGTAGGCCTGCATGGTTCATTCCGATGGTGCTGAGTGCATACATCAAGATCCAAGGCGTTAGGAATAACGCCAAGTACATATGTGTTCTGCGATTCACCTTCGAGAACATGGTCATGATCACGGAGGTCGTACGGCTTGAGGTCATGGGCCCGAGCGTCGCCCAAGTCGACCGACCCACATGCCGGCGATGAACGAGAATCCCAGACCCATGAATATCGCGGCCAGGCGGCGAGGGGTACCAACGAACTCCCTCAAACGAACCCATATGGAAGCTGGGCGACCTTCCTTTCGCAGCGCAGTCAGTAGCGTAGAAGGGTCGTGGAGCACCCCGCCCTTGACCACCTTCCATACCTGTCTGCTGTCCTCAATGTGGAGCAGGGGGTTGGCGTCCAGGATGGCGAGGTCGGCTAGTTTGCCGGTCTCGATCGTCCCCAACTGCTCACCAACCCCGAGTGCCAAGGCGGCATTTCGTGTTCCCGCCCAGAGGGCTTCGGCAGGTGACAGCCCACTCGCCACCAGTGCCTCGAGTTCGTCATGGAAACTGGTTCCTGGGACCGGAGCGTTATCGGTTCCGGCCACAATCATTCCTCCAGCTCGATGAAAGGCCAAAACGAATGCGCGGATTCGGGACAGGACCTCCTCGAGCTGTGCTTGGGTTTCCGGTGAGCGCGAGGGGACTCGGATCTCTCTCAGGCGCTGGTGCACAGGGGCGAAACTTGCGAAATCGGCGTCGTAATCCGAGACCGCGCGGCTGTGTACAAAACGTTCCTCAGCCAGGAGAAGCGGCTCGAGCCATGTTCCCCGGGCCACCAGTCCCGCGATGCGGTCCTGCAGGGCGGTGGAGTCGGCTTCGAGCCACAGGGTTTCGTACCAGATTCTCTGAGTCTCTATGTCCGCCGAGGGATCCGGCTGGGGCCCAAGTCGCTCGGGATGAAGCACGGCAGCCGGGGCGATGCTGTGCAGGTGGGAGATCCCGTCAAAGGCCTCTGGCGCGTCTGGCGCGTGGCCTGCGGGCTGCCCTCCCGTCGAGACATGACCATACACAGGAAGCCCAAGGCCTCGAGCCACCTCCGCAGCAGCCGTCAACTGCTCAGGGGGCAGTCGGGCCTTCACCTTGATCGCATCAAAACCCAGGGTGGCGAGCCGGCGGACCTGAACGGACGGACTCTCGAACTTCAGGGCCGACGAATCACCGGGCTCGAGGAGCCCGGAAACCAGCAAGCGAGGCACCGGTTCTCTAGGGTGTGCTTGGCCCGCCCGCTGTTCGAGATTCGACAACTGCTGTCCGTGCGTACCAGCTTCGCGAACGAGTGTGATACCATATGCGAACCGGAGTCGTTGAACCTGCCTCGTGCCGGAACTCATAGTTGTCCAGTGAAGGTGCACATGAGTGTCGATGAAACCCGGGAGCAGGAACCGTCCAGTGGCGTCCAGGACTTGGGCATCTTGAGGCGGTGGGCAATCGGTTTCTGTTCCTACACATGCTAGGCGGTCACCCTGCACAACCACTACGCCGGACCATGGTGCGCGGCCAGTGCCGTCAATGATCGTCCCACCGTGGATGACCAGTGCCGATGGCTGGGTGTCTTGTCCCGAAACGGGGGGGACCCACAGGACTGCGAGGATGAGAACGAGCCACGGAAGGCGGAGTCCTGATCGAGCGCACCAGGTCCACCGCAGGTGAATCGGAGACCTGAGACGAGGGATGAGCGTACCTGTCGCGACGAGCAGCGATGTTACCACGAACAGTTCGTACGTGGGCACGAAGCCGAGGACCATGATGCCCTTTCTTGGCAGGGAGACGCCGTTGGCTCCCCGATGAGTTGTGACGCCCGGGACGCCCCGCGGCCCTGGCCTGAATCTGTGCCGCATGCAAATGGCGTGCGATCGCTGGACGGCCACTGAGTTATCCTCTAGGCCTTCTGCCAAACCCTGATGCCCTCTCCGTCCGTCCTGTCGGACCATCCCGCCTGTTGCGATAGCGCCACATGTCGGTGGCACAGCGCGTACTTGTCCTTGCCGAGGGCGTGTTCACGTGACGGACTGGGGGGCGTTTCCGGTAGGCACCAACGGTCGGTTCACAAAACCTCCCTCCTGATTGTCAGGACCTGTCGACAGGTTCGCTCCCATACGTCAGCGACCTGATCCCATGTGTGTCGAGCCAGGACCTTCTGTCGGCCCCTGTCGCCGAACTCGCGCCGTCGAGAGGGGTTCCCTAACAAGTCGAGGAGCTTTGCCGCAAGGTGCTCATCATCGAAGGGAGTCACTACCCATCCGTCTTGGCCATCTGATATGAGGCAACGGGTTGCCGGGATATCAGCACCGATAACTGGTTTCCCACACATCCACGCCTCGAGGAACACGAGCCCAAACGCTTCCTCCACCGAGGGCAGGGCAACAACGTCACACGCATTCAGGATGGCCGACCGGTCTCGATCGGGGAAGTCATCGATGAGAACCACTTGGCTGCGCCAGACCTCGGGTAGGGATCCCAACAGGAAGTCCACGCTTTGACTTCGATGCGCACTTTGCCCTGCCAAAAGCAGGAAGGTCTCGGGGGCGTTCCGCCATACTCGGCTCATGGCCCTGATGAGCGTGTGTACGCCCTTTCCCTCGTCCTGCCGCCCGAGGAATCCGACAACCGGATGTGCACCGATCCGGAACCGCTCTCGCACCGAGGTGCCGTTGGCGGTGGTTGTGAAATGGTCGGGTTCGACTCCCGCTCCGCTCACCGACACGGACTTGGCACCTCGGGAGAGCACGAACTCACGTTCTGCCTCGGTCAGCGCGATCACGGCATCACAACGGCCAAACATGCGCGAGTAGAGTTTGCGACTCGCCCAGGGCCGATCGATGTGCAGGATCGGGATGCCGACATGAGGGAGGCGGCGGAGTTTGGCCGCCGCACCCGCCCAGTACGAGACACCGAAACACCAGTTAACCGAGCAGAGGAGATCCGCTCGCGTCCTCAAGATGGCTGGTACCATACCGACGCCGCTGGGTGGACTCATCGAAAACGCTGCGTCAGTGTCGGTCATCCAGCCCGGCATTCGGAGACCACCTCGATGACCCAACCACCACCGTAGTCTTCCGACTCGGCCCCGATCGGGATGCACTCGGACCACCTGAACACCGTCAATGACTTCTCGGGGTGGCAGTCCAACCCCCTGATGGGATTTGAAATCGTTCTGGGTGGCGCAGTCGAAAGTCATGACCGTGACGTTGTGCCCCCGGGTGGCGAGCTTGGTGGACACCGCCTCCAGCAGTCGTTCCGCTCCCCCCACACACGGTGTATAGCTCGGCGACACGAAGACGATGCGCATCGGATGATCGGAGGTGTGACCAACTCCCATCGGCAACCTCAGCGAAGCCGGCGGGGACTCTCGCCCGGCCCGGCCAGGACGCCGATCACTTCACCGAGTGCGTGGCAGGTCGACAGGAGGAAGAGCAGGGGAAGGCTCCGCCGAACGATCGGGCGGGGGGATCGCGACCGGTCGAGGCCGCGTACGGTTTCCCGGAAGAGATGCCAAGGGAGTTGTCTCCGGGAAAACGACAGCGGGTGCAGGCCCGTCGTGCTCCTGCCGTTGTCGAAATGCGCGAGAAAGGTCTTCCAGAATCCGTGAGACTGGACATGTGTCACTGTCATGGCATCGCAGATTCCAAAGAGACCCTCTGTAAAGAGTCGGGGCGTGAGGACGAGTTCCATCCAGCCGGCAGGGATTGGTCCGGGGGGGATGACCGACCGACGATAGGCCACGTTGGCTGCGGGGGGGCAGCGGTCACGCTGGTCGGCGTCCAGGGGTGGGTGAAAACAGCCAAAGGTGTGCAGATAGTTGACCCAATCGATCAACCGGTCGGTCGACCCGTTCATGACCGGTCCCATCATCGCCATCTTGTCCGGAGCGGCTTCGAAGGACTTCAGAATCTCTTGGCACCAATTGGAGTCGACGACACAATGGTCCTCGGTC
>QKDC01000097.1 GCA_003246755.1 Gemmatimonadota bacterium | reverse complement strand
GGTCGACGCACTCGCCGACGCAGTAAAGGTGACACTCGGCCCCAAGGGCCGGAACGTGGTCATCGACAAGAAGTTCGGTTCTCCCACCGTCACCAAGGATGGCGTGACCGTGGCCAAGGAGATCGAGTTGACCGATCCGGTGGAGAACATGGGCGCCCAAATGGTGAAGGAGGTGGCGACCAAGACCTCCGATCTCGCGGGCGACGGTACCACGACGGCGACTGTGCTGGCGCAGGCGATCTTCCGCGAAGGACTGAAGAACGTGACCGCTGGTGCAAACCCGATGGCCTTGAAGCGTGGCATCGAGCGGGCAGTGGAACTGGTCGTTGAGCATCTGCGCTCGCTTTCCGTTCCCACCGGGGGCAAGAAGGAGATCACCCAGGTCGGGACCATCTCTGCCAACAACGACAAGGAAATCGGCAAGTTGATTGCCGATGCCATGGAGAAGGTCGGCAAGGATGGCGTGATCACGGTTGAGGAGGCACGCGGCCTCGAGACCACGTTGGAGACGGTAGACGGGATGCAGTTCGACCGAGGATATCTCTCGCCGTACTTCATTACCGACCCAGAGAAGATGGAAGCCGTGATGGAGGATGCCTACATCCTCATTCACGACAAGAAGATCTCGGCGATGAAGGATCTGCTCCCGATCCTCGAGAAGGTGGCGCAGACCGGCAAGCCGCTGATGATTCTCGCTGAGGACATCGAAGGAGAGGCGCTCGCCACGCTGGTCGTCAACAAGCTACGTGGTACGCTCAAGGTCGCTGCCGTCAAGGCACCCGGCTTTGGTGATCGCCGCAAGGAAATGCTACGCGACATCGCCGTGTTGACCGGCGGCAACGTGATCTCCGAGGAAGTCGGCTTCAAGCTGGAGAACGCCACCGTTGCTGACATGGGGCGTGCCAAGCGTATCGTGGTCGACAAGGACACGACGACCATTGTGGACGGGCGTGGTGAGACGGATGCCATTCAGGGCCGAATCGCCGAGATCCGCGTCGCCGTCGACAAGACCACGAGCGACTACGATCGTGAAAAGCTCCAGGAGCGACTCGCCAAACTGGCCGGTGGTGTTGCGGTGATCAATGTCGGGGCCGCCACCGAGACCGAGATGAAGGAAAAGAAGGCCCGAGTGGAAGATGCCCTGCACGCCACGCGCGCTGCGGTTGAGGAGGGCATCGTTCCGGGCGGTGGAGTGGCGATGGTCCGGGCCCAGGTGGTGCTCGACAAGGTGCGTGGGTTCAGCGACGACGAGAAGATCGGTGTGGACATCGTGCGTCGTGCCTTGGAGGAGCCTCTTCGGATGATCGCGCAGAACGCCGGGATGGAAGGGGCGATCGTCTTGGCCAAGGTCAAGGAGTCGAAAGATCCGAACTTCGGCTACAACGCCCAGACTGATACCTACGAAGACCTGGTCGTGTCCGGCGTTATCGACCCGACCAAGGTGGCACGGACGGCGCTCCAGAACGCGGCATCCATTGCCGGCCTGATGCTCACGACCGAAGCGGTCGTGGTAGAGCAGAAGGAAGAGAAGAGCCCAATGCCAGGCGGGCCTCCCGGCGGTATGGGAGGCATGTACTAACCGCTCGGAGTTCGCGAAGCTCTACGACGCCCCGGGGTCTGACCTCGGGGCGTTGTTATATTTTGGAGTGCTTGAAGGAGCTATCTGATGATCAAACTCTTCGCCTTTGCCCTCACCGCCGCCGCGACCTTCGGGCTGCAGGATCCTCCCATCGTCGGACTCTGGCAGCTCACCGATGCGAAGGTGGAGACTCGTGGCCCTCGAGAAGTCATCATCCGGGCCGACAGCAGTGCAAGTTGGGGGGATGAACACGCCCGTTGGCGCCTGATCGACAATGGCAAGCGGATCATGATTGCGGTCGGCGGAGAATGGGAAGTGTATGGGATCCGGGTTCGGCGGAACCGACTCACCCTCTCTGGTCCCGAACTCGGCGAGCCGGTCACCCTCACGCGGATGGGGCCGGCACCCCCACGTCCGAATGGAGTTCCAGTTCCCCCTGATCCCGATCAGGTTCCCCCCCGATCGCGATGACCGGAAGGGGGGTGTCCTGGTCGGCGACCTGTACATCCCCAGTAAATCCACGGGTGCGAAGGGACTCCTCCATCGTGGCTCGGGCCCGCTCCTTGGTGTTGCACTGCTGGCTGAGGTGAGCGAGGACGACCGTCTGGAGTCCTTCGTGGTGGAGGTCGGTGACCAGTTCCGCTGACATTCGATTGGACAGGTGGCCCTGCGAGCCGGCGATCCTGTGTTGGACCGAGACGGGGTAGGATCCGGTCCGGAGCATCAATTCGTCGTAGTTACTCTCGACGACGATCGCGGTCGCGCCATGCATCAGGTACCGGATGCCCGTGGTGGGCCGGCCGATATCCATGACGAAGACGACCCGCACGCCCTCCGCCTCGACCGCGACGGCCACGGGTTGCGCTGCGTCGTGTGTCGTGGGGTGACTGGCGATGCTGAATCCACCACACCGTGTCGGTCGCGTTGTCTGTAGTGGCACGAAGGTCGGAAGATCGTGCTTCAGGGCACGGAACGTCCCTGGGGAACAGACGAGAGGGGCCCCGAGTTGACGGCTCAGGGCAGGCCCGCCCCGGGCATGGTCGCCGTGCTCGTGGGTGAGCACAATGCCGTTTACGGTGGAGAGGTCGAGTCCCACCAAAGCGGCACGGCGACGAAATGCCTTGGGGCCAAACCCTGCCTCGATGAGCAGTGTGCCCCGATCCGAGGCCAAGGCGAACGCGTTACCCTTCGATCCCGATCCGAGGACATAGAGTCGCATCATGGGGCGTGACGGGAGTAGAGGCGCCTGAGGCTCGCTTCGATGTCTCCCGTGACCTTGACGCCTCGGCGGGGGAGAACTCGACCCGCCATCCGAAGGAACCCGTCGAGTCCTAGACGCTCCGTCCCATCATACCCCCACGCGAAGGGTGGGAGATACTTGGGGACGCTCCCGCTGCCGAAGACGTTTGCGCCGGCGCCGATCACGGTCCCGGCGCCGAGCAGGGTTCCGATGGCGGTCTTGACGTGGTCGGCGATCATGCTCCCCAGGAACTGGTGGGAGGTTTCGATGCGGCCGCTGGGAAGGTCGAGTCGGATTGGGCCGTAGGTGTTCTTCAAGTTCGAGGTGATCGTCCCAGCACCGAGATTCACCCACTGCCCGATGATGCTGTGGCCCACGAAGCCGTCGTGGCTCTTGTTGGAGTACCCGACGATCACGGTATGCGAAACTTCACCATGCACGCGGCAGCCAGGCCCAAACGCGGAGTGACGGATCTTTCCCCCGAGAATGTGGGTCGACGGTCCAACAAAGACGGGGCCTTCGAGGCGGGTACCGGAACGGACCTGCGATCCCTCCGTGAGGACGACCGCCCCCTGCCTGACATCGAACACGACACCCGGTTCGACCTCGGCGCCGAGGCAAACGACCCGCCCAGTAGGGCCCAGGACGAGAGATCCATCGGGGATCGAATCCGAGGGAGCGAGTGTGAACTCGGCACAATCCGACTCCAGCAGGCGGTCGAGTACCCCGATGAGATCGGCAGTCCCTCGAAGTGGAGTGCCTCCGACGGCCTGAGTTGACCCTGCCCTCGACTCGGGATCGAACGCCTCACCCTCTCGAAGCACCCACCCGACCGTGTCACCATCGTGAATGAACCGGCAGGGGGCAGCCTCAGGGGAGATGGCCGTACGGTCGGGGAGGAAGTCTGATCGGACGACAATCGCTGGACCGGTGATCACGGAGGGTGAAACCACGGGGGGAGTGTCAACGTCTCGAAACCCCTCCAAGCTCTGGTCAACGATGCCGCTCGCGCTCAACCCGAGCGAGGCCTCCCATCGCTCTCTGATGAGCCACACCCCAGCTCGCAGTTCAGCGATTGGCCGCACTCCGGCAAATGGGGACCACTCATGGGCAGGGGCAGGCTCGAGGAGGAAGAGCTTCGTCATTCGAGTTCCCGTACGTGGGGAGGGAGGGCCTCCAAAACCTGTTTCAGTGAGGCGGCCTTCGAACGGTGGGTCACGAGAATGCGCCCATTGGCTTCCACAACGACAAGATCCTGTACCGAGGCCACGACCACGGGAACCGATTCGCTCCAGACCACACAGTTCTCTGCGCCGACGAGATGAACCACTCCTTGAGAGACGTTCCCTGCGGCGTCGGGAGTCCGCACGCGCCCCAAGGCATCCCAGGTCCCGATATCATCCCAGGGGTAGTCCCCCCGGACAACGGCAACATTCCGGCTTCGCTCCAGGAGACCCTCGTCAATCGAAATCGGCGTGACCTCCGCGAAAAACCGATCGATCTCTCCTTCGTCGAGAGCGGAAAAGGCAGGACTCACTTCGGGAGTATGCGCGCGGACCTCGGAGAGCAGTCGGTCAGCCGACCACGCGAACAACCCACCATTCCAGAGAGCGCCTCGTCCGATCAGCTCTCGCGCGACCGGTGCCGACGGCTTTTCAATGAACTCTGCCACTTCCCATGCGTGATCCGACAGCGCATCGCCCGGGAGCACATAGCCATAGCCCGTCTCCGGTCGGGTAGGGGTAATCCCCGTGGTAACCAGGCGATCGAGGGTCCGAGCAGTCTCGAGTCCCTTGCGCGCCGCCGCCCGAAATGCGTCCGGGTCGGGGAGGTGCCAGTCGGCATGCATCGAGAGGACCACCGCCGAGGGATCGCGGGATCGGGCCACGTGCGTCGCCCACACGAGGGCGGGAGCGGTGGATGCCGCCCGTGGCTCGATGAGGAGATTCTCCGGCAAGAGCTCCAACTCCAAGGCCAGTCGCTCTGCGATGGCCGCCCCGGTCACCAGGAGGATCCGGTCCTTCCCCACCAAGGGCAGGACCGCCTCCATCGCGGCTTTGGCCGTCGCAAGAGGCCCTGCGAGGGGGAGAAGTTGCTTCGGGTGCGTGGGTCGGGTGAGCGGCCAGAAGCGACTTCCACTGCCGCCGGCGAGAATGGTCACCCAGAACATGTTTAGCGAGAGAGGCGTGAAGATCGGGTCACAAGAGACCAGCGATCTCGTCGCGTTGTTGCCTGAGGAGGTAGAGTACCTCACCGAGGTCAGCGTCCGGACGGGCGAGCAGGATCATGGACATTCCATCGGCGAAGTGAGTCATGATCGCCGGCCCTTCGGCAAAATCGAACACGGTGGCGCCGAGGGACCCACGTCCGGTGGCCGTCCCCAACTCATGACCGTGGCGGGCTATAGTAGTCGTGAGCGCGGCGATGGCGTCGGCGTCCGCATCGTGCCCGAGGGCCTGTTCGATGACTAGACCGTCGCCACTGATCACGGCAACACCGGCGATCTCCGGCCGGGAGGCGAGTCCGTCCACCAGTCGGCGAATCACGGCCGCAACGTAGGGGCCGAAAAGTGCGAAGTCAAGAAAAATCGGTGACTTGACCCACTCGAAGCCGGCTCTTAAGCTTCCGCCGATGCGCCCGGTTCCTCTCCTTTGGGTGGGCCTCGCAGTTGCGGTCTCTGCCTGCGGAGATCCCAACCTGCTGCTCCCCGCCAACTTCTTCAATGAGGTCGATACGGTCACGGTCTACGCCCTCACGGACACTCCGGTGTGGCGTCCGAGCGCGTACGCGATGACCGATGGTCTGACGGTTCGGCTGGATCAGACGAACTCCGCCGACTTCGTCTTCGATATCTACCCAGATTCTCAACCGGTGCTGATCCCCGGGGCGGTCGTAGGGCAGCCCGCACAGCGAGGCCTCGACCCCGGGCTCTTGCGGGCCAGTGTCGCCTTCGACTCCCTCACCATCGCCGTGGTCAGCGGCTATCAGACTAATGACACCCTCCACGCTGAAGTGGGGAGTGTGTTCTACGCCCGGGCGAACGTCATCCCCACCTGTTTCCTCGGGGTGCCACCCTACGCCAAGCTCGAAGTCCTGGCGGTCGATTTTGCAGAACGAACCATGCAATTCCGGATTCTGGTCAACCGCAACTGCGGGTACAAGGGCCTGGAACCCGGCATCCCCGAACGCTAGGTGATTGACCTCCGGCGTCTTCGTCAGGACCCCGATGAGGTTCGGGCGAGTCTCGCCAGGCGCGCAGACCCCACACTCAACGCCTTAGTCGATCGTGTACTCGACCTCGATCGGGATCGTCGTGCTCTCCTCGTGGAGGTCGAATCCCTCAAGGCAACTCGCAACGCCTCTTCCGAGGAGGTCGCACGCCGCAAGCAGGCGGGGCAGTCAGCCGATGACCTGCTCGGCGCCCTGAGGGCCTCGGGTGAACGCGTCAAGGAACTCGACTCCTCTCTCAGGGTCGTCGACGAGGAACTCGAGCGCGTCGCTCTGGCGCTACCCAATCTGCCCCACCCCGAAACACCCGATGGAGATGCCTCGGCCAATCGAGTCGTCCGGGTATGGGGGACCGCGCCAGAATTCGACTTCACGGCCCGACCCCACTGGGACCTAGGCGAGCGGCTCGACCTGCTCGATCTCCCGCGTGGAGCCAAGATTGCCGGATCTGGATTCCCGCTGTTCACGGGTGTCGGCGCGCGAATGGTTCGTTCGCTTGCCGCATTCATGCTGGATCTCCACACCAAAGAACACGGCTACCGCGAGATCTCGCCGCCATACGTGGTCAACTCGGCCTCCATGCATGGGACCGGCCAGCTTCCCAAGTTTGCTGAAGAGATGTATCAGGTCCCCGCGGATGAGCTCTACCTCATTCCGACGGCGGAAGTCCCTCTCACCAACATGCATCGCGATGAGGTGTTGGAGAGTGAGGACCTGCCGGTAAGCCTCGTCGCCTGGACCCCGTGTTTCCGCCGCGAGGCAGGGGCCCACGGCAGGGACACGCGAGGCCTCATCCGGGTGCACCAGTTCGACAAGGTCGAATTGGTCCGACTGGTCAAGCCGGAAACCTCGGAAGAGGAACTCGCGCTCCTGACCGCCCACGCCGAAACCGTGCTTCAGAGGCTGGAACTACCCTACCGAGTGCTCGAACTCGCGGCCGGCGATACCGGGTTTGCCAGTGCGAGGACCTTCGACCTCGAGGTCTGGGCTCCGGGGGTCGAGGCGTGGCTCGAGGTCTCGAGCGCCAGTTCGTTTACTGATTTTCAGGCACGCCGCTCGAATATCCCCTACCGTCCGGCGCGTGGGGAAAAACCCCAGTTCGTCCACACCCTGAACGCTTCCGGTGTTGCATTCGCTCGGGTCATCGCAGCCCTTCTCGAAACGCATCAGTCCGAAGACGGTTCCGTCCGAATCCCCGCCGCGCTTGTTCCTTACGTCGGGCTCGAGCGACTCGTTCCCGCCGACTAGGGGTCTCATGCCTCACGAGACCCCGGAGCAGGACTGGTTGCGTCGCCTGAACCAGGCCCAGCGCGACGCCGCCGAGCATGTTCACGGTCCCATCTTGGTTCTGGCGGGTGCAGGGTCTGGTAAGACCCGAGTGCTGACCGTTCGGATTGCCCGACTGATCCAAGAGCACGGTGTCGCGCCGGAACGCATCTTCGCCGTCACCTTCACCAACAAGGCCGCTGGGGAGATGAAGGCCCGCGTGGCCCAGCTGCTCGGCCGCGATCCGACGGGACTGTGGATCGGTACCTTCCACTCGCTTTCCGCGAGAATCCTCCGCCGAGAGGCCGAGCGTATCGGGTTCGGACGTCATTTTACCATCTATGATGAGGATGACCGACTCGCCCTATTGAAGCGCGTCATGGCCGAGCGGAATCACTCGACCAAGCTCTTTGCCCCACGGGCCGTGCGATCGGTGATCTCAGGGGCGAAGAACCGCATGCAGAGTGCCGAAGCGCTCCGTGCCTCATCGCCCAACGATCCTCTAGTAGCTGTTGCCGTGGATGTCATGGGCCCCTTGGCCGGAGCACTCAAGGCCCAAAACGCCATGGACTTCGACGATCTGATGCTCCATCCGCTGTCCCTCTTTCGGGATCATCCCGATCGCATGGAGTGGTACCGCCAACGGTTCCAGTTCGTCCTCGTCGATGAGTTTCAAGACACTAACAGGGCGCAGTACGAGCTTGTCCGGATACTCGGGGGACATGGCAACGTTTTCGCCGTCGGCGATGATGACCAATCGATCTATGGTTGGCGGGGGGCGGAAGTGCGTAACATGCACGACTTCCAGCGGGATTTTGGTACGGTCCGGCTGGTCAGATTGGAGGAGAATTATCGATCCACGCAGGTCGTCCTCGATGCCGCCAACGCGGTGATCGCCGAGAACACATCCCGGCTCGGCAAGACGCTCACGACGAGACGGCGAGGTGGTGAGTTGGTGACCCAGCTTGCCGCGGCGGGAGAACGAGACGAGGCTGAGTGGATCGTGAAGGAGTTCGCTCAGCGCGAGCGCCTCGGTGACTGGATGTTCTCCGATATGGCGATTCTCTATCGGACCAATGCCCAATCGCGAGCGTTCGAGGAGTCCCTGCGCCGGGCCGGTGTGCCGTATCGACTGGTTGGGGCGGTGAGCTTTTACGATCGGCGGGAGGTCAAGGACCTGCTCGCCTATCTTCGGTTGGTCGCGAACCCAGCCGACGACGAGGCCTTCCTCAGGGCGATCGCCGTCCCGCGGCGCGGCATCGGGCCCGGGAGTTTGGCGACCCTCGCGGAGGCGGCGCGGACCTGGAATCGATCCTTGTTGGCGACGGCGGAGATCGGCGATCGCGTCCCCGATCTGCGCCCGAATGTGCGAACCGCCCTCCGCGGGTTCGGCGAGTTCATCAACGAACTCAGATTGCGGTCGGGGACCCTGGCACCCGGCCTCTTGATCGAAGAACTCGTCGAGCGTCTCGAATACGAACAGCTTCTCCAGCAGGAGGGTATCGAAGGGGCCGAGCGGTGGGAAAATGTCCGAGAGTTGATTGCGGCCGCCGCGGAGTGGTCTGAAGTCGTGGAGCATGAGGAAGACGGGACCCCCCTCGAGCGATTCCTGGCGGAAGCCGCTCTATTATCGGCCACTGAAAAGGAGGAGGGGGAGTCGCAGGGCGTCACCATCATGACCATGCACACGGCGAAGGGCTTGGAGTGGCCGGTGGTGGCGATCGCCGGACTGGAAGACGGCCTTTTTCCCCTCTCGCGATCGATGGAGTCGCTGGAAGGACTGGAGGAGGAGCGTCGACTGTTCTACGTCGGGCTGACACGGGCGAAGGACAAAGTCTATCTCTCCTGGGCTCGGACACGTCGCCGGGGAGGAGACTTGAGGCCGGGGATGCCCTCCAGATTCCTCAACGCAGTTCCGCCAGGCATCGTCGAAGAACGTCGTACGTCATTGGGATGGTCGGTGGGTCCGACGCGCAGCAAACCGGCTTCGGTACCATTCGTTGCAGTCGAAGAGCTGTCGCAGGACACGCCTCGCTTCGTCAAAGGCGAGAGGGTGAGACATCGGCGCTTCGGGACGGGGACGATCGATGGGCTCAGTGGCGCCCGAAAGGACTTGAAGGTCTCGGTTCGATTCGACGATGATGAGGTCGGCACCAAACAACTGCTCGTGGCCTACGCGGGGCTCGAGCGCGCGTGGGAGGAAGAATGAAGATCGGAGCAGCCGAGGTCCGTCGGATTGCGGAGTTGGCGGAAATCGCCGTGGCGGAGGACGAACTACCCGAATTGGTCCGTCAGGTGGATCGGATCGTGGGTTACGTGGCACAACTCGATTCCCTCGCGACAGACGATGGAGTCGCGCCGTTCGTACCGGGTCCCCAGCAGACCGCGCTCCGGGAGGACGTCGTTCATCCCACACCGCTCGAACCGGGGCCGGCCGAAATGGCACCCGCCTGGCGTGAGGGCTACTTCACCGTTCCACGACTCAGCGCCATGGAGGATGCGTGACGCCGCGCATCGATCCGTTTGACCTCGCCGCGGAAGTCGGCGTCCGTCTTCGTACTGCTGACCAACGGGGACTCAACGCCTCGCTGCATTGGTCCGAGCAACTCTTGACCGCGGAGGCGGAACGCCTCGCCGCACGTGACGAACCGGGGCCCCTCTCCGGCATGCCGGTGGCGATCAAGGACAACTTCGTTACACGCGACGCACCGACGACATGTGGCTCTCGGATCCTCGAGGGATATGTCTCGCCATTCGAAGCCACCTCAGTGTCCCGGTTGCGGAATGCGGGATCCATGATTGTGGCCAAGACCAATCTCGACGAGTTCGCGATGGGGTCCTCCACCGAGCACTCGGCTTACGGACGGGTGCTGCATCCGCTCGATCCGGAACGGGTGCCTGGCGGGTCGTCCGGTGGATCGGCTGCTCTCGTTGCCGCTGGAGTCGTACCGGCCGCGCTCGGTTCGGAGACCGGCGGCTCGGTGCGGCAACCGGCGAGTTTCTGTGGAGTTGTCGGGGTCAAACCATCGTACGGCAGAGTGAGTCGCTTCGGCCTCGTGGCCTTTGGTTCATCGCTCGATTGCGTCTCGGTGTTTGGCCGAACCGTCGAGGATGCGAGTCGAGTCCTCTCGGTGATCAGTGGGCATGATCCCAAGGATGCCACGAGTGTCGCGCGTCCTCCCATGGAACTCTCTCCCACCCCTGCAACACTGCAAGGGCTCACCATAGGGTTGCCGCGGGAGTATCTGCCCTCCGATCTCGACCCCGGGGTCCGTGCCGGAGTCGAGAAGGCCGTGAACGCACTTCGTGATCTGGGGGCGGCCGTGGTCGAGGTCTCGCTTCCACACACGACGTATGCGGTTCCCACCTATTACATCATCGCCCCCGCCGAGGCTTCGGCGAATCTCGCCCGGTATGACGGTGTCCGATACGGCCCCAAGCTGAGCGACGGGGCTTTCGACCTCAGGAGTCTTTACCGGGCCACCCGGGGGGCTGGGTTCGGCCCCGAGGTGCGGCGCCGGATTCTGATCGGGACCTATGTCCTGAGTTCGGGATATTACGAGGCCTACTACGGCAAGGCCCAACGGATTAGAGCGCTGATCGCCAAGGACTTCGCGAAAGTGTTCGAGGGCGGCGTTGATTTCTTGTTTACCCCCACCACGCCCACCACCGCTTTCAGGGCGGGTGAAAAAACTGACGACCCTGTCACCATGTACCTGGCCGACATCTTCACGTGTCCCGCGAATCTCGCGGGTCTTCCCGGTGTGAGCCTGCCCATAGGACGCGCTGAGGGGTTGCCCGTGGGTGGTCAAATCCTGGCGCCGTATTTCGAAGATGCCTCCATGATGGGGATCGCAAGTGCCCTGGAGGCCGCCGTCGATCCCGAGGCGGAGGTTCGATGACCTGGGAAACAGTCATCGGGCTCGAGGTTCACGTTCAACTGGCCACCCGGAGCAAGATGTTCTGCTCCTGCGCGGCCGCTTTTGGCGAGGCACCAAACACCCTGGTCTGTCCGGTCTGTCTTGGGCTCCCGGGTGCCCTGCCGGTACCCAACGCCCATGCGGTGCGCCTGGGTGTCCGAGCCGCGCACGCCCTGGAATGCGTGGTGCACCCCGTGAGCATCTTCGCTCGGAAGAACTACTTCTACCCGGACCTCCCGAAAGGCTACCAGATCAGTCAGTTCGACCGGCCCCTCGCCACGGCCGGAAGGCTCCAGATCGATTCCCCCGATCGCGGTGATATCACCATCGGTATCACGCGCATCCACCTCGAAGAAGACGCGGGAAAATCCATCCACGATCGCTTTCCAGGGCTGACGGCCGTCGATCTCAATCGGAGTGGCGTGCCCCTCGCGGAGATCGTCAGCGAACCCGATCTCCGGTCGCCCGCCGAAGCCAGAGCCTACCTCGTGGCATTGAAGCAGATTCTCGTGTATGCCGGCATCAGCGATTGCAGTATGGAGCAGGGCAGTCTCCGAGTGGATGGTAACCTCTCGGTCCGGCGGGCAGGAGACGAAGCGCTCGGGGTCAAGACGGAGGTGAAGAACGTCAATAGTTTCGCCAACGTCGAGCGGGCCTTGGAAGCCGAACGGGATCGCCAGATTGAACTCCTTTCCGCGGGTGGTACGGTGGAACAGGTCACCATGCTGTTCGATCCTGTGACGGGCCGGGGCCGACCGATGCGTTCCAAGGAGCAGAGTCACGACTATCGCTATTTCCCGGAACCCGATCTTCCCCCACTGGTCCTGAGTACCGAAGCCATCGAGACCGAACGTCAGCTCATCCCCGAACTCCCCCGGGCAAAGCGGGAGCGCCTCATCGCACAATACGGGTTGGGCCCCTATGAAGCCGGTGTGATCACCGCCGACGTGGTGCTTGCCGATTACTTCGAGGCCGTTGTCGGGGCTGGCGCCGATCCGAAGACCGCGGGCAACTGGGTCATGACCGAGGTGATGACGGGATTCAACGAGACGGAGAAGCTCGAAGTCGAACCGTCTCGTCTCGCGCGTCTCATCGCCCTGGTCACGGACAACACCGTGAGCTTGCAGGCGGCCAAGAAGGTGTTCGTTGCGCTTCGCAGTGACGGGGACGATCCCGAGGTGGTCGCCTCTCGACTCGGCCTGATCCAGGTGCGGGATCCTGGCACCCTCGAGGCTTGGGTCGACGAGGTTCTCGCCGCCCACCCCGATGAAGTCGCCCGTTACCGGGGAGGGGAAACGAAGCTGTTGGGCTTTCTCGTGGGTCAGGTCATGAAGCGGAGCCGCGGCAAGGCCGATCCGGTTGGCGTTCAGCCGGTCCTCCGGGAGAGGCTCAAATCATGAAGCGGAAGTCGTTGCCCGCCATCACTGACGTCGATGCGATCCGATCGGAGTTTCCCGCACTCGGGCGCCGTCATGAGGGGTGGCTGGTGGCGTACTTCGATGGCCCAGGTGGAACGCAAGTGCCGCGGTCTGTCCCAGAGGCGATGACCGACTACCTGCTCCATCACAATGCCAACACGCATTGGGAGTATCCCACCAGCGAGGAAACGGACGACTGTGTGATGGAGGCCCGCGAGATTCTGGCTGAGTTCGTCAACGGGCGTCGCGAGGAGGTCGTGTTTGGGCAGAATATGACCACTCTGACCTTTCATCTCGCTCGGGGACTCGGGCGGGGCTGGGGGCCGGGTGATGAAGTGGTGATCACCGACCTCGATCATCACGCCAATCGCGCGCCGTGGACCGCTCTGGCGGTCGAACGCGGCATCACCATCAGGTCCGTACCCTTCGACCCCTCGACCGGGCTTCTCTCGATGGAGGCGCTGGAGGAGGCCCTCTCGCCGCAGACGCGTCTCCTGGCCATCGCTGCGGCCTCCAACGCGCTCGGGACCATCCCCGACGTGAGGGCGGCGTGTGCGTTGGCGCGATCGGTCGGAGCGCTGTCCTTCGTCGACGGCGTCCACTCCGCTCCCCACATTCTGCCCGATGTCGTGGCGCTCGATTGTGACTTCTTTGTGTGCTCCCCATACAAGTTCTATGGACCCCATCTGGGCGTGCTCTGGGGTCGACGAGCGCTCCTCCAAGATCTCGATATCCCGCGCCTTGAGCCCGCGCCACAGGCGTCCCCCGAGCGTATCGAAACCGGTACGCTCAACCATGAGGGTCTGGTTGGGGCGGGAGTGGCGGTGCGCTTCCTCGCCGGGCTGGCCCCGGGCCGGCCCACGCTTCGGGGCGCCCTCGAGGATGGGTACCGAGCGTTGCACGAAAGATCGCATGCTTTGTTTCGCAGGATGTGGGACGGGCTCGGCATGATCCCCCGGGTCACGCGGTATGGGCCTCCCGCGGAAGCATCTCGGACCCCAACGGCGGCATTCACCATCGAAGGACACTCAACGAACCAGGCGGCGCGACGCCTCGCCGAGCGGTCAGTCTTCGTATCGCATGGGGATTTCTACGCCGCCACGGTCATCGAGCGTCTGGGACTGGCGGCGGATGGGTTGCTCCGTGCCGGATGCGCCTGTTACACGACCGAAGACGAAATCGACCGATTGTTGGAGGGAGTGACCTCGCTGTCGCGCTCCTGATCCGCGGCGACGGGGTCCTGGGTTTCGAGCCAGGGCCGCACGACCACTGAATCCTGCCAATAGCCCGGGAGCGAGGTCCAGGGAAGGCCAAAGTGCGCCTCCGCCATTGGGAGCAGGCGTTGAGGTTCGAACCACACGCCCTTGAACACCTCGCCACGGCGCATCCGCTTCGCCAGCCGGAGTCGCGCCACCCCGTTGGGGTCCAGACTCGGGGCGATGCCCCTGATCTCATTGGATAGCGCGTCCATCGTCACCTCATAGGCAGCGGCCAGATGACGCTCGACATCGCTGTCGGTGAGTATCCACCGGCTTCGTTCACGGGCCGTCTGCATGGCGCGCTGCCAACTCCGGGTATGTGCGAGGTGCACCATCCCTCGAAAGATCCTGCGGTTGGTTTGAACGCTGAAGATCGTGGGAGAGATGATTCGCTCGAGGTGCCGGTCCGCTGCGGCGTGGTCGAGTTGGATGATTTCACGGGCTCGACGGGCGAACCGGTCGGTCAGGTGGGTTTCCGCCCGAAGCTCCCAATAGGAATGCCCCATGGCCCGCGTGCTGCTGGTGAGCAGGAGTTGTCTGGGGACGTAGAAATTGTGGGCCACGGTATCGGCCGAGAGATGGGAGAGGTAACCGAAACCGAAGGCACGGAGGGCGTCCGAAGGGGCCGTCTCCAGCACCTCGCGACCCATGGTCCAGTAATGGGAATGCCGACCCGGAGGCACGTACTTCTTGGCGAACGAAATGTCGGGGGCGATCGACCCATACAAGAAATCGAATGGGAATGCGTGGAGGAGATCCGCGATCGACCTGGGGAGCAAATGGAGATTCTGGAGAACCGTCTCTCCCAACCAGATATGGGTCCCCGGGGTCCAAGCGTGCGCGGTGCTGGGCAGGAACACGAGTAACGCCGCAGCCGCCATGGAGACCGCGATCGCGCGCCGCATCCTTATCGGCGGCCTCTCCCCCGCAACAGGCGCCGGATTCGACCGATGACACCACGGCCCTTCCGGACCGTACGCAGGGTGGCTGCAATGTCCAGCGCAGTCTCCTCGAATTCCTCCTGGACGACCTCGGTAACGGCGTCGAACTCGGCGAGGCGATGCTTGGCTCGACGGAGTCCACGATCCACCTCGTGCCGAACGCGTTGGCTGGTGCGCACGATTTCCTGAACCTCACCCTCGACGCGAGTTGCCAATCCCGTCCCGGTCTTGGTGAGACTTCCAATGCCGTCGAGGGCGGGCTTGAGTTCCGCTCGTAGTTCAGAGACCTCCCGACTGATCGTCTGGCTGCTCTTGATGGCGCCCGCCAGGAAAATGCCACTGACGAGGGCCACGATGATCGCCACGACAGCGAGCACGATGAGGGAATACGCGATGGCCGGTCCCACCCAGGTATCCGTGACCTGGGCGAGGACCATCAGGGGCAGGGGGAGGGTCATTGTGATCACCTTCCCAAAGATAAGCCGCTCGTGCCGGAATCGGTGGCTTGACGTCAGACCGGTGCGGCCGCGAGGTTTGCCGTATGTCCAAGCGATTCATCGTTCGTGGCGGTGGTCGGCTGGCCGGGACCATCCGGCCGGCCGGGAACAAGAACGCGGCCCTGCCCATCCTCGCGGCGACCCTGCTCTGCGAGGGACCGGTCGATCTCACCAACGTGCCCCGGATCCGGGATGTGGAGACGATGGTCGATCTGCTCCGTCATCTCGGCGCCGAGGCGGAGTGGACCGGCCCAAACTCCGTCCGTGTCGATACGAAATCCGCAGAGAGCAAGCCCCTGGATCCTGCCTTGTGCTCTCAGATTCGGGCTTCGATTCTCCTTGCGGGCCCCCTGCTTGCCAGGTTCGGCAAAGTGGTTTTGCCGCCACCGGGCGGAGATATCATTGGGCGGAGACGGATCGATACCCACGTGATGGCCCTCGAGGCGCTTGGGGCCACGGTCCTGGTCGGTCACCAGTATGAGATCACCCGACACCGGCTCCA
>QKDC01000059.1 GCA_003246755.1 Gemmatimonadota bacterium | reverse complement strand
TTACCAGTTGTCCCTGGGCGAGCCACCAGGTGGACGGGTGCCCCCCAAATCAGTCTTCCCGGTGAAGCTCCTCTATCGCCTAGCCGATGGCTATCTGGTCACCGGGGCCCTCATGCTGCCAGTGGTGCCAGGGGATCCTCCGCCGAGCACCCTCTCCCGGCGGCATGAGGTCGAATGGGATCAACGGTGTGGGACGTGAACCCGACGTGGCGGCATCCAGCGCCCCAATGTGGCACTCCGCAGGTCCTTCAAATGGAGACCGACATGCGATACTGGTTGCTTTGGCTTCTCGCCCTTCTCTTCGGTTGTGGCGGCGACACCGCGTCCATTGTAGGAGCGGACCCGCCTGCGTCCCCAACGCCTCCGCATCTCGAGATTTCGCCGGTGGCGCTCGTCATCGGACCAGGTGCTGACACGACTCTCGAGGTTGCCGCCTACGCCAGCGGTGGTAGGCGAGTGGCCGCGCCTATCCTCACCTGGTCAACCAGCGCTCCCACCGTCGCGTCGGTCAGTCAGGAAGGTGTAGTAACAGGTGTGAACGGGGGCGTAGCGACAATCTCCGCGTGGTGGAGCGGCTTGAAGGCAACCATTGCCGTGGTGGTCACACAACCGATACTCGAGGCGCAATTGCGAGGTGGCTGGGGGACACTATTGATCGGTACCCGGGCCGCGGTTGCTGGCTGGACCCGCGATTCGAGCTATTCCTACCTAGGACCCCCAGACTCCTGGTTCTCGTCCGATACAACAGTTGCAACGGTTGCGGCGGTCGAAGGCGATTCAACTCGGGCCATCGTCACGGGAATCGGCCAGGGGGTGACGACGATTACCGCGGTCGCGGGCCGGTTGAAGGCCGGGGTGTCAATAACCGTCCTGGAGCCGCTTCCTTATGGCATCGGGGGTCTGGAAGTACTCGAGGCCCGCATGCTGGAGTACCAATACTCGGGCCATGACGACTGGCTTTACGCTCCGATCATCCGGGTTAGATCGGAGGAGAGCGCGGTGGACCTGTTGAGCATCAGCGTCACCGTACCTGGGTCTGGGGCCCGAGAATGGTGTGGCCCGAATCGCTTTCTGCCATTCCAGACCGTCGATCTCAACCACGTGTCGGCAGATGATTACTACGATGGGGCTATCATAGGCTTCGACAAGCCCTCGCGGTTGCCCCCGGATTCCAACATTGAGGCCACCCTCCTCTATCGCCGCGGCGATGGCGCCATGGTGACCTACGCGTTTGCGCTGCCTATCGGCGGCGTTCTCCCAACGAGAGAGACAGGGGTAATGGAGGCGGACTGGTCCTCCCCATGCGGACCATGAGCCAACGGGCGGCGCGTACGGGCAATCCCTCGGCCCACTAGTCGTGATACAGCTTAGTGGAGGTCGCAATGCGATACCTGGTGACGTGCATTCTCGTAGCCTTGATCGGCTGTGGTGCCGGTGGGGATTCCCTCGCGGGGATCGATATGACAGCTCCGTGGCTGGTCGTCAATCCATCCACCCTGGTGGTTGGGCCGGGTGCGGACACCACGCTCCAGGTGACGGCCTATGGCCCCAATGGGACGCCGGTAACCTCCCCGGGAATAACCTGGTCCTCGAATGCGCCGACCATAGCGCAGGTTGACCAGCACGGAGTCGTGACCGGTGTCGCGCGCGGCTCGGCGAAAATCAGCGCGCTATGGCAAGGCGTGACCGCGGTTGTCGACGTCATGGTCGCCGGGGATGACCTCCGCATCCAATCCCTGCCGAACTGGACCACCATGGTGATCGGGGCGCAGCTCCAAGTGCAAACGATCCTGTGGACGAACGCCGGGTGGACCCTGGGGCAGTTCGCAGCGTCGTGGTCTTCGAGCGACCCCACAGTCGCCTCCGTTGAGGACCCGGCTGCCGGAGGGGCATACGGAATCGTGATGGCGAAGGGTCCGGGGAAAGCAATCGTCACATCGAACTACCAAGGACTGAAGGCCTCCTTGGAAGTGACGGTACTCGAGCCCCTTCCATACGGTGCGGGTGAGATCGAGGTGCTGGAGGCTCAGATACTCGAACTCCCCGCCTGGAGCTACGCACCGATCATTCGGGTTCGAGCCGGTGAGAGCGGTGCCGATATCACGCGCTTGACCATCCGGGTTCCCGGGAGACCCGGCACCGCGCCGCCCTTCTGCGGATCGTTTCGGGTGGGACCCAATCAGAGTCTCGATCTCAATGTCGAACTCTATGGGGACTACCAGATCAGCGTGGATCCTGGAACGGGGGAGCGAGTCCCAGCCGATTCCGTCTTCCAGGCGACCCTCCAGTACCGCCATGGCGATGGTAGCTGGGGCGTGAAGTCGTTCCCCATGCCGATCGTGGCTGGACAGTGGCCCACCACCTACAGCGGGAATCGGGGGCCCATATGGGGCATTTGCGCACCCTGAGCCCGAGGGCGTGACACAATGAGCCTCCCGGAGACGACCACCTTTCACCTGAGCTTACCCATGCGACGCACGATCCTCTATTGCCTATTCCCCTTTCTCGTGATCGACTGCAACGATGCGACCGGACCCGCTCCGAATCCAGGACATCTCGAAGTGATCAGCGAGGCGGCCCTGCTTCCTCCTGGCTTTGAAACCCAACTCCAGGTGACCGCCTATGATGGCGCCGGCAGACCCTTGCCCGGTGTGAACGTTGAGTGGTCGTCCAGCGCCCCCGACATTGCCGGGGTCTCTCAAGACGGGGTCGTCGCGGCCAAGGCTGGACAGGGTATGGTGACGATCTCGGCCCGCTCTGGCGGAATGACCGGTCAGGTCTCTCTGTCGGTCAGCCCGCTCCCCGGACGGCTGGCGGTAGAATCATTCGACCCTGCCACGTACAAATCAGCCATTTGGATTTACGGCCTTGATGGCAGTGCCCCGAGCCGAGTCGGCGAATCCGGTCGCTCCTCCGATACCCATGATCGGAGTCCCGCTTGGTCGAGGGATGGAAGCCGATTGGCATTCATCTGTGGTGATTACCTGCAGTGGCGGATCTGTATTCTGTCCCCAGACGGGAAGGAAGGATTGATCGTCGCCCCCGTCTCACCCGACCCCGGCTTTGCACCTGAATGGACCCCGGATGGGACACAGCTTCTCTTTAGTGACATGGATGGAAAGTTGAGCACCGTCCGGTCGGACGGAACCAACCTCGCGCTGTTCCCCGTGCCGGGCTTCTATTCTCCGATTGGAGGGGCACGGTACTCCCCCGACGGAGCACAACTCGCCTTCAATTCCTTCGCCGACTACTACGACACCTGGGAACTGAATGTGCTTCGGCTCGACAACGGGACGTCGCTCACCTGGTCCGAGGGGTACGACCCGGCCTGGTCTCCGAATTGGGCGGGCCGCCTGGCAGTGGCGTCCGGGCGGAGGCTCGTGCTGATGTCCGCCCTGAACGGAGGCCAGCGCACGGTCGTGTTTGACGGCCCCGGTGTGGTCGCGCATCCGGCATGGTCCCCTGACGGGCAGTGGATCGCGTTCGGCCGCTGGGATCTGCCCGGAGAACCGGAGAGCATTTGGCTGATCAGGCCCGACGGGAGCAACCTGGTCCGCCTGACTGGGTCGGGGAATGGTCGAGGAATGCGTCACCCAGCCTGGGGACGGTAGAGCCTGCCTCTCCGTGAGGGACTCTGTGCACGGCAACTCTGTTTCGAGAGCTGCTTTCCGGGGGACGCTTTCTCTGGGGTGTGGCGAACGAGTTAGGGGCTCGAGGCCTCCTGCATGGTAATGCCAACCGGCCACCACCCCGGGATCGAGGTGGTGTAGGCGCGCTTCAGGGTGGAGGTGTTGATCACGGTGAATCTGCGCTCGAAGGAATTCACCACCCAGGCGTACGCCCCGTCTGGCGTGAAGGCAACCTCTCCCGGGCCCTGGAACACACGGACGGAATCCACGACCGCCCCGGTCTCCGCCGAGATGATGAGCAGCTGACTGCAGCATGTGTTCGCGTACACCGTCTCGCCGTTCGGACTGATGGCAATGCCAATGATGTGCCCGGTCGCCTCCCGAACGCCGGTGGTGATCGTATCGATCACTTCCTGTCGCTCCAGGTCGATCACCGAGATCAGCCCTATGTGGGTCACGTAGGCACGGCGTTCATCGCGTGACACGGCAATGCCAGTAATAGGTCTCTTGAGGTCAAGCGACCGCACGACGGTGTCTCCTCGGGTATCGATGGTGACGAACTGATGGCCCGAGACATAAACCCTCCCACCATCGACTGAAACCTCCAGATCTCCGCTGCTGTACAACAGGGGCCGCTCTCCCGGAAGGGGGATCAGCCGCGTCGTGTGATCACTTGCATCGATGACC
>QKDC01000152.1 GCA_003246755.1 Gemmatimonadota bacterium | reverse complement strand
TACCCTCGTGCAGGATCACGTTCCCACGTCGGATGTCACTGGCCTTCATCGTATTTCCTTGGCAGCAGACGGTACATGTCCCGGCATCGTCGGGACGAGGGGGCGGAAGATAATTCAATCCCCCTTGATGGCGAACAACGTGGGGTTTTTTCCCACGAACCCCCTGTAGTATGTCTGGATCAGATCCATGTCCTTTTCGATATCTCCCGAAGGCCAGATGGTCGGTCCGAAGTCGACCACCCGCGTGGCAAAGTCGATGGAGCCCAACACTACCGGGATCCCGGCACCCAGGGCGACATGGTAAAACCCCGTCTTCCAGTCTTCGACTCGCCTTCGGGTCCCCTCCGGGGCAAGTGCGAGGATGAAGTGCTCCGACTCACCGATGATCCGGACCGTCTCGGCCACCATTCCATGAGGACTGCTCCGGTCAACCGGCTTTCCCCCTTGCCATCGCATGATCCAACCCAGCGGTGGTTTGAACAGCGAGTCTTTTCCGAGAAATGAAATGCGCAGCCCCACCGATGCTTTGGCCAGAACACCAATGGGGAAGTCCCACCCGGAGGTATGGGGTGCGGCGGTGATCACGAACTTGGAGAGGTTCGGGAGGGTACCCGTCACCTTCCAGCCCCAGACGCGCAGGAGAGTACGGGCGACCCATCGCGTGACGGCATTCCCCCGGCGGGGAACCAGAGGACCTGGTGTCCGCCAAGGCCGGACATCGGTGTCTCGCTGGAGTGACTCGATCACGTCAGGAGTCCCGAGAGGACTTTGGCCCGCTCGGGGCCGGCTATGTCCTCTTCGTGCTTGAAATAGACGAAGCACTCCTGCCATTCTTGCTGACCGATTCGATCCACCCACGCCTGAAGGTCTTCGAGGGTGTATCCCGCTCGATGTAGCCGAAGGTATCCCCATCCCGTCGAGGATCTGAGCGCTGACACCGGCTCGGCGAATTCCGATGTCACCGCCGCCACCCCATGCTCCTTCAACAGATCATACACTTCCTCGTTCTCCCAGCTCGGATGGCGCCACTCGAGTGCAACCTTCCATGAGGGGGGAAGCAGAGTGAGAAAGGCTCGAAGTCTGTCCAGGTCCTTCTTCATCGTGGGTGGGAGTTGGAAGAGCAGGGGGCCGAGCTTGGGACCGAGGATGGCCGCATTTCTTACGACGTAGTCGAGCATGTCCCCGACGTTCTCGAGTCGTGCGTGGTGCGTGATGCGCCTTGACGCCTTGAGAGCGAAGGTGAAACCATCGGGCACGGAACTGGCCCACTGGAGCAGGGTCTTTTCGGACGGCATGCGATAGAACGTGTTGTTCATCTCGACTGTCGCGAAACGGGTGGCGTAGAACTCGAGCATTGCGTCAGCCGAAATGTCTTCCGGGTAGAAGCTCCCTTTCCACTCCTTGTAGGCGAATCCACTCATTCCCACGTGCACCTGCATGCTCGCTCCGAAGCTCCGAGGGTTCCCGAAACGTCCCTGCACGGCCACTGCGGCGCAAGACTGAACTCGGACTGCCGCGTCCACGTCTGGCGACCTACCTTGCGGCGTGTCGACCTCTGTCCCCACGCCCGATCAACGGAGGGCCATCGAGGCGCCGCCCGGGGCGACCTTGGTTGTCGCCGGGCCCGGCGCGGGCAAGACCTTTTGCCTGATCGGTCGCATCCGTCATCTGCTGACCAGTCGCAACCTGCCACCAGAGCGCATCTGTGCCGTCACCTTCACCAACAAGGCCGCCGAGGAGATCGGTGTCCGGCTCGAATCAGAGGGTCGATTGGAAGCCCGCCACGTCCAACGGGGCACCTTCCATGCCCTCTGCCTCTCCATCCTCCGGGAGCATCCAGCGGAGGCGGGGCTCCAGCCTGGGTTCGGCGTCGCGGATGAAGCCTACCAGCTGACCCTGCTCGCAACGATGGGTGTGCATGAGTCCTATCGACGGGCTCTGCTGAGTCACTTTGGGCGGTTCCGCCTGCGGCACCTCCCTCTCACGTCGGATGATGATCGGATTTACGAGGAATACCGACGGCGACTCCGAACCCGGAACCTCGTGGATTTCGATGACATCATCCTCCTCACTTCCGATCTACTTGGAAGGGCACCAGGCCTCAAAGACAGCGTGGCTGGTCGCTGGGATGTCCTCTTGGTGGACGAGTTTCAGGACCTGGGTGCCACGCAATATGAAATCCTCAAGCACTTGGTCGAGGCCCACGGCCAGGTGTTTGTCGTCGGGGATGACGAGCAATCCATCTTCGGATGGACAGGGGCAGATCCGGACGTCCTGGGCCGGTTTCGGGAGGACTTCGGCGTGGATCCCATCGTGCTCGAGCACAACCGTCGGTGCTCGACCCAGATTTTCGAGGCGGCCCGTCGGATCCTGGTTGCCAATCCCTCACTCTTCGAGAAGCAGCTCAGGGCCACCCGTCGATCGGAGTATCCCGTGCGGGCTCTCGGGTTCGAGACTGATGTGGACGAGGCCAGGTGGGTCGTTCACGACTTGGTCGAAGATCACAAGGCATCCGGAACCCCATGGGGCCGATACGGGCTGCTGTATCGGAAGCATTCAATAGGCGCCCTGCTGGAACGCTCGCTGTTGGACGCAGGAGTTCCAGTCCGCACGGCCCGGGGCAGAGCGCTCAGCGACGATCCTCTGATCGCCGAGGTTCTCCTGGCGCTCCGGATTGCGCTCGACCCCGGTGATCCGGTCCCCGTGGAGGCACTGGCCCGTCACGTGCTTCCGCCTCACGTGTTCAACCATGCACAATCCGAATTCGGTGGAGAGCGAAGTCTCCTTGACGCGCTCCGGGTGTACCACCGACAGAAGCGCGGTACCGCACAGGAACGCAAGAAGGTGATACGGCTGGTTTATCATGTCGATAATCTCCCCGCGCTGGCGCGGGCTCATGACGCCCTCCCCGATTTCGTGAGCGCCTTGCTGGTCCAGCGACCATCTGTCGCACCGAGCTGGCTCGAGCGCAGAGCTCACGACTTGACCGATCCCCTCGACTATCCGGGTGCGCGGGACCTGCTGGCCGATCTCGATCGGGTGCGGGCAGGGAATGGGAAGGTGCACCTGCCACGCCGGGGTGGGCTCGACATCGCTCTCCGGGGCATGCTCGCCTCAGCGGGACTCGCGGATCTGGTCCATCCGTGCGGAGACTCCGCCCGGCCCTTGGTCAAGGTGGGACCGGCCGATCTTGTGCTGCCGAGCGATCCCGGACTCTCTATCCTCTTGTTCAAGAGCCTCCAACTTCGCATGGCTCACGGTGGAGATACCGGGCTTCGCGATTGTGTCACCTTCGACTTGGAGACGACAGGTCGGCGAGCGGATCAGTGTGAAATCGTCGAGATCGGTGCCGCCCGGGTGCGTGACGGGCTCGTCACGGAGACGTATCGCACATTGGTCAAACCTCACCAGCCCATTCCCCAAGAGGCGACGGAGATTCATGGCTACACAGACGCCGATGTCGCGACTGCGCCTTCGTTTGGGGAAGTGTGGCCCAGCTTCAGGCGCTTCCTCGGCGCCGATATTTTGGTTGCTCACAATGCTCTCGCGTTCGACCTGCCGGTCTTGAAGCGCGCCGTTGCCGCGATCGGTGAGGACGCCGGCGATATCCCTGTGTTCGATACGCTTCCACTGGCGCGTTCGGTCGTGCAAACGAGTGCCAGACTCGGAGATCTGGCTGACCGGTTCGGGATCACCATTCCGGAGCAACATCACGCCCTCGACGACGCGGTTGCTCTGGCAGCCATTCTCACCGGCCTCGAGCGGGAGCGGCAGGCTCGCCAACGTCTTACCTCCTTTGCCCATGGGCTCGACTGGTTGGGGCTCGCCCTGGCCATCGAATCGACTCCCTGTGACACCGCGGATGCCAAGATCCTGTTCGATCTCTCTCGTCATGCCACGTTGGGCCGTTTCGGCGACGCGCTGGAGCAGTACGGCCGTGAAGTGGAGGCGACCCGGTGGGGGGGAGAGGACGTCACGCAGGTCGAGCAGGTCGTCGCGCGATTGGGGGGTGAGGGGCTGCGCCGAAGGCTGCGAAAGGTGAAGACGGTGGCGCAGCGTTATCCAGTTTCGGTGGCACGTCTCCACTCCCTGGTGGAATCTCTCGAGGCGTCGGGTCTCGAAGATGCCATGAGAGAGTTGCTCGACAAGGCGGCCCTCTCGCGTTCCGACGGCGTGGAGGCGGAAACTGGTAGGGTCAATCTTCTTACCCTACACGCGACGAAGGGATTGGAGTTTTCGCGAGTATACATCCTCGGCGTGGAGGATGCGGAGCTTCCGGGATTGCGTGAGATCACCGATAGGATGACCGATGCCATGGCTGAAGCTCGGCGGGTGCTGTATGTCGGCATGACTCGAGCCGAGGATCGCCTTGTACTGACGCGGGCAGATGTTCGTGATGGAAGACCCACAGGGGGGAGTCTCTTTCTGCAGGAAATGGGGATGTCGGTAGAGAACAGGGTCTCGAGATGACCCTTCCGGGCTACATTCGAGGGATGATCAATGACATGAAAATACGGGGTGTGGTCGCAGTCGCCTCGATGCTCGTCGCCTGTGCGCCAGCCCCGAGTGGGGCGCAGGTCTCCCACTCGCCGTTTGCCACCCTCATCGAGCGGTTGTCCGAAGCAGGCGGCTATTTCGATACCGACAACCTCATCTCGAACGAAGCCGCCTACCTCCAGGTGATGGAATCACTTGATAGGGAGGGTGTTCGGGGTGGCGCGTATGTGGGTGTCGGGCCGGAACAGAATTTCTCCTACATAGCCCAGATCGAACCCGAGGTCGCCTACATCATCGACATCCGTCGTGATAACATGCTGCTGCACCTGATGTTCAAGGCGGTATTCTGTGAGGCCCCCACGCGCGCGGAGTACCTCGCGCTGCTCTTCGGGCGGCCTCAGCCTCCTGGAGATGTGGTTTCGCCCGGAGCCACCGTGAGCGAGATCGTTGCGTGGATCGACACGGTGTCCTTTTCCGAGCCCTCTCGCTCGCGCGCCATGGAGCGGGTGCGGGAGCGCATTGGGACATTTGGAGTGGCGCTCTCCACACGAGATATGGAACGGATTCTCGGCTTCCATCGGACCTTCATCGAATCGGGCTTGGACCTCCGTTTCACAAGTACCGGCCGCGCGCCGCGCTCCTTCTATCCGACCTATCGCCAACTTGCCCTGGAGCGTGATCGGTCGGGGCATCCAGCGGGTTTTCTCGTGCATGACTCCGGCTATGGGTACGTGCGTCAGATGCAACTTGAAGACAAGATCATTCCAGTCGTCGGCAACCTGGCGGGGCCGCACGCGCTGAGGGCTATCGGAAACGACATTCGTGCGAGAGGCCTGCGTCTATCCGCAATGTACGTCTCCAATGTCGAGTTCTACCTCTTCGGTGACGCAACCTTCGGACGATACGCCGAGACACTGCGGCAGATGCCGCGCGATGACCGATCGGTTCTGATTCGCAGCTGGTTTCAACGCGGGCGGATTCACCCGCACGCAGTGCCAGGATACTTGAATACCCAGGTTCTTCAGACCCTCGATGCCTTTGTGCGCGGTGCAACCGGTGGCTACCGGTCGTACTGGGATCTGGTCACCCGAGAACCCATCCCCCCAGGGTTGTAGGTGCAGGTCTGCGTCATCGCAAATCCGGGGGCGGGGCGTGGCCGCGCTCCGCGGTTGGCTCGCGAGGCGTGTCGGGTGTTGGAGGGTCATGGCTGGGATACGGACCTCGTAATCACCGAGGGTGCCGGACATGCCCGGCAGCTTGCAGGCGACCCCTCCCTGAAGTGCGACCGGGTGCTGGTGTGCGGCGGCGATGGGACCGTGAGCGAGGTCGCCTCCGGGTTGGCGGGACGGGAGGTTGCACTTGGGGTCCTTCCCTCCGGGCGCGGGAATGACCTTGCGAAAGCCCTGGGGATTCCACGCCGTCTGGTACCCGCCATCGAAACTTTTCGTCAGGGCGTTGTTCGATCCATGGATCTCGGTCGGATTGGGGATCGGTACTTCTGCACGGTGGTCGGAGTGGGCTTCGATGCCTTCGTTGCCGATCGGGTGCGACGGGGGATATGGCGCTATGGGGGAGGGTGGTCATACACTGTGGGGGTGCTCAGTCACCTTTTCCGCTATCGCAGCCCTCGGATCACGATCTCCGGTGCATTCGGGACGTTCGAGCGCGAGTGTTTTCTAGTCGCCGTCAGCAACACGGGGATCTACGGAGGAGGAATTCGGATTGCCCCTGACTCCCGATTCGATGATGCTCTCCTCGACATCTGCCTGGTTGAGGACGCACCGCGTCTCAGGCTCCTGCGGGTTTTCCCGGCGGCTTACCGCGGGGAGCATGTGAGACACAGGGAAGTCGAGATGATGAGGTCCCCCACCGTTCGGATCGAGACGGAGGAGCCGGCGCCGGTGGTCGCAGATGGTGAACCCGCCGGGACGACCCCAGTCGAGCTGTCGGTGGACCCGGGCGCACTCCGCGTGGTAGCCGCCCGGTGAATCCCCTCGAACAGGAGCGCCGAGAGGCAGTCGCTCAACTGTGCCAGGCACAGGTCGATGGTCTCATCCCGGTCGCGGTATTCGAGGACCGATATGAGATGGTTCGGCAAGCGGAGACGGTGGCAACCATTCGCGCCATCGTGGCTGATCTCTCGGTGGACGATCTCAATCCGCCTCCCGCCTCCTCGCGCGACCTCACCGCCCCTGACTCCGATCGGTTCCCCGCCGTCACCGCATCCCGCGACGCAGAGCTCCCCACGCCCATCGCTCCCTCGTTACGGATACCGGCCATCCTGGGGTCGACGACCCGGAGTGGACCCTGGACCGTTCCAGAGCACCTCGAACTGCTCGTGATCCTTGGCGATATCCACCTGGATTTCCGGGACGCCATCTTCACTTCGGAGACCATCGTGATTGATCTGACGGTGACCCTCGGGACACTGAAAGTCACCGTTCCACCGGGAACCGAAATCGCCAATGAGGTCGGGGAGTTCATCGCCTCATCCAAGCTGCCCAAGCCGAGTAGGAGTGCCCCCCCCAACGGTTACCTGGTGGTGCTCAGGGGGAATCTCGTTCTTGCCGAGCTCGTGGTAAAAGAAGCTCCACCGACAGGGACGAAGAAGACGATTCGGGAGCGACTGGGTCTCGCCCCACCCTGACAATAGTCCGGCCAGGGTCAGCCGCTGCCGACCAGTTCCCGATACTTCTTGAGGTGGAGGAGTGCGGGGAGTTTGTGCCCGTTTCGTTGGTAGAGCTGAGAGAGATTGTAGTGGACATCGGCCAGCATAGGGTCGATACGCAGGGCACCCCTGTACGCCGCGATCGCTTCGTCGTCTTCTCCCACCTCTTCGAGTGCGGTACCAAGGTTGAACGCCGCCATCACGTGCCCCGGCTCAGTCTCGAGAGCCGCCCGATAGTGTTTGATGGCCTCTGCGGGGGCACCGATCGCCTGAAGGAGTCGTCCCAGATTCACGTGGGATCCCGCATGGCGGGGTACGATGGCCAACGCCTGGTGGTAGGCGGCCCGAGCCCCATCTGGATCGAAGGGTTCGAGGTCGAGGCCATGCTGATACCAGTCTTCGGCCTGTGCGTCCCGTGTCGTGTGCGGAGGCGGCGCGAGCGGCTCGATCGCAGACGGCATTGTGGTGTTGAAGTCGAAAAGCACCTGGCCGGATTCCGGGTTCCAGAGGAGATCCCCATCCTGAGCCAGGATTCGTCCGGCGTCGGCGGCGAGACGGACCTCGCTCAGCTTTCTGTCGGCGGGCATTTGATGGACGAGTTGTCTCAGGGCGTTGTGGACCCGTCGACGAGGCAGCCGTGAGTCGAGGAGAGACTTGAGGGATCGGAGCAGCACGAGATCCTGGAACGTGAATCGATACTCGTGCCGTTCCCCGCGTGTCGGGGAGAGCAGGCCGGAACGGGCCATCGCCCGCACGCGTGCAGGTTTGAGTCCGAAGAGCCCCGCGGCTTCGCGCGAGGTGTATCCCACGGCTTCCATCTAAGCTCGCTTGCGCTGCGGTGTCTCGTCGGACTTTTGGTCCTGGTCCTTGTTCTCCCCCCGGCTTCCCCCCCCGGTTTCGACAGCGAGGCTCGCCTTCAGCGCCTCCATCAGGTCGAGGATCTTGGTCTGGGGGGCTTCGGCGGGTTCTTCGATGATCTCCTGTCCCTCGACCTTTCGCTGAATCGCCTCGAGGACTCGGACTCGGACCTGATCTCGATACTGCTCAGGCTTGAACTCGTCGGTCGCCGACTGTTCGATCAGTTGACGGGCGAGATCGAGTTCGGCGGGCTTCACTTCCCCTTCGCCGAGTGGCACCTCCGCCGCGTCTTTGAGCTCATCGGCGTAGTGGAGTTGTTCCATGATCAGCAGCGAACCCATTGGCCGGACCAGAGCGAGGTGCTGCTGCCCCCGTGAGGCGTACTGGCCAACCGCGGCGCGACTCGTTGATCGCAGGGCTTCGGCGAGAAGTCGGTAGGCCCGTTCTCCCCCTTTGTCGGGGCCGAGGTAGTAGGCGCGTTCGAGGAAGATGCGATCGACGGCTGCGAGGGGGACGAACTCTGAGATATCGATGGAGTTGGTGGCTTTCTCCTCGAGGGTCTTGAGCTCCTCGGCCGTGAATTGTACGTACTGTCCTTTGGAAAACTCGTAACCCTTGGCCATGTCGGACCGGGGAACCTGTTCTCCATCCCTGGGACAGATGTACTGCTGTTTGAGTCTGGAGCCACACTTGGCGTGCAGCAGGTTGAATGAGATGGAAGACGCCGACTCACTGGAGGAGTAGAGCTTGACGGGGACGGAGACCAGTCCGAATGAGATGGTCGCTGAGCCGATGGCGTGCGCAGACATGTGATGACTACTATACGAACCGAGCCCCCATGACCGCAACCAGCGACCCATCCGATCCTCTGGAGTCCTACCGCGCGAAGCGGACCCTGGAGCGAACACCTGAACCCGCAGGAACCCTCGGCCGAACTTCCGGCAGACTCTTCGTCATGCACAAACATGCCGCGAGTCATCTCCACTGGGACCTGCGCTTGGAGATGAATGGGGTACTCAAGTCCTGGGCTGTACCCAAAGGGGCATCGTTCGACCAGGCGGACAAGCGTCTGGCGGTGCACGTGGAGGATCATCCCATCGAGTACGGGTCGTTTGAGGGTCTGATCCCCGAGGGGAACTACGGGGCGGGCGCGGTCATCCTCTGGGATCGAGGGACCTGGGTCCCCATCGAAGATCCCGAAGAGGGATTCGCCAAGGGGAAGCTCCTGTTCGAACTCAACGGCTATAAACTCCGCGGACGGTGGACCCTCGTCAAAATCAAGAAGTCCGAGAAGGACTGGTTGCTGATCAAGGAGCGGGATGCCTGGCTCACTCCTGGTGGTCGCCAGGTTCCAGAGACGTCTGTGCGGTCTGGGCTCACCGTCGAGCAACTCAAGTCCGGGTTTGATCCAGGGGCCCCCCTGCGTGAAATGCTCATGGCCAAGGAGGTCCCGCGGCAGATCGTCGAGCCTTCCACCCTCGAGGTGATGCTGGCGGAGACGGCAGAGAACCCGTTCACCGAAGACGGGTGGCTCTTCGAACTCAAGCTCGATGGTTACCGGATATTGGCCTCCCGGGAGAACGACGACGTTCGGCTCACGACGCGGAACGGACGGGAAGCATCGCCGAGTTTTCCCGAGATCGCCGAGGCACTGGCGGGACTACCATTTCGCAGATTCGTGCTGGACGGAGAGGTGATTGCCACCGACGAGAATGGTCGTCCGAGTTTTCAACGGTTGCAGCAAAGGGCGCGGTTCCTCCGCCCCTTGGAGATCCGGCGGGCGGCGATCGAGAACCCGGTCATCTACTACGCCTTCGATCTCCTCGCCTTCGAGGACTGGGATCTGCGCTCCCTTCCCCTGATCGAGCGGAAGGAAGTCCTGCGTGCCTTCCTTCCTCCCGTGGGACCAATTCCGTATCTCGACCATTTCGAGAGGGAGGGGGAGCGTCTCTTCGAACAGGTCAGGACCATGGGTCTCGAGGGGATCGTCGCCAAGCGTAGGGATAGCCGGTACCGTAGTGGCCGGTCAGCAGATTGGGTCAAGATTCGCGCGGATCGCACTGATGACTTCGTGATTGTGGGGTTCACCGAACCGAAGGGCTCACGTTCGGGGTTTGGTGCACTCCAAGTCGCGGACTATGTCGATGGGGCTCTCACGTATGCCGGTCGTGTGGGCAGTGGATTCGACGGGAGCCAACTCGAGGAGTACCGGGCGATGTTGGAACCGCTGCGCCGGGAGACAACGCCGTGTGTCGGGGATGTGACTGCGGACCAGACCACCACCTGGGTCGAACCGGAGCATGTGTGCGAACTGCGTTACAAGGAATGGACCGCGGACTCCATGCTCCGGCACCCCGTCTTCCTCCGGCTCCGGGACGACAAGGCCGCATCGGAGTGTGTTCGATCCGATCGCCGTCCTCTCGATCTCACGGTCGAAATGGAAGAGCCCACTCCGGTGGTCAAGGAAGTGCGGTTCTCGAATCTCGACAAGCTCTTTTGGCCCGAGGAGGGATATACCAAGGGGGACTTGGTCGAGTATTACCGGGCCATTTCGCCCTGGCTCCTGCCGTGGCTCGCCGACCGGCCCGTCGTTCTCACCCGTTACCCCGACGGGATCACCGGCAAGTCCTTCTTTCAGAAAGACGCCCCAAAGTTCATTCCCGAGTGGCTTCGTACCGAGACGATGTGGAGCGAACACGCGAAGCGAGAAATCGACTACTTCATCTGTGAGGATGTCCCATCCCTGCTCTATCTCGCCAACATGGGCACGATTCCCCTCCACATCTGGGCGAGTCGGGTCGGGTCGCTCGAGAATCCGGATTGGTGCGTGCTCGACCTTGATCCCAAAGAGGCACCGTTTTCACGTGTGGTGGAGGTAGCGTTGGCCGTCCATGAACTCTGTGAGGAGATCGGTCTACCCAGTTACGTCAAGACTACGGGCTCGACCGGACTCCATGTCCTGCTGCCGCTGGCTCGCCGATTCACCTACGCGCAATGCCGCTCCTTTGGGGAGTTGCTTTCACGGGTGGTGGTGGACCGTCGCCGCGACATCGCCACGGTCACCCGATCGATCGAGAGAAGAGAAGGGAAGGTGTACCTCGACTTCGTGCAGAACGGGCACGGCCGTCTCATCGTTGCGCCATTCAGTGTCCGGCCGCTTCCGGAAGCGCCGGTATCGATGCCGCTGCGCTGGGAGGAGATAGACCACGATCTCGATCTGCGGTCTTACACGATACGAACAGCCCCCTCACGGATGGCCGACTCGAAGGCCGACCCGATGGCGCCGGTTCTGAGGGACGACCCTGATCTGGTGGCGGTTTTGGAGTCTCTCCAGGCCCAGCTCAAGGACTGAGGGATCGGTTGAGCAGGGCTGCGAGCCGCACTCCACCCTTGAGCAGTGCGATCTCGATCGCATCCGCCTGTCCCTCCAGATACGCTCTGCCGATCCGGCTATCGTCCGGAAGGCGATAGGCATTGGTCCGCGCGAGCTGCTGCCCCTCCATGGCCCATTGGGAAGGGGTCGCAGACTCCCACTCACGGACGACCGACTCGGGGAGTTGGTCCATTCGTTGGCGGAGGCGGGCGACCAGACCCTCTTCAGACGTCGCGAGCACCTCGACCACGTCGAAGTCCCAGACGCGGTGCAGATTGGTTTTGCGACCGTCGAGGAACACTTCGGTGTCGTTGCCGCCGCGGTCAGATCGGTCGCCAGCGTGGAGGGGTTGGTGAATATCACCGACGAAGTGGATCAGGAATCGCAGTGCCTCCTCTCGATCGGGCCTCGACTCACGGGGGTCGGAGAGAACTCGCTCGAACTTCTCGATGGCGCCGATGACACAATTACCCTCTGGACAATGCCGGCGCGCGTCGTACCGGTTTTCCCAGATCGCGATGTTGACGTAGTGCCACGGAGCGGTCGCCCTGCGCGACGGACGGACACTATCCGCCCAGGTGGAGGCATGCACGAAATCCTCGCCGTCGAGCAGTTCGAGCACTCGCTCGCGCGTGGCCGGTGCGAGCCGGGCCCACGCGAGACTCGCGACGGCGTGGTGCCCGGCCGCGGACCAGAACAGCGTACCGGTCGGTGGGGGGGTCGTGACCAAGCTCAGGGCCAACATGGGGAGAAAGGCACGCACCGGGAAGAACTCCTCGTCGAGGCCCAGGGAAGCTACCACGGGAGCGCGTCGGGCGAGAGGGAGTCGCTACCTTCCAGCGTCATTCGTAGCGGAGCCCGGTAATGGCGAGCGAAACAGAAAAGCCCCCCGAACCGATCGAGCAACCCGCCCAGTGGCACCATGGACCGGGTCATCCCGACGTGCCGTTGTTCCTCGAGGGCCCGCGATCGCGACTGGCGGAGTTTGCCCGTGTGCTCCGCATCTCTAGCGAGTTTGTCCGTGGGTTCAGGGCACTTCACTTCATCGGACCCTGTGTGACGGTCTTCGGATCCGCCCGCTTCTCGGTAGAGCATCCCTATTACAAACTCGCGCGGTCGTTGGGCCAGGCAATCGGCAGGTCCGGTCTCACCGTGATGACGGGCGGTGGACCTGGGATCATGGAAGCCGCCAATCGCGGGGCGCGTGAAGTGGGAGGACCCTCTCTCGGCTGTAACATTCAGTTGCCTGCCGAACAGGTGCCCAATCCGTATCTCGATCGGTTCGTGACGTTCCGGTACTTCTTCATCCGCAAAGTCATGTTGGTGAAGTACAGTAGGGCCTTCGTGGTGATGCCAGGGGGCTTCGGCACGCTGGATGAGTTATTCGAAGCGGTGACTCTGGTACAGACCAGCAAAATTTCGGGATTCCCGATCGTGCTCATGGGCACCGACTACTGGAGTCCCCTTCTGCATTTCATGCGGAATACGCTTGCTCGCAACAGGACCATCGACCTGGCTGACCTGGAGATTGTGACAATCACCGACTCGGTCGATGAGGCAATGGAGGCGATCGGGACATCCACGACTACGGTCCCAGCACGGGGTCCTCGCCGGATCAAGTTGCTAGGAGAGCGCTAGCGCCTGGGCTTCAGTCTTCTTCCTTGCCGAGGCGTCGGAGTTGGGCTGGCGTGAGCGCCCAGCGAAGGACTCCCGACCCGACGCCCACGGAGGGTGCGACGGTGAGGAGGCATGCAGAGCCCTTCTTGAGCTGGATCAGACTGCCCCTGGAACCCACCAACCTCGAGACGAACCCGCTGAGGTGAGGTTCGTGTCCGACGATCGCCGCCCGCTGATCCGCTCCCAGGGCTTTGAGCCACGAGGCGAGCTGCTCGTAATCACCACCCGGCTCGAGGGCACCGAGAGGGACCGGGTTGAGGTCACCGAAGGCGGCAGCGAGGATGCTGGCCGTCTCGGCGGCCCGGGTGAAGGGGCTGGTGGCAATGATGTCGAGCTTACCCGCGATGGAGACGAGGCCGCGAGCACCGAGCTCCATGCGCTCCCGGCCTCGTGTGGTCAAGGGTCTGAGGTCATCGGTCAGGCCGGTCTTGGCGAACACCTCTCGCTCCTCTGCAATCGCATGCCGGACGACCAATAGCTTCATAGAGCCTCAGTTCTCGACGATGATGAGGTACTTGGAAGGCTGCCAAAACGCCTGCGGGTTCAGGATCCGAAGCGCGCTCCCTCTGAACTTGTTGTCCTTCTTCATCTGGTCAGCCTCGGCGTAGGCCAAGTCGTGTTGGGAAACGATACGGTAATCCTTGTTGTCCTTGGGAAGAGGTATCTCCGTCAAGGTTCGCAGATCCGCGAGCGTGAACTGCTCCGGGTCGAGCACGTTGGAGGGCAGCAGGGTCTCACCGGTTCTGGTGAAGAGGAGGAATCGCGTGCCGCCCGTTTCGGTGATGATGCCCCTGGTCTTGAGATCGTTCTTGGTCCCGACCACCCAATAGACCTCATTCTCTCGCTCGGTGATGGCGGAGACGGTGTCCTCCAGAACGGCCTTCTCCTGTGCCAACCGTACGTTTTGCGCCATCAGAGAACTGACCTGATCGGTCAGGGTCTGGATGGTGGTCTTCTGGTTCTCGATCAAGCCTTCGAGGTCAGTGATGGTCGCCGCGTACACCGCGAGCGTACCTGCCAGGCTGTCGGCCGTAGTCGCGAGTGAATCGAGCCGGCGTCGCGTGTCCGCCAGGCGGGCCTCCGACCGACGGACGCGGGTCGTCAGCTGCCGTACCTTGGTCAGGACCTCGGCTCGTTCGTCCGTGGTCATCCCTTCACTCCCCACGACCGGGGCGTTGGTCGGCGAAGGGCCTTGAATGGTTGCCAATTCCATGCTCACATCAGTGATGAGCTTGGTGGTCTCGGTCAGGTCGCGGAGGAGGCTATCCTTCTCCGAGGAGATGGTGGCGAGATTCTGAACCTGGGTACGATAGTACTCGGTCGAATCAACCGGGATCCGCGCTTCGCCGCCGCCGCCCTGACAGGCGATGACGGTGACGGACAGTCCGGTGACGAGGGCTGCGAGGGTGGGGACTCTCATTTGTGCTCCTTGGGGCGCTGAAAAACCTGTGAAACTAGAGTAAAGATGAGGGATTCCGCCCCGAAATCCAAATAAAACAGGGGCCACGCCGAGGAGAAGCGACCATGACCGCTCCCCGTAAACCATGACTCCGCGCCAAGTTCGAAGATTGGGAATCGTTCTCCTGGCCCTTGGGTCCGGTACGTGGACTCGGTCGGCCGAAGGCCAAACGGCCATCTTGCTCAGGCCCAGCGCCGTGTTCGATGGGGTAAGCAATCGAGCGCACGCCGGCTGGTCGGTGCGAGTTGAGGGCAACCGGATCGTCGCGGTCGGCCCCAGTGTTTCGGGGGAAGGCGCCGAGGTAGTTGACCTCCCTGGGATGACCCTGCTTCCCGGGCTGATTGATGCGCACAGTCACGTGCTGCTCCACCCCTATGACGAGACTTCTTGGGACGATCAGGTTCTGCGAGAGCCCCTTGCCCTCCGTGTGGCTCGGGCAACCCGACATCTCCGTCAGACGCTCATGGCCGGTTTCACGACTCTCAGGGATCTCGGGACCGAGGGCGCCGGCTACGCGGATGTCGGTCTCAAACAGGCCATCGAGCAGGGCATCATCGAGGGGCCCCGGCTGATCGTCAGCACGCGAGCCATCGTCGCCACCGGTTCGTACGGGCCCACGGGGTTCGCCCCGGAAGTCGGGTTCCCCGTAAGGGGTGCGGAGGAGGCCGATGGGATAGAGGGCCTCACGAGGGTCGTTCGGGATCAGATTGGGAAGGGCGCCGATTGGGTGAAGGTGTATGCGGACTATCGGTGGGGCCCCAACGGGGAGGCTCGACCTACGTTTACGCTTGCGGAGCTGGAGCAGGTGGTCCGTGTCGCCCGATCGTCAGGCCGGCCGGTCGTGGCCCACGCCTCCACGGCCGAGGGCATGAGGCGGGCCGTCCTTGCCGGGGTCGAGACGATTGAGCACGGGGACGGGGCCACCCCTGAGGTCCTCGAGTTGATGCGAGAGCGTGGGGTCGCCCTCTGTCCGACCGTCGCGGCCGGCGACGCCATCAGTCGCTATCAAGGCTGGGACGGTACTGGCCCTGGACCGGTCAGAATCCAGGCGAAGCATCAGAGCGTGCGGGCGGCGCTCGATGCCCAGGTCATCATCTGCAACGGGAGTGACGTCGGTGTGTTCTCTCACGGCGACAACGTCCGGGAACTGGAGCTTCTCGTGCAGTACGGCATGAGTCCGGTGGGTGCGCTCCGAGCCGCCACGTCGGTCAATGCCGGAATCCTCCACATGGGCGACCACCTCGGCAGGATTGAACCTGGGTACATCGCTGATCTGATCGCGGTAGAGGGCGATCCGACCGCTTCCATTGGCCCCCTGCGTGAGGTCCGACTCGTCATGCTGGGCGGCCGGTTCCATCTGAGACCGTGAGTGTGCTTGACAACTGACCAAACGACGCGTGTATTCAGGGCTGTTACGGCACTGACACTTGAGGTTGTTCCCCAAC
>QKDC01000145.1 GCA_003246755.1 Gemmatimonadota bacterium | reverse complement strand
CTCGAGTTCCTGGAAACCTTCGTGCGGTTATCCGGCTTCGGGAGAGGAAGGAGGGTCGCGAACTTCCTGAGGGCGCGATCTGCTGCCGCGAGTCGCTCCCTACCCGGCTATGCCAGGGTTCATCATGACTTGGTCTGGCCGGTGTTGAGGGCACGCTTTCGACCAGACCTTTCTGAGTATGGTGCCCTTTTCAGACACAAGGGCATGGCGCTTTCTGGAGACATCACGCCTGCATACTCAGTTCTCCATTCGGGAGTAATACGGCAGATCGTTAAGGCTTTTCCCGACCTCAAGGTCGTGTTCTTCGCCCGAGACCCTGTGGAGCGGTTTTGGTCCGCCGTACAAATGCACATCCGCAAAGGGACCAGATCGCTCACGCACGAGGCACGAACCCTCGAACACCTTCTTCGAAGACCGCCCTACGCCCATCGCTCGTATCAGACGCGGATCGTTTCGAGATGGCGTAGGTTCGTATCCCCCCCCAACCTCGGTGTCTTCATCTTCGATGATCTCCTGAGTGATGCCGGGCAGTTCAGGCGCCGTGTGCTGAGCTTCCTGGGCGGCGATCCCGACAAGCCCAGTGGAGATCTCACCCCTGGGTTCAACCGAAAGGGGGATATGCCCAAGCATCCGCTGCCAGATGAGCTTCGAGGGATTCTGGGAAGGATGTTTGGGGACGAACTCCGGGCGTCCGCTGAGGTATTTGGCGGCTCCGCGACAGCCTGGCCAGCCAAGTACGGGCTGGCGCTGAAGTCCGTCACCTGAACGCCCCACCGAGATCGACGCTGGCCGCCGTCCACCCGGGCTCTGCGCCATTGGAGATGGACCCGGAGGCCACGAACCCCCCTTGGCGGACTAGTCGAGGCTAGCCCAGGCCAGACTCGTCCTGACGGCCGAATAAGAGCGAGCGCGCGGTGGCGGAATCGTGACCTTCCGGTGAACGGTCCTAAATACCTCTTAACGACAAGGCCATGAACCCTTCATCTCCCTCCCGTAGGGTGCCAATGATGGACACCGAGAGTGGCGCAGTGTTCGCGGGGTACCTGATCAAGGGGGAGATCGGTCAGGGGGGGATGGCGACCGTCTACCTGGCTCACGACCGTAAACACCATCGCCCCGTGGCACTCAAACTCCTCCGGCCCGAACTGGCATCCTCAGTCGTGGGGGAGCGGTTCCTGCAAGAAATCCAGATCGCCGCCGGGCTGACCCATCCCAACATCCTCCCCCTGCATGACTCCGGCGAGCACCACGGCCATCTGTATTACGTCATGCCCTACGTGGATGGCGGCTCACTCCGCCAGTTGTTGGAGCGGAACCCACGCCTCCCGATCCGCGAGGCCGTGCAGTTCGCTCGGGAACTCGCCGATGGCCTGGCCTACGCGCACGAACACGGGGTGGTCCATCGCGACATCAAGCCGGAGAACATCCTCCTCGAGCATGATCATCCCGTCCTCGTGGACTTCGGGGTTGCCCGAGCCGTCTCCTCGGCCGCGGCCAAGCCGACCACCGGGGCCGGCCGGCTGGTCGGAACGCCGGCCTACATGAGCCCCGAGCAGGCCCGGGGCGACGATCCCGTCGATGCCCGCGCGGATCAGTACGCGCTGGCGTGTGTCCTGTACGAGCTGCTGGCGGGGGCGCCCCCGTTTGGTACGGGCGAGACCCGAGTGGTCCTGAATCGCCATCTGATGGAGAATCCACCTCCGCTGGCCACCAACCGGCCCGGTGTCCCCCGGGTCGTGCGGGTGGCGCTCGAGCGAGCGCTGGCGAAGGATCCCGACGATCGCTTCGCCACCGTGCGTGCGTTCGCCGATGCTCTGCTGGCCGCCGAGGCGGAGACCCAAGCGGGGCCTTCCATTGCCGTCCTGCCGTTCGCGAACCTGAGTGGTGACCCGGAGGATGAATTCTTTGGCGAGGGGATGGCCGAGGAGATCATGCTCGCGCTCTCCCGGGTCGAAGGTCTCGACGTCGCTTCACGCACCTCGACGTTCGCCCTCGGAAGTCAGGGCCTCGATATCCGGAGCATTGGGGAACTGCTGGATGTCAAAGCGGTGCTGGAGGGGAGCGTACGGCGGGAAGGCAACGTCCTCCGGGTGACCGCCCAACTGATCAATGTCGCGGATGGATATCACCTGTGGTCGGGGCGCTTCGAACGGCAACGGAAGGACATCTTTGCCATCCACGATGATATCGCGGTGAATATCGTTCGGGCCCTGCGTGTGGTTCTTGGCGAGGCCGAGCGCCGAGCGCTCACCAAGGTCCCCACGACCGATCTCGAGGCCTACGACTACTATCTGCGGGGCCGCCAGTTCTTCCATCAACGACGGCGCAAGGGCATGCTCTTCGCCCGTCAGATGTTCGCCCGTGCGATCCAACTGGATCCGGCATACGCGAAAGCCTACGCGGGCATAGCCGACGCCTCCGCCTTCCTGGCGCACTACTACCAGGACGAGCACACGGCGGAGAACCTCGCACAGGGGGATGCGGCGAGTCAGAAGGCCCTGGACCTGGAGCCCGATCTTCCCGAGGCACATGCTGCGCGGGGGTTCGTGCTGGACCTCATGGATCGCCTTCCCGAGGCCGAACAGGAGTTCCGGCGCGCCGTAGAACTGGATCCCTCCCAGTTCGAGGCTCGCTACTTCTACGCTCGGAGCTGTTACCAGCACGGCGACTTGCCGCGAGCGCTGCAACTCTTCGAGGAGGCGAGCCGGGTTCGTGAGGACCACGAGGCCTTGTTTTTTGCGGCTCAGACGCTCACTGGGCTGGGCCATGACGAGGAGGCCCTGGCGACCTATGGCGAGGCGCTTCCGGTGATCGAGCGGCACCTGGAACTCAACCCCGACGATGGTCGGACGATGGCGATAGCCGCCGTCTGCTGCAGTCGTCTGGGCGATCGGGCACGCGGGTTGGAATGGGCCGAACGCGCCACGGAGGCCGACCCGGAAGACGCGGGCGTGTGTTACAACGTGGCGTGTCTCTTTGCCCTCGAGGGGGAAACCGATCGTGCCCTGGAGCAACTCAAGAGCGCGTTCCGGGTCGGGTTCGGCCACCGCGACTGGGTGGAGCAGGACCCTGACCTCGCCTCCCTCCGGGACGACCCCCGCTTTCAGGCCCTGCTGGTCGCGAAGTAAAGGAGGACGGGAGAGCCTACTCCACCACGTCTGTCACTCGCGGGACCGGAGGGCGGCCACGGATTCGGTACCCGGCAGCCCCTCGATCATCCACACCTCGCCCTTCCAACCGCCAGACTTGAACGAGAGCCAACGTCCATCCGCCGAGATGTTGAGGTCTCGCCGCACGCTTCCCTTCATGATGACGGCCGGATCTCCGCCATCGATGGGGACTCGCACGAGTTCGTTCTCCGTGTCGCCGTCGGCCTGCCGCACGTAGAGCAGATACTTCGCATCGGGACTCCATCGGATCCCTGCCTGTCGGCGAATTCCACCGATGCGCTCGGTGACAATCGATCGTAGGGCGCCGCCCTCGGTGGAAACGACACTCAAGACCTCCGATCCCGACTCCGGATCGGACGGTGACGGTATCCTCATCCCCACCGCCAGCAGACGACCGTCGGGGGAAAGATCCATCGGCCCGAACCTCGTGCCGGGCTCCGCCGTCGCCACAACGCGAGTGCGCCCGGTCTTGACCACGGTTGCCACGACCTGCGGCGCTTCCCCTTCATTGGCTTGCGGGGGGTGATAGTAGGTGGTCCAGTCCTCGCTCCAGGCCACTCCCCGCGGGTTCCTCATCGCGGGCCCACTGGTGGCGGTCGCCACCGCGGAAGCGGTCCCAGTCCGGAGATCGATGCGGTAGTACCCGCGGGCCCCGTCCAGGCCTTGCCCCCAGAAGAGGATCGAGCGGCCATCGGCCGACCAGTGCGCAGGCAGCGGAGGCGGACCCGAGTCGTATTCGAGGGTGAACACTCTGGCATCATCCCCGGTTACCGATCGCACCACGAGTCTGGGGAACATGTCCCCTGGACGCATCTCGACATAGGCGAACTGCGATCCGTCGGGCGACCAGATTCCGCCACTCGTCTCTCCCGCGGTCGGTTCGGTCACCCGGGTGATGGGCGTGATCTGCCGAGCGTGTTCGATGTCCACGGCGACGGTGTGTACTTGCGCCACCTCCGTGTGCACTCCGTAGAAGTAGGCCGAACGAGAGAACCCCAGTGGAAAGAGCCCAAACACATCCCCCCGAAGGAGCTTGGGCTCTCCGTTGGGGCGGCCGTCTCGCAGAGGAAGCTGCCAGATACCCTGGGTCAGATCCCGGTCGCTGTAGAAGAGGAGGCTCGAACCATCAGGGCTCCACCCCATCAGCCGATCGTTGGCCGGCCCACCGACCACGGCGGTTTCTCCTGTCCCATCGGAGCGCATCACGAAAATGTCCCGGTTGGTCCGACCCGAGTTGAGGGTGAGCAAGTCGTACGCGACGAATCGGCCGTCGGGCGAGAAGGTGGCCAGTTGCGGAACGAGACTGGGCTTGACCGTCTTCAAGACCGCCACCTTCCCGGTGGCGACGTCGATGATAGCGAGGCGCGCCTGCGGTGATTTCGCCCTTTCTCCGAACAGCGTCGCCAGGATCCTGGTCCCGTCGTCCGACCAGTCTTCCAGGAAGGAGTAGGCGTGATCGTCACTGGGAGGAAGGAGTACCCGTGAGCCGGACCCATCCCGCTTGAAGATCCGAATCTGGTACTTCTCGGGCCCCTTCTGATACCAGGTCGCCGCGACCTCCTTGCCGTCAGGCGAGAGGACTGACGATTCCGGAAAGGACCAGTCCTTGTCCCAGGAGCCCACATGACTCACATACTCGAACTTGCCGGTCAAGAGATCGAGGAGAACCAACTCTCCCTTTTCCCAGTCGATCTCGGTCACGTACCTGCCATCTCGCGAAGGCGTCGAGGCATAGAAGTCGGGCTCTTCGCCGGACCACATGCGACGGAAGACCAGGCCTGTGTCGGCTGGGGCGCCAGAAACCAGGGGATGTCCTGATGCCGCCACGGTCGTCATTGGAACGCCCCAGGCGGGCGAGTCGAATCCCCCTGCCGCCGCCAAGACGATCATCCCCACCACCGCAAGACCCGCTGCATAGACTTGGCCCCTCATTGTTTTCCTCCCTTTGAACGCACGTGGGCGTGATGCTGCGAAGGTTTCCAGGGGGTGACTGTTCAGGGATCGCACCAAGAGGGCTTGACGAGATAACCAACTGTGGAACAACGACTTCCAACGGTACCTACCGGATGCCGACCCCCACCTCCGGTAACGGTTTGTTACCCGACCGCGTCGCTTCGTTACCTCCTGGCTCGAAGCGCACCCGGATCGTAGTTCCCTCACTCTCGGTGCTTTCCAACTCGAGCGTTGCGCCATGCACCTCGGCGATGCGGCGGCAGATGGCGAGGCCGAGCCCCGTGCCTCCTTCGCGGGTGGTAAAGAGCGGCTCGAAAACCCGGTCCAGCAGGTCTTCGGGTATACCCCGTCCGGTATCACGCACCGTGACGGTGACATCCTCGGTCCCGGTCGTGAGTTCCACCACGGCTACTCCATCCCGGTCTAACGCCTGGGCCGCATTCTGGAGCAGGTTGAGGAAGAGCTGCTCCAGAGCTGCAAGATCACCTTGGACCGTGAGTGGTCGGTCGGGGAGTGTCAGCCGGAGCTGGGCACCCACGTTGTCAAAGCTGGGCTGGGCGGCCTCGGCTGCCAGCCGGATCGCCGTCCTCAGATCGACCAAGTTGGCGCCGCTGTCACCACGGCGGGCCTTGGTCAGAGTCCTCCCCACCGTCTCATCGAGCCGGGCGATCTCACGGAGGGCCCGCTGTTGCGCCATACGGAGCGGCGAATCTGGCTCAAGGTTCTCCTCGACCCGTTGCAGATCCACCCGGATGGCCGTGAGAGGGTTCCGGACTTCATGGGCCAGTGAAGCGGCGAACTCCCCGACCGCGGCGAGGGACTCCTTCCGGGCCAGCTCCCGCAGGCTGCGCTGGAGGCTCTCCGCCATGGTGTTGAACGCGACCGCCACGTTCGCCACTTCGTCATCTCCCTCGGTTTCCACCCGCTGGTCGAACCGGCCCTCCGCGATGGATCGGGCAGCGGCCGACAGCGTCCGGAGCGAGCGCGTGAAGCGACTGGTGAGGAGGATGACCAGTGCAAACCCTGTGACCGCTACGGCAAAGAGCAACAACGTTCCCTGCCTCGCGGCCTTCTCGAACGGTGCCATAAAGGCCGTCAGGGGTGCGGCGGCCGCGAGGGTCACCGGTGGTTCGACCACCACCCGGCTCTCCGCGAGCCATTCGTCGCCCCCCCACGTGAACGTGGTGCTCGACAGCAAGGCCGGATCGAACGGCAGCGGCCGGAGCGACACGCCCGTCGCCGTCTCCAGCAGTGCGAGGACCAGCCCGGGAGCTGCGGGGGCCACTCCCTCCGGCGGAAGGATGGCCCCCGTGCCAAGCGACACATCAAGCCGTCCGATGGGGTCGCTTTCGCCTCGAGCATAGACATCGAGCGGCACGGACATCGTGGGCAGGGCTGCGTCGAGTCCGGCCTCGAGTTCCGACCGCCGGTGCGACCATCGCTCGGATCCATCCCTTCCAGCGATTCGAACACCGATCATCTCGGGACCGAGAAATTCGAACGCCGCCCGGAGCGCAAGGGAGTCCTTGACGCCACGGCTGAGCAGCGTCTGCACCGGCACGCTCTCGGCAAAGTCCAAGAGGCGGGAACGGGTGCGAATCCACCGCTCACCGATCTGGGCAGAGGTCTGAGTCAGGGTCTCCGTCACCCGCGACGCCACTAACTCTCGGCTCGCCCGCACCGTGCTGTTGGTGAGCCAGAGTCCCAGGAGCGCCATCGGAATCACCGTCACCGCGAGGACGACCAGCAGGATCCGGATGCGGAGAGACTTGGGCAGCATGGCCTACCCTTCCCCGTTGGCGCCGGTCACCTCATCCAGGAGCGAACCCAGCGAGTACTTCTCGATGAGACGATCGAGTCGCGGGCGCGACACCCCCAGAATCTTGGCGGCTCGATTCTTCTGCCCCCCAGTCGAGCGCAGCACCCGGGAAACATGCTCCTGTTCCAGTTCGGCGAGAGTCGTGAGAGGACCGGTCTCTCCCGGGCGGCGCTCGAGAGCCAGGTGTTCAGGACGGATCACGCCTCCGGTGGCGAGTACCATCGCGCGGGTGAGGCAGTTCTCCAGTTCCCGGACATTCCCTGGCCACCGGTGGTCTTTGAGCGCGGCGATGGTCTTCGCGTGCAGTTTCGGCACCGGCTGACTCGCGCCCTCTGCAGCTTTCCGAACCAGATGCTCAGCCAGCGCGGGAACATCTTCGAGCCGATCGCGGAGTGGGGGAACGAAGATCTCGACAACCCGCAGGCGATAGTAGAGGTCCTCTCGGAAGGAGCCCTCGCCGACCATCCCCTCGAGGTCTCGGTGCGTCGCCGCCACGACGCGGGCTTCCATGCGTTCCGGGCGCTCCGCGCCCACCGGGTAGTACTCGTGCTCCTGCAGAACTCGGAGAAGCTTGGCCTGAAAGTCGGTGGTGGTATCTCCGATCTCGTCGAGGAAGATGGTTCCCTTCCCCGCCAGGGCGAACCGGCCCTTGCGATCCGCGGCGGCCCCGGTGAAGGAACCGCGAACGTGCCCGAACAACTCGGACTCGAGCAACGTGCTCGGCAGGGCCGTGCAGTTCACGGCGACGAACGGCTCGTCCGCATAGGGTGACATCGCATGGATCGCCCGGGCGATCAGTTCCTTCCCCGTCCCACTCTCACCCCGGACGACGACGTTGGTTCGCGTACCGGATACCTGGCCGATCAGCTTGAACACCCCGACGATCCGTGGATCGTGGCCGACCAAACGGTAGGTGAGATCCCCCTCTGGTACCGGGTCGTCCGGCCGTCGCCGAGATCTCGCAAGCCGATCTTCCTCAATGCGGGCTAGCGTCCGCCGGAGCTGATGCAGGTCCAGCGGTTTGACCAGAAAGTCCGTCGCCCCCTCCCGCATCGCGGTCGCGACGGTGTGCAGATCGTCGTAGGCGGTCATCAAAACGACGTCGACCTCCGGCAGCCTCTCCCGCAGGAGCTGCAGGAGTTCGAGACCATCCATACCCGGCATTCGGACGTCGGTGATCACCACATCGGCCGGTTGGCGTCCCAGCGTCGCGAGAGCCTCCCGACCATCCGACACGGTACGCACGTCCAGATCTTTCCCGGAGAGCGCCTCCGCCAGGGAGGTCAGGATCCTGGTGTCGTCGTCAACGATGAGAATTGACTGTTTCATCCGCATCCGTGCGCCGAAGCAGGACGGTGGGCCGCCCGGGGCCTAATCCCCCGAACTCTTTGGTGATCTCGATCCGGCCCAGCAGCCGCTGTGACTCATCTCGGACATCGATCCAGGCGGTGGTGATCGGGAAGCGGCGCTCTCGCCGTCGCCCGCCCGAACGAGGTGCCCGCAGGATCCGCGGGGTGATTTCGAACGTCAGTGTGGCGGCCGCTCCCATGATCTTGCTCCATCGAGGGTTCGACGGCAAGGAGGGCAACGGCGATGCCACCGTCTCGAGGAGTGGCAAGTCGCTATTTCAGAACCACTTCACGAAAGCAAAGCGCCAAGGTCAGATGAGGAGATCGTAACGAAGCGTTACCTCATACCAAAAAACCCGGCCTCCCTTTGGCACGCCGGCAGGTATCGCCTCCAGGATGTCTGGAGCCCGATTCCTTCAGCAGATTGAGGCACGAACTGAAGATTCCCCTCCCGGTATCAAGCGGGGATAGCCAGCACGCGATCAAACGGCGCAGGCGAAGCAGGGTCTGTTGGCGAGCAAGGTCCGTCAGATTTCGGGCGTCGCCTTGACAATGCTAAGTAATTGTGTTATAATGATTTACGTGGCAAGAGATGGTGAGTACTCCGCAGGACTCCGCTGGCGACCTCCCGTACTCCTCGCTCCTCCAATTCGGATCCGCATCATCGTTGATCCGTGTGCGCAGGGTCCCTTGGGACACTTGCACACCCGTCGGTTCCATCACGTGCAATCCTCAACAGTCTCTACCCACTTTCTACCCCTAACAAAGGAATGAACTCTTGAACACACCCAACAAGACACTCAGCAAGACACTCAACGCGAAGCAACTCAAGAGCATGATTGATGGCGATCAGGATTTCGTTTTGATCAACGTGCTTTCCGAAGCTGCATTTGATGAAGGACATATCCCGGGCTCGGTGAACATCCCACACGAGCAGGACACATTCATCGACCGGGTCGAAGCGATCGTCGGCGACAAGAGCCGTCAGGTCGTCGTCTACTGCGCCAACCGAACCTGCCAGGCTTCTCCCAAGGCGGCCACCAAGCTCACGAATGCCGGCTTCACCAACGTGATGGACTTCGAAAACGGTTTCGCCGGCTGGCGACTCGCCGGTTATGAAGTGACGACTGCCTCCGGCGCTACTCGATAGCCATTCCTTGTATCCCAAACGACACAGGAGCAACACTATGACCATTATCCAACCCAAAGCTGAGTACATGAAGAGTCTCGAAAGCCGCTTGAACGCCTTGGAAAACGAACTCCACCAACTCGAGGAGAAGGCGAAGGCCTCCGTGGAGAAGTCGTCGACCAAGCTGGCCGAAGTCAAGAAGACGTTTGAGGACAGGCGGCGCGCGCTTCGTGCCCAGATGTCGAAGGCATCCGAGGTGGGTGAGTCGGCCTGGAAGGGCCTCCAGGAAGAACTAGAATCGGCCTGGACAGACCTGGGTCAGGCGTTCCAGGGGATCCGACGCGAGCTCAGCAAATCCACCAAGAAGGTGAAGGCTTCGATGGCGGGGAGATAGGTCTCTTCTCCTCGACTCTCCCATGCCTGTCCAGCAATAGGCCGCTCGGCACGAAAGTGCCGGGCGGCCTATTGCCTTGCTTGAACGGGAGAGGCCCAAAAGGAAGAAGCCCCGTCATGACGGGGCTTCTCGGAGTGGCCAGGGCCGGAATCGCTCCGGAGCCGCCCCACGAGTCCCAAAGCCCTACGGCCCAGGGATCCGCTGGCGCCGCCCAGTGTTCGAGATAAGCTTATGAAGGGGGAGCGAGCGGGTGCTGGGTCCCAGATCAAACCGCCCGAACAGGGTGGGTGGAGAGGACCATGCCAAGGACACTTTTGGCGATCGGCCTGCTGATCTCAGGCTGTCTCTCCGGGTGCGCAACCCAAACGGAGCCTTCCGCCAAGCAGCCCTCCCAGCCTGCGGTCACCATCGCCCAAGTGGGGAACATCGTCAGCTCGGCCAGGGCGGGAGCTCTGCTCTCCCCTGTCTTCGAGGTGCGAGACCAATCGGGGCCTGTCGCAGGCACGGCGGTCACGTTTCTCGTCGCCTCAGGCGGTGGGCTCATCGACAAGGCCACGGGCCTCACCGACGGAAACGGCCTGATAAGCACCGAGTGGAGGCTGGGCACCACGAGTCGACTCCAGCGACTGGTGGCCTCCACGGGAGCCGGACGCAATGCCGTTCTGGATGTGCATATCATTGTCGGACCGCCATCCCGCGTGGTCGGCTTCCCTGTCGCGGGTACGGGGTTCAGGTCCAACATCGCGGACTCCACCACCGGGGTGATCGTGCTCGACGACGTCGGATTTCCAGTGGCGGGGGTGCGAGTGTCCTTCGCGATTCTGGAGGGTGGAGGCACCCTCGCCGGCCCCTATGCCGTTACAGACAGCAATGGGACTGCCCGAATCGGGGGGTGGCGGTTCGGCGCAGCGGGACCTCAGCGGGTCTTCGCCAGCGCGGACTCCCTCTCACTGTGGGATTACGGACCGCCCGGACTTCAGCGGGTCCAAGCCAGCGCGGAGTCTCTCTCGACAACTCTCGACGCGCTCGCCACCGAGCCCCCTGAACACGGGTTTCACATTGAGCTACGGTTCCTCGGGGCAATCTCCAAGGCCGACTCGACCGAGATCGAAAGAGCAAAACGGCGGTGGAATCTCATCCTGCTGTCCGATCTGCCCGACGTTACCATCGCGGAAAAGGGGCCCTCGAACTGTCCCGTCCAGAAGGGGGAAGTGATCGATGACATCGTGGTGTACATCGCCGTCGGTGAGGTCGATCGCGAGCGGGGCATCCTTGGTGAAACGACGACCTGTTTCGCTCGCGCCGACTCAAAGCTCCCGATCGTCGGACGGATCACGTTGGATACCGAGGCAATCCGGGATGGGGCTCATGTCGTGGAGGCGGTCGCGCGTCACGAACTCGCCCACGCGCTCGGCATGTCGTTGGTGGGTCCCTGGAAGGAGATGCTCGTTGACGGGGCGTTTCGCGGAGGTGGAGCCCGACAGGCCTACGCGCTGGCTGGTGGAAGGTACCCAGCGTATTGCCAGCCACAGACACCCAGTAGTCTCTGCGAACTGTTTCCTCCGGCGTATTCCACCCACGCCCACTGGGATGAGGAGCGCTTTCAACCGGAACTGATGGTTCCACGTATTGGGCTCGGTATCCCCCCGCTAAGTGCGATAACGGTCATGGCATTTCGAGACATGGGGTATTTGGTGGACCAGCTGTACGCCGATCCCTTTACCGTCCCACACCTCACTCCCGCTCCCCTCGCCGCGGAGGGGATGGTTGGTTTCGAACGACTGCAAACCACCCCCATCCGATTTGTGAAGCCGATGCGGTAACCGAGCCAGGTCCCGGCTTCGAGAAAGGAGGTAAGGCAAGAGATGGCAAAGTACCGGAAGAAACTGCCGCAGTTGGCTGGGGACTTCTTCCTGACTGATGGAGGCATCGAAACGACCCTCATCTTCCATGAAGGTCAAGAACTGCCACACTTCGCGGCCTTTCACTTGTTCTCCACAGAGCGTGGTATTGAATCTCTCCGGAAGTACTTCGCCACGTACGCTGAAATCGCCAGCGCGCTTCGGACGGGTCTCATACTCGAAACCCCCACGTGGCGAGCTAGCTCGGACTGGGGACAACGGCTTGGCTACACGGCGTCGCTCTTGGCGGAAGCCAACAGACGGGCCACCGCTCTTCTCGAGGATATCCGCGAGAAGTACGAAGGACCCACGACGCCGATCGTAATCAGTGGCTGCGTGGGCCCTCGCGGGGATGGCTACGTACCAGGCACCGCGATGTCGGCTGACGAAGCGGAAGCTTACCACAGGCCGCAGATCGAAGTGTTTGCAGGCACTGCTGCGGATCTCACGACAGCGATAACCATGAATTATGTGGAGGAAGCAATTGGTGTCGCGCGCGCCGCCAAGCATGCGGGGATTCCCGCCGTGATCTCATTTACGGTCGAGACGGATGGGAGACTGCCAACAGGTCATACTTTGGAGGAAGCGATCACCCAGGTTGACCAAGCGACAAGTCGATACCCTGCGTACTTCATGATCAACTGCGCCCACCCCAGTCATTTCGAGCATGGGCTGAGTGCCTCTGCACCATGGGTGGAAAGGATTCGAGGGCTTCGCGCGAACGCTTCGCGTATGAGTCACGCTGAACTCGACAATGCCCCGGAGCTCGATGCGGGCAACCCCGTGGAGTTGGGCCATCAATATGCCTCGCTCAAGAAGGAGTTGCTCAGACACCTCAACGTCATGGGGGGGTGCTGTGGAACGGACCACCGCCACATCACAGAAATTGGCAGGAGCTGCAGGCCGCTGTTCCGGCATGCGACCTAACAAAGGCGATAACGCCGACGGTCGCACTCGGCGCCCGCAGCTTAGGCGCCATCCGTCAGGTAGCCACTGGAGGCTCGTATCAAAATCACCGGGATCTATGTAATCATCGGGGTCGGTTTGGTGCTTATGGCGCATCGAGCGCCGACCCGCTTGGGGTGCACAGAGCCCCTGGGGCACCCTAATGGGGGCTCCTCGACCACGATGACATAAGCTCACGCGAGATTAGACCCATGAGATCAGCATCACCACTCCCAGTCCTTGTGACCGTACTGTCATTCCTCAGTGGAGCTACCTCGCTCGTATCTGCCCAGGAGTCCCGATGGGGATCGCCCGATGAGGAAGCCGTCAGATTCATGATCGCGGCGGCGGCGAAGTGGTCCGATGCGCAGTGTAGCCCTCAGGTGGGCCTGGAAGATTTCATTGCGGATGACTTCCAAGGGACGTTCACAAGCGGCCAGCGCTATGGGAAGGCTGAGGCTGTCACGACCGATACCACGCTCGCGAGGTTGTCCCGCGACTGCCAGCTCGGCGAGGTAAGGGTGCGGTTCTTCGGAGACTCCATCGCCATCGCCTACGGAGCGGAAGATCGCATGCGAACAAACCGAGATGGCAAGGAGGCAAAGCGATGCCAGGTGTGGACCGACATGTGGCTAAAGCGCAACGGGCGATGGCAAATCGTCGCGGCCCACGACACGGTCGTCGAGTGTTCCCAATGATCCACTCGGATGGAGCCCTAAAGCGGAGCTGAAGCCGTCCGAGGTCCCCTGACTCCGGGGTGGTTCATGGACCCCACCACCCCAAGCGAACGCATGCGTTCCCTCGACATCGTCCGGGGGTTTGCTCTGATCGGAGTCTTCCTCGTCAACTGGCAGTCGCGGACCAGCTGCCTCACATCCGCCTGGACCTGCCCGGGCACAGGCGACAGATTGCATGTCGCCGGCACAAAGCCCGTGTTGTCCGATCTTCCGCGCGGCGGGCCGAATTGGATCTCCGAGGGTTGAGTCAATGACAGAGCCCGACGGGCACGACTGGATCACGCTACATCGCCTACGGTTTCCCGAACGGGTCTCGTCCCTCGAACGCGTGTTTCCGCCAGTGGCGGGGCCCGATTGCTGGATGTTCGGCCCACATTACGACGTCGGCCCGGACGGGATGCTCACTGGGGTGAGCGATATCTGGGCCGGTGTGGGCATCTGGCACAGTCGCGACGCCGCAAAGGCAATGGTCACCACGCCGAGCGATGCCATGCCCTGGCTGGAAGAAACCACGGCCGCGTGGCATTGCCTGAGCGTTCCGATCTCCCATCGTGGCGTGGTCAACTGGCGCGGATATCTCCAGGAGGGCGAAGCCGTCCGGGCGTCCCCGACCGATCCGGGTGGGCCATTGATCGTTCTGACGTCCGCAGGTTTCGCGGCGCGCGACGAAGCGACGCTTCCGCGGATCACGCGGTTCGTAGCCGGCGTCATCGAGGTTCTGGAGGCCTACGGAGCACACCCATCGAACCTTCGCCGGGCGGCGTTTCGTGGGAGCTTCGATGGACGCGACGGTTTCACCTTGTCGCTCTGGGACTCCGATGCAGGGATGAGGCAGGCGGCCTATCAGCCCGGTACGCACCGCACCAAAGTGGACGAGGACAAAGCGGGGCTTCTGTCGGATCGCACGTCGTTCACGCGGCTTCGCGTCATTCGAAGCTGGGGTGACTGGGATGGAGAAGTCGCCTGGACCTAGGCAGTCCGGGTCGGGTGCCTCAGACATATTGGAGACACATGAGGCCGCTGGGCAGACCTGACCGGGAGGGGCCCAAAAGGCAAAAGTCGGCCTCTACGGAGTCAGGCGGCGCAACGTACTCCGATCGCCCGCTGACTCTCAGGACTCACCCCACGAGACTGAGAGAAGCCCCTGATTCTGGCGTATGAGTTCCACCAGCGGTCTAACACGCGTTTGGAGCAGTCAGCCGCGAAGGATTGTGCGCCGGACTTATCGCGGGATACTATCTCTCCAAGGTCGCGCCCGCCCGGCGCAGGACGCTGCCGCAACTCAAACGCAGGTCGTTAGACCGCAGAGAGAGGAGTCAGGGCACGAATGACCCGGGGTGCACCGTTGGTCGCTGTGGCCGGGTTGCTTGTCTTAGCTCCGATGGGCGCAGCGAGCCAGGTCCAGAGATATGAAGGGCCGATTGTGGACGTCCATCTCCACGCGGAGAGCTCGCTGCCTCCGAAGAGGTTCTGTTTCCCCCAGCCGTGCAGGGGCCTGCCGACTGAGTTGAGCGACCCCGCCGACCTCTTGCCGGCCACGATCGCTGCGATGGATGAGCTAAACATCGTGGCAGGTGTGGTTTCCGGTGGTCGCCTCCTCATGCGGACTTGGATGGAGGGCAATGAAGACCGGTTCATAGCGGGCTGGCTGTTTCAGGATCCGGAGAACCGGGCCGGCCGTATCCGGGCGCTCGCTGAGAGTGACAGCCTCGAAGTCATTGGCGAGTTGACTGCCCAATACGGGTACATCGCCGCGGATGACCCCCGCATGGAGCCGATCTATGCCGTAGCGCATGAGCTTGATCTCCCAATTCATATTCACCTCGCGGGCCTAGGCGGGTCGGTGGACTTCCCCACCCATCTGGGCAATCCACAACGGCTGGCTCCGATCCTCGCCAAGTATCCAGGGCTTCGCATCTACATCGAGAACGCGGGCTGGCCATACCTCGAGGAGATCACGTCGTTGATGTACCAGTACCCGTCCGTGTACGCCGACATCTCGACGATCCTGCATCTGACGCCTCGAGAGACCGCACTGCGTTATGTGGAGGGCCTAGTCGACAATGGCCTAGGCAAGCGCATCATGTTCGGCTCTGACCAAATGTCGTGGCCTGAGGTCATGGAGGTAGCTGTAGAAGCGTTGCAGGGTGCTCTCTTCCTGTCCGTCGAGCAAAAGGCGGACATCTTCTATAACAACGCGGCTCGCTTCTTCCGATTCACTCCGGAACAGATCCGGTCTCACCGGAGCCGGTTCGTCCCAGACTAGTGGGTTGCGGTCTAACAAAGAATCGCTGCTGTCCGCGTAGACTGTGAGGGTATCTCGCTTCGCTCGCTGTCGAGCGCGAAGCTGCGGCAGCAGAATTCCAGAGTCGTTAGACGGCTAGGTAAACTGATTTGTCGACCCTGCCGAGTATCTGGAGAGGAGGACCGATGAAAACGGCATTGATAGTCGTGATAGGGGTTTCACTGTCGACGTTCGGCATCGTGCCGATGCATGGACAGGACGCTTCGGATCAGCTGCGGCAGATCGAACGTGAGCGGCTGCGCGCCTTGGTGGACGGGGATCTAGAAGTCGCCGGCCGGCTACATGCGGACGACTTCCAGC
>QKDC01000069.1 GCA_003246755.1 Gemmatimonadota bacterium | reverse complement strand
TTTGCAATTCGCGCGCGAATCTCCCGCACACGAGGTTGAAGCTCTGGATCCGCATTCTTCCAGAGGTCCACGAACTTGCCGTAGTACTCGAGCGCTTTCGCCTTGTCGCCCCGGCTCTCGTACAGCTCACCCAGTCGAATGCTGGACTGGGCGAGGGTCCATTGCTGGCCCTGGATCCCGACGGTTGGCGTCGTGTGAAGGGCCTCGTACGCGGCAAGCGCCGAATCGGGCTGACCGAGAGCGTCGAACGCCTGTCCCAACTCCATCAGTCCGCAGAGGCGACACGCGAACGTCCCGTTGCGATACTGGTACAGCAGGGGGACGGCCTTCTCGGGATTCCCTTTGGCCAGCGCGGCAAGCGCATCGGTAAACTGTCGGTTCTCATCCGTTGTCCGGAGGTACTCGGGCATCTCCAAATCGTATTCCATGAGCAGCCGGTCACCCTCGGTCACTTCACCCAGGCGGTAGTAGAATTCCGCAAGGGAAAGGTACGGCCGATCTTCTGGCTCGATGGTCGTGAGGGGCTGGACGGAGAGTACCGAGTCGATCGTGCGCCTCGCGTCCTCTCCCCGCCCCAGGAAGGCTGCCTCGATCAACGAGGCGTCCATCAGGTCCACGAAGTACCTCGCCGGGACTCCTCTGGCGCGCTGGGCCTCCGCGAGTGTCCGCAACCACCGGGACGCCTCTCCCATCCGTCCCTGTGACTGAAGGACCGCCGCTCGAAAGCGCTCGCCAGTGCGCCGAGGCAGTTCTTCGCTCGTCTCTTCCAGGGAATCCGATAGCGCTAAGGATCTCCCATAATCACCCCGGGCGAAGGCCACGCGTTGGGCGAATCTCCAGCGCTGCCATTCGGAAATACCCGTCCCAGTCATCGCCTCGAGTACGCTGTCCTCCGCCGCACGCTTTCCCTGGTTCCCCAGCGAAATGATCAGGTTGGCATAGCCAACGGCAGCTTCCGGGTGGTACTCCACCATCCGGCGGAGGAGGGGCTCGGCTTCCTCGAAACGCCGACGGGAGTTCAACTCGATGCCGAGGTTATTGAGAGCCGCATCATCTTCGGGCCACGAGGCGAGCAACTGCCGGTAGGTATCGATCACGCGGTCGGAGTCGTACTCCACATTGTAGTAGTAGTACGCCGCAGCATGCAGTCGTTCCCGGTCAGGCAAGCGGTCGCGAAGCTGAAAGGCCTTTCGCGAAGCATCGATCACCAGGCTGAAGGACTGGTTCGTGTTGAGGAACACCACGGCAAGCTTGCGCCAAGCCATGGCGAACGCGGAGTCAATCTCAAGGGCCTGCTTCAGTCGTCGTTCCCCCTCCTGGTAATCACCCCGATTCATTGCCCGCTCGGCCTGGGTATACAGCCGCAACGCTTCGAGCGATCCGGTGGTCACCTCGAGGAGCGGCTGGCCTGCCCGGATGGTCCGCAGAGATTCGCCGATGCCCTCGCGGAGTTTCCGGGAGAGACGGTCGACAGCACCGATGATCTCCTCGGTGTTCTGTGCCGTCTCTCGCTCGGCAAGGAGGGTTTCACCGCCCGCGACGGAAACGACCCTCGCGGACAGGCTGAAGCCGGCGCCGAGCGGGGTGATTTCCCCGACCACAACCGCCCCCGCCCCTCGCCGCTCCGCCACTTCCCGAGCGACGCTTTCCGTCAACGGTGTGTTCGGATCGCGCCGCATTTGACTGAGGGTGGCGGTGATATCCCCCGCTTGCGCGACGCGGATGACGGTCGAGCGCGTGAGATCGATGCGAAGCGCCTCGGTCACCGACTGACCCAAGAGCGAGTCGGCGGTCCGGTTCTCGAAGTCCGCGATGATGATCGGATCCCTTTGGTTGAGCGCCCCGGATGTCATGAGCGTGGCGAAAGGCCCGATCCCCTGGGCACGCAGGAACATGAACCCTGCCGCACCGAGGCCGAGCGCCCCGAACGCCAGAACGCCTCCCATCATTGCACCGCGCAGGGTCGAGACCGGGGCCAAGGCACCGGCTGGTGTCACGGTCATCATCCCCGTCGCACGCGCCATTGCATGTTTGCGTTCGGCCCGGCTCGCATAGAGCATCACCGGCAGACCGAGAAACATCAGTCCGATGGCGCCAAGGAAGACCCAACTCGGGAGCCCGATCTGCTGCACCACCCACCAAACGGCGCCTAGGACGACGACGGCAACCAGGGCAAACTGGGCACCCACACGCATGGGGTGAGCACGCCGGAGAGCGGCTTCCGTTCCGGAACTCACTGCCATCGTCGCCGAAGTGGGCGACGACCCTCCGCTCGGGGTGAGCAGCGCCTCGAGGTGCGGGATCAACTCCTCCGCCGTCTGCCACCTGTCAGCCGGCCGTTTCTCCAGGCAACGCATCACCAGGCCGCCGAGTGCTTCGGGAATGGCCGGTCGAAGCCCGGTCACCGCGTCGGGGGTCTGGGTCACCTGCGCCGCCAGCACGGCCTGCGCCGTCATCCCGGTGAACGGGGGACGGCCGGCGAGCATCTCGTATGCCATCGCCCCGAAGGCGTAGAGATCGGCGCGGTGATCCACGTTGGGTTCTGCGGCGGCCTGCTCCGGTGCCATGTACGAGGGGGTTCCCAGCGCGATTCCCATCGAGGTGAGAGACTGCCGACCCGTTGACTCGCTGACGGCCTTCGCGACACCGAAGTCGGTCACGAGAGCGTGTTTCCCCGAGAGCATCACGTTGTCGGGCTTGATGTCGCGGTGCACGACCCCCTTGGAGTGCGCGTAGGCGAGCGCGTCGGCCACCTCACGGAGCACCAGGAGCGCGTCCTTGATCGGCAACTCGCCACCCTTGGCCAGACGGGTTCGGAGCGACTCGCCTTCGATGAATGGCATGGTGTACCACAGCAGGTCACCGCTCGACCCGGCGCTGTGAACCGGTACGATGTGGGGGTGCTGGAGCCCGGCGGCGAGTTGGATCTCGCGGCGGAAGCGATCCTGATTGACCCCCGCCGCCATCTCGGGCGGCAAGACCTTGACCACCACTTTGCGCCGGAGTTCGACCTCCTCCGCCAGGAAGACACGCGACATTCCACCCCCACCGAGTTCACGCTCGATGCGGTAGGCGTCGCCAAGGGCGGTCTGAAGGCGTTCAGGCAGCTCGGTCAGGTGTGCGGTTCCAGTTGAGGGTTCGCGTAATCTAGGGGCCTGGGGCCCTCAGACCTACAGGTCGTTGGTGACGTTTGTGGATTCTGGACCGGAGTCAGGCCCTGTCGGTGAAGATGGAGGCTGAGGGCGGCGTGGGGCGCTCGAGCGGCGTTGGTTCAAGCCACGGCGCCGGTGACCCACCAAACGCGAACCGTCAGCCGCAAGGAGCGACACTCGTGGCCGTCAGCCCACCTCGGCCATCAACCGACCAACGACCGTAGCTCAGCCGAGATACTCGTCCAGCTGGCCAAACCCAATCAGCACCTCACGGGGCTTACTCCCATCAGGCGGGCCCAGAATGCCGGCCTCCTCGAGTTGGTCGATGATGCGCGCCGCCTTGCCATACCCAATGCTCAATTTGCGTTGCAACAACGACGTCGAGCCACCCTGATTCTGAAGGCAGACCTCCGCAGCCTTTCGGAAGAGAGGATCACGGTCTCCACCGACGGCACCAGGCCCCGTTCCCCCCTCTTCGGCGGCCTCCTCGGCCTTGATCATCTCGAGAATATCCGGCTCTTCCACCTCGGTTTCCACCATCTGCTTCTCACGCAAGGCCTCGTACCAGTCCATCAGCTTCTCGGTTTCCTCGGTGGCGATGTACGCCCCCTGGAGACGCATGGGTTCGCTCTTTCCGGGTGGGAGGAAGAGCATGTCGCCGTTGCCGAGAAGGGTTTCCGCCCCATTACCGTCGAGAATCGTCCGGCTGTCGACCTTGGACGCCACCCTGAAGGCGATCCGGCTCGGGAAGTTGGCCTTGATCAGGCCCGTGATGACGTTGACCGATGGACGTTGCGTGGCCAGGACGAGATGGATCCCGATGGCGCGTGCCTTTTGCGCGAGGATCGCGAGTGGGCGCTCGACCTCGCCTTGCACGGTCATCATCAGATCGGCGAGCTCGTCGACCACCAGCACCAGGTAGGGCAGAATACCGTCGGTGTACTTCTCCGGTACCGGGGGCGGTGGGGGCGTATCGGGCGCCTCATTGCTGATCGTCGTCAACGTGACCGGGGGCGGTGCGGGATGCTTGAGTTCGGCGCCAGCCCGGACCTTGCGGTTGAAGTCACCGATGTTCCGTGCCCCGTTCGCATGCAGCAGTTCGTATCGCCGCCCCATCTCGCGGACCGCGTACTTGAGAACGAAGGTGGCGTCCTTGTTGTCGGTGACGACGGGGTGCCGCATGTGGGGTAGCGCGTTGTACATCGAGAGTTCG
>QKDC01000057.1 GCA_003246755.1 Gemmatimonadota bacterium | reverse complement strand
CAAGGTGAGACCTGTGGTCGGCATGAGTTTGAGCGCCACGGCCATGTGCAGCACGGCGGTGAGCATCACGGCGGGCGTGAGTCCCGCGGCGAGGAATCGTCCGAAGGGGTCGGGCGCGGTCTTGGCAATCCGGTAACCGATCCACCCGAAGGTGCCGAACAGGAATACCACGGCGAGGACCCCAATGAATCCCCATTCTTCACCGATCGAACTGAAGAGAAAATCCGAGGCGGCGTACGGCACATGCGCCAACTTGGCCTTCCCTTCACCAAGACCCGCGCCAAAGAGTCCACCCGAACCAATCGCGATGAGAGACTCGTTGATTTGGCGGGCACCGTCCTCTGTCCCACCGCCAATGAAGGTGTCCAGCCGGGCACGCCGATAACCCGACAGAAGAATCAGCTGCAGGGCGACGAGCCCCGTCGCGAGCCCCAAAAGGATGAAATGACCGATCTTTGCGCCTGCGGTGAACAGGACCGTCGCGCCGAGGAGCGCGACAATGACCGCCATGGAGAGATTCGGTTGTCGCACGATCAGGAGGCAAACCGTGCCAATCACCACGAGGAACGGGAGGACACCTTTCTTGAACCCCCGTACCAACACTCCCTTCTTCGCAGCAAGGGCGGCACACCAGAGCACAATGGCGAACTTGGCGACCTCTCCGGGCTGGATGGTGAACGCTCCGATATCGATCCACCTCCTGGCCCCATTCCGAGACCCCGCGATCGCACCGGTCAGGCTGAGAGGCAGGACGGTGATGAGGAGAAGCACGAGTGTGACACCAAGGACCGGCCACGCGAGGGAACGCAGCCGGCGGTAGTCCACACGCGACAAGGTGACCATGATGATCCCACCCACCAACCCGATCGCGAGTTGTTTCACGGCCACCAAGAAACCCCGCTCCCGGATGCTGGTCGCATCGTAGAGACTGATGATGCCGAAGACCGTGAGGACCACCGCAATGGCCACCAACAGTCGGACTTCCCAGCGAAACTCACCCGGATGGCGGACGGTCGGGCCTCTCACAGTGCCTCTACCAACTCCCGGAAGCGTTCGCCGCGCTGCTCGAAGTTGACGAACATGTCGTAGCTCGAACACGCGGGAGAGAGCAGGACACTATCGCCCGCCACGGCAATGGCGGCGGCGCACGAAACCACCTCGTCAAACCCGCCAGTCACGTGCTCTACTCGGACCTCGTCGCTCAAGTCGTTCACAATCTTGGCCCCAGCTTCTCCATACGCCACGACAGCGACACACCGAGATCCGAGAAAAGGCAGGAGTCTCCTGTACGACTCTCCTTTGTGACGCCCTCCCAAAAGCAGAATGAACCGTCCCTCCAGAGCGGCCACCGCCACTTCCGTCGAGGCCAGGTTGGTGGCTTTGGAATCATTGATCCAATGGACTCCGGCGATCTCCGCGACTGTTTCGAGACGATGGGACAGCCCCCGAAACGACCGCAGAGCGTCGGCGAGAGGAACAGCAGCCGCTCCCACCGCCCGCCGAACGGCCAGCACCGCAGCCAATGCGTTGGCCACATTATGATCTCCGAGCAGCGGGAACTCGCTCCGCGGGAGAAGTTCGGTGTCGTCGAGCATCAGGAGATCTGCGTCCCTGTCCCACCACCCGTCCGCCCGTCTCCGGACCGAGAAGTGGACTCGGTCCCCAGCGACCCCTCCTGTAATGGTGCTCGACAGCTCGTCATCGGCGTTGATCACCCACGCGGACTCGGGCGTCGCATTGCGAAAGAACAGTCCCTTGTCGTCATAGTAGCTGGTGACGTCCTCGTACCGATCGAGGTGGTCGGGTGACAAGTTTGTCAGAATTCCCACACGGGGTGCCACTCGTTCGGTGTCATGCAATTGAAAGGATGAGAATTCGATGGCAAGCCACTCGGGCGCCTGAGCCCAGAGGGCCACCTCCGAAAGCGGAGTTCCGATGTTCCCCGCGGCAACCGACCGCGCACCACCGGCGGAGAGCAGGTGGGCGACCAGGGCGGTCGTTGTGGACTTGCCGTTGGTGCCTGTGACCCCGACGTAGGGTACCCCCTCGAGAGCCTCCAGGCCGAGGTCTATTTCCGCGCGTACCGGGACGCCCGCGGTACGTGCGGCGATGATCGGCGCTACGTCGGGCGGAATCCCAGGTGAGAGGATCAAGGCTTGTGCTCTGGCGATTCGCTGTAAATCGTGGTGACCCAACTCCACCTGTGCGCCGACGAGTTTGGCTTCGGCCGCCCGCGCCTCCATCGAGGCACTGACGGCCGCATCCGACACATAGACATCGACTCCGCGAGCGCGTAGCAGCCGGGTGGCCGCCAACCCGCTCCGACCGAGACCCAGCACCGCAACCTCAAGGCCCGTGGTGGCCCAATCGGAAAGTGTCACCGCACCTTGAGGGTGGTGAGTGCCAGGAGCGCGCAGAGAATCCCGAGGATGTAGAAGCGGGTGACCACCAGACTCTCTGCCCATCCAAGCTTTTCGAAATGATGATGGAGGGGTGCCATCCTGAAGACGCGGTTTGCCTCCGCGAATTCCCTCCCGCGCGTTCGCCGGTACCACTTGAACACCCCCGTCTGGATCAGCACGGACAGCGCCTCGGCCACGAAGACGCCCCCAATGATTGCCAGGAGGAACTCGGCTTTGAGCAGAATGGCAACCGTGCCGAGCCCACCACCGATCGCGAGGCTCCCCGTGTCCCCCATGAAGACCTTCGCCGGGTGCGCATTGAACCAGAGGAATCCGAGACAAGCCCCCATGAGGGATCCACCGAAGACCGCGAGCTCCCCGGCACCAGGGAGATAGTAGAGGTTGAGGTAGCCGGTCGCATCGACCCGACCGAAGATGTAGGCGAACAGCGCGAAGGCAGCGGCGGAAATGGCTGCGAGACCCGTCGCCAAGCCATCAAGACCGTCGGTCAGGTTGACCGCGTTGCTGGATCCGGTGACGATGAAGGTCACGAACGCCACGAAGGCCACCGGTGAAAAATTGAGGATCACAAACTTCAGAAACGGTAACGTCGTCGCCGTCGCAGGGATGGTTTCGATCGGGACCAGGGGTCGAAGCCAGAGATAGAGACCCAAGGCCACACCAAAGACCACTTGCCCGGAGAGTTTCCAGCTCGCCACGAGTCCTCGGGAACGGCCCTGAAGCACCTTCAAGTAATCGTCCACGAACCCGATCAGGCCCATCCAAACGGTCGCCAGGAGGGCTACGACCACGAACCGATTGGTCAGTGGGGCCCAGAGCAAGGTTGGGATCACGGTACTCAAGAGGATGATCAGCCCACCCATGGTGGGGGTCCCACGCTTCCCTTGATGGGTGGACAGAAAATCGACGCGAACGACCTGGCCCACCTTGAGTCGGGTCAGGCGGCGAACGATCAGTGGCCCGACAAGGAACGCCAGGAGCAACGCCGTGACCGTGGCTCCGGCAGCACGAAAACTGATGTAGGTGAAGAGGTTGAAGAAGATATGGCTCTTGGCCAGAGGGGAGAGCAGAGAGTAGAGCATCAGGCCTCGGAAGCGGGAGCCACTCGATCAGTGAGAGCAGGAAGTATACGCTCCAAGGCCACTCCGCGGGACGCTTTGAGCACGACGAGTTCATCGCCGCGAAGACGCTCGGCGAGCAGACGCCCTGCCGTTTCGGCGTCGGGGGCAACCAGCAGGGAGTCCCCAAGCTGGTCTCGTGAGTCCTCGAGCACCCACCCGAACTCGCCGACAGCGACGAGCAGATCGGGCGCCAGCGCGAGCAACCTGCCGGCCACTGCTCGGTGCCAGTACTCCGACGTCTCACCCATCTCCCGCATGGTCCCGGCAACGAATACCAGCCGTCGCCCGCGACGGAGCTCGTTCGCGAGTGCGATGACAGCCTCGAACGAAGCAGGGTTGGCATTGTAGCAGTCATTGAGGACGGTCAATTCGCCCACGGACATGACCTCGCCCCTTCCTCCCGGGATCCGCACCCCCTCCATCGCCTCCACCATGGCCGCCGGTTCGAGTCCGAGGAGTTCTCCGACCGCCCATGCGATGGTGGCGTTGGCTGCCTGGTGACGTCCGAGGAGCGGAAGGCGGACCTCATGCCCACGCAGTGTCACGATCGGGGTGCCGGCGTCCGTCAGGCGAACGGAATCGGGGGAAACATCCGTGGCGCCAGGACCAGCCGAAAGCACTCGGCCCGACGTGCGCAGGCGGGCACGCTCGGCGAGCACGGAGGGTTCCGTGCCCGCGACAACCATCGCGACCCCATCCAGGAGATCGAGCTTTTCCTCCAAAACCGCCTCCGTCGAACCAAACCCCTCCAGGTGTCCGGCCGACACGTTCGTGACCACCGCGATGTCTGGCTCGATGACCTCACGGTGTCGGGCAATCTCTCCCAGTGCGTTCGCCCCGGCCTCCACCACCAGGGCCTCTGTATCGTCGGGCGCCGAGAGGATCGTCTTGGGGACGCCAACGAGGTTGTTGTCATTCGCCAGCGTCTTATGTGTCCGGTGCGCCGTCGTAAGCACCGCTGCGAGGAGTTCCTTCGTTGCGGTTTTGCCATTGGTCCCGGTCAGGCCCACGACGGGACCAGGAATCATCCGGCGCCGGGCTCTCGCCAACCACGCATAAGCGCGCAGCGTATCGTCAACCTCGAAGAAGGGAAGACCATCGACGGCAGGGGTACCTCGCCGTACCACGGCCGCCACCGCGCCGGCGTCTCGCGCGGCTCCCAGGAAGGCATGTCCATCGTATTGCTCACCCGGAAGGGCGACGAAGAGTGAGCGATCGGGGAGTGTTCGGGTATCGGTACCAATCGAGTCAAACCGGAGACCCGCCGTTTCAGCCTGGATGCCAAGGGTCTCGATGACCCAGGTCCCCGTGTAGATCACGTCTCCGTGAGGCCGGCGACGATCGCGCGCTCGTCGAATGGGTGTTTGGTGGTTCCGATGATCTGGTAAGTCTCGTGGCCCTTTCCGGCGAGGAGCAGGGTGTCACCCCGTCCGACCAATTTCAGCGCGCTCTCAATGGCCTGATGTCGATCAACGATCCGGAGGTGGTGCTTCCCGTTAAACCCCGACGCGATATCATCCAGGATTCGTTCCGGGTCCTCGGTGCGTGGGTTGTCCGAGGTGAGGACCGCCACATCCGCGAAGTCGGCCGCGATCCCGCCCATGATGGGTCGCTTCCCGCCGTCTCTGGCCCCACCGCATCCGAAGAGGACGACGAGTCGTCCTGGGGTGAGAGGTCGGAGCGTGCGCAACACGCGCTCGAGCGCATCGGGGGTATGTGCGTAGTCCCGGAGGATGGTACAGGGCGTGGTGGCGAGCCGTTCCATGCGCCCCGGAACCTGGGGCACCGCCCCGAGTCGCTCGACCACGGTATCGAGGTCCATCCCCAACCCCAGCGCGCAAGCGGTGGCGGCCAACGCATTGGAAACGTTGAAGCTGCCCGGGAGAGGAAGCGAGACCTCACGACGGCCGAATCGTCCACTCAGCAGAAATCGAGAGCCGTCGGCATCCAGGACCACACCCGCCGCTCCCACATCGGCCGTGGCCGCCAGCCCATAGGTCACGCAGTGACGATCGTGCGGGATCGCCTCCCACGCGGGGTCGTCGGCGTTCACGGCGATGACCCCCGTGGGGCTCATCAATTCGCGTAATCTCAGTTTTGCCGCGAGGTACTCTGCCATCGTTCCGTGGTAGTCGAGGTGCTCCCGTGTCAGGTTCGTAAAGACGGCACCCGACAAGACGAGTCCATCCAGTCGCCCCTGATGGAGACTGTGTGAAGAAGCTTCCATGACCACATGACGGACGCCTCGGGCCGAGAGATCCGCCAGAGTGGCGTAGAGGTCCACGGGTCCTGGGGTGGTCAGTGACCCTGCGGTGGAAGGAACCGGTAGACCCTTCCCGTCAACCGCACCGAGGGTTCCGATGCTCCCGGCCTGCCCCTGCGCGTTGAAGAGGTGCCTGAGAATTCCCGTTGTCGTGGTCTTGCCATTGGTCCCCGTGACGGCGGCAATCTCCAACCGGGATCCAGGATCTCCGTACCAGGTCTTCGCGATGTGACGGCACGCGAGAAGGGGATCGCGCACCAACACCTGTGGCACCCGATCCGTCAGGGAACGTCCCACCACGACGGCGACTGCCCCCCGTGAGATGGCATCATCCACGAACTCGTGCCCATCCGTCTGGGTCCCCGGCATCGCGAGGAAGAGAGTTCCAGGGGTGACCTGTCGACTATCGGTGGTGATACCCGTGACGGTGGAGAGGTCAGGCGGCGGCCCTGCCAAAAGTCCCGCTCGGGTCAGGGCCGTCATGACGAGCTCTACTCGTCCGCCCGCACCAGCGTCGGCCACCATCGCCTCAGGACCCCGATCCGGTGCTGAGGGAGACACGGGTTCCTGACCGCACCATGGATCCCGTCCCGGGTGTGAGGCCCGTCACGACCGACCCGTTGCCGGCAACGGACACCCGGAGACCACTCTGATGGAGGCGGAAGGCCGCCTCACGCACGCTGAGACCCATGACGTCCGGCACCGCAACCTCCTCCGACCTCTCCGGCTCTTCCGGTGTGGCGGAAAGTTCGATGACGGTGCGGGACCCCGATGCTCGGTCGAGCGATGCCGGTGGAGGTGCCTTGGCCGTCCGGAAGGAGAGTCGTGACCGATCAAGCGTGCTCTGACGTGTGGCCAAGGCGTCCTGCAGCATCCGGCGGGTCATCGGTGCCGCAATCAACCCACCGTAGTACTCCCCCCCTTGCGGGTTCACGATCCGAACCACCACAACCAATTGCGGATCATCGGCTGGGAAGATCCCGGCAAAGGAGGCCGTGTAGTTGCCCGGAGCGTACACGCCATCGACCACATTTCGCGCGGTACCTGTCTTGCCGAGGACGCCATACGTATCCAACTGTGCGGCTCCGCCCGTGCCAGAGTCTGCGGCAGCTTCGCGCAGGAAGAACTTGAGCTGGCTGGCGACTCGTGCGCTCACGACTCGACGTATCGCCTCGGGCTCGTGGAGGTAGTGCGTGTTCCCTTCGGCATCCCGGATTTCCTTGATCAGCGTCAGTGCGGGGAGCCACCCATCATTGGCGATCGCGGCGTAGGCAGCCGCCAACTGGAGGGGCGTCACTTCCAACTCGTAGCCCTGTGCCATGCTCGGCTGCGTGTTGTCGGGGTTCCATCGATGCGGGAACTTGAGAAGCCCGGCCGACTCGTATGGGATCTCGACGCCGGTCATCGTCCCCAGCCCAAAGTCACGCAACACCTCGAAGTGCTCCTCCGGGGTCATCCGCATGGTGAACTTCGTCGCCCCGATGTTGCTCGAGACCTGGATGGCGTGTGCCAACGTCATGTAACCGTCGATTGGATGGATGTCCCTGATGGGCCGTCGACGTTGCCGCAGTTCCCATTCGCCATTCTCCCCGTGGACGGAGTCGGTGGCGTTGGCCCGGCCGAGCCGCAAGAGTCCGCCCGCCGCGAGCAACTTGATGGTCGACCCCGGTTCGGCAGGAATCCACCCACCGGCGCGTCGGGCACCCTGTGCGCGTCGCACCACCGTCGCCATGGCGAGCACTTCACCCGAAAGGGGCTCGAGCAGAACCACATCGCCTGCATCCGCGTCCTCCCGAACCAGAGTCTCCGCGAGTGCCGCCTCGGCGATGCCTTGAAGTTCCGCATCCAATGTCAGGAAGACGTCATACCCGGGTACCGGGTCACGAATTCGACGGTCAGGGGATTCATACAGCGTACCGTTCGGTGCGCGCAGGAAGCCGGCCTCTCCAGGCGTCCCCTGGAGGAGGGAATCGAGGGAGAGTTCAAGCCCCGATCGACCACGACCCGAATCGGCCACGAGAGTTCCAAGCAGGTCACCGGCCAGTCCACCGGAGGGGTGGTTTCGGAGGAAGACCCTCTGGAGGTGCACTCCCCGGAATCTCCGGATCCCTTCGACCTGACTCGCACTCGCCGGGCGGTGACGGTAGAGGTACGCCGCCGGACCGTCGCGCTCGACCGCAGCGAACGCGGATCGGACTTCACTCGGTGAAAACCCTAGATCCGTGACCAGACGATGGGTGAGGGTATCGACATCGCGCGCACGCACTTCGCGAGGTGTGACGCCGACCCGGTAATACTCCTGGGAGACCGCGAGCGGGAGTCCGTGTCGGTCGTAGAGCGCGCCGCGCCGGGCCGGAAGTGCACGAGTCGTGGTTCGAGTTGCCTCAGCCACCGTGGCCCACTCGCGGCCCTGGATGACCTGAACCTGGGCCGCCCGTCCGATGATGAGAACGAGGCCGACGAGCAGGATGAACTGCAGGGCGCCAATTCGTGTGGATGTATTGGCCATCAAGACCCCGAATCGGGAAGCGTGTTGAGACGCAGGGTCACCAACTCCTGATCGCGCGGAAGTCGCAGACCAAGACGCGACTCGACTTTCGGGACCAGCACGGGTCGGCTGGATCCCTCTCGGATCCTCCGGGCAAACTCGGCGGACTGCGCCTCCAGCGAGAGACGTTCGGTTCGGAGAAGGTTCAGTTCACCTGCCACACCGATCGCGGAGCGTTGTCGTGCCACCACGGCTCCGGCGACCAGGAGCAGGATGACCAACCACACCCCGAACCAGAACCGCCCTCGGACCTTCACGGTGCAATCCGGAAGAGGCGCAGCCGCGCACTCCGTGCTCTGGGATTGGAGGCAAGTTCTCGGTCACCTGGAACGATGGGTTTTCGGGTCACGACCTTCCCCAGGGCTTGCCCTCGACACACACACATCGGGAATGCGGGGGGGCAGACGCAGGTACGCGCCCATTCTCTAAAGGCATGTTTCACGATTCGATCCTCGCCCGAATGATAACTGATCACCGCGAGGAGACCCCCAGGACTGAGTCGGTCGCGATAGGCGGGGAGGGCCCGCGTCAGCCTGCCGAGTTCGTCATTCACTCTGATCCGGAGAGCCTGAAAGAGGCGGGCGAAGTCGCTGGGCCCGCTCGATGGTCCGAGCACGGCCCGGATTGCATTCACCAGGTCGTCGCTGGTGCTCATCGACCCGGTCTCCCGCCGCCGGTGGATTTCCTTGGCGAGCCGGTATGCACGTGGCTCATCACCGAAGGACCTGAATGTTTCGCTCAGTTCCTCCACGGATGCCATGCGTAGATAATCGGCCGCATCGGGTCCCGTGGGATGCATCCGCATATCAAGGCGAACGCCGGGCCGGAAGCTGAATCCCAGGCTGGGATCATCGAGTTGCCGGGAGGAGAGGCCGAGGTCGAAGAGAGCGAAATCCGGATGAAACGCCTCAACTCGGCGGAGGACCTGATCATCGTCGAATGGGCCGTGGATCACCTCGACGCCGCCACCCAACCTCGCCGTGGCCCTGCGGATCGCCTCGGGGTCTCGATCGATACCCAGCACATCGATGCCGACGCCGACGAGCGCGGCCGCATGTCCACCATCTCCCAGCGTGGCGTCGACCGCGCGGCGGCTTCCCGCCTCGACCGCCGCACGTAGTACCTCGGCGTGCAAAACCGGATCGTGGAGAGTGTCAGTCATGAAAACACACCACCCCGCCCGGAAAACCGTGGCGGGGTGGGAGAACGGGGCTGACGGGGCTCGAACCCGCGACCTCCGCAGTGACAGTGCGGCACTCTAACCAAGCTGAGCTACAGCCCCCGATGCGTAGCAAGACAATTTAGCCACCGCCCAAGGGCCGGGGTAGTCCTACTTCGTGCAGAACGCTTTGACTTGCGACTCGATCCTCGGTCTGAACTGGGTCGCCATCTGGATGTACTGTGCGACCGCTTCAGAGGCTGACTTCCCCAATTCGAGCGCCGTCGAAGCTTCCTCGAGAATCGCACGTGACTCCTCTGCAAGCTCGCACGATTTGCTGTCCATGATGGGCTGATCACGCCCAGGAAGCTGCAGAACCGTTGCCAAGCCCAGGATGTAGTTGGCATTGACCGCCACTTGCCCGCCCGGCACACTCAACTGCACCGCCTTTCGTGCCAGTGCGGCAGCCCCCGGCAGATCCTGGTTCTCACGTTGCTGCAGCATTGCCAGGGCTCCATTGGTGAGGATGCCGGCGTAGGCCTGCTTGTCGTCGGGTGTCCCGAGCCGTTCGATATACTGCCCCATGACGTCGGCCTCATTCAACCGCTTCTCGGCGGCCAGGGACTGGATGATCTTCAGCACCGGCCGCAGATCGGAGGAGTCCACTGCCATGAGTCTCTGCACGGCTTGAATGGCGCTCTCGATCGGGCCAGCATAGGAATAGGCCGTCACGAGGTGCGCGAGCATGGTCGGATTGGTCGGGTACTTGGCCGCGCCACGCTCCGCCCACTTGAGCAACCTCGCGGTGTCCGGCTGTTGGCTGGCCGAGACGCTGATCTTGTTGTAGAAGAGGCTGTCGGCCCGTGCAGAGTCGACCTCGAACACCATTTCCAGCGCGTCGACCGCGCATGTGAAGTCACTCAGGAAGAGACACGCGTTGCTCTTGAGGTCCCACAGTTCGGCGTTGCCCGGATCGATCTCTAGGCCCTCCTCGGCCACCTCCCGGGCGGCATCGGGCTTTCCGTAGTTCAAGAAGAGACGGAACGCCTGCTCGCGGAGCGGCTGGTTGGTGGGCGCGACACTCAACATCCTCTGGTAGACCTGCACGGTATTGGTGCTGTCACCGATGGCCTCATACTGCACCGCCAGCGCTGCCCAGGTCTCCAGGCTCTGCGGGTCACCGAGGGTCGCATTGCGATAGTGGGCGATGATGGAGTCTCTCGGGGCGTTTTGCGCAACCGCGATCTCACCGAGGCAGAACTCCGCCAGCCCGTGATTGGGTTGTTCTCGCAAGGCCTTTTGGGCTGCCTCCTGCGCATCCCGTGGCTTCGTGAGTTGCTGATCCCAGCACTTCTTCGCCTCGGCGAGTCCCTTGAAAGCCGATTCCATATGGTCGGCGGCAACTTTCCCAAAGTCGTCGAGGTCCTGGTTGGGCTCCTGTTGCAGGGTGAACGAGTAACCCGCTTTGTCATTCATACCGACCGCGCGAACATGGAGGGCGTACCGACCCGACTCGTTCCGCGTCAGTGTCGAACTCACCAAGAACCTGGCCTGGAGCGAGGCGGCCAGGGTGCGAGCCACGGAGGGCTGGAGAACGGCATCGGCGGGGTAGGCGTACTGCAGTAACGCCTCGTTCATCTTTTCCCGTGTCAGGACGGAGAACCATTTGCCGGCAACCCGGTCGAGGCGCCGGCGCAGCCCGTCACCAACCTGAACCGCCGCGGCGGAGTCGGTCGAATTTCCGGGATAGGGAGTCGCCACCAGCATCCGATCGACGTTGCGCGTTGGTGGAGGGGGCCGGTTCTGTCGAAGTTGGGAAGGCGCAGCGTTCCCGGTCGCAGGGATCGCGAGCGGGGCACACAGAAGAAGGGAGAACAGGAATCGAGTCGAACGCATTCTTCGAGGCCTCCGTGTAGACAGGTCTCCCCTGTCAGGGAAGAGGGTTCCGATCCTTGTCATCGAGCCGTCAGTGGGCGAAGAGGGATTCGAACCCCCGACTTCCTGCGTGTAAGGCAGGCGCTCTGGACCAGCTGAGCTATTCGCCCGAGATCCAGGCTCCGCTCCCACACTTGGGAGACGTCGGAGCCAAGCCGAGTGCTCACAGGGCAATGGCCAGGGGGAACAGCACACAATACCCCAATACGAGCATTCCCGCTGCAAGGCTGGTGCTCCCGCCCTGCAGCAGAGCGTACCCCAGTATCAGGACCAAGACCGCTGCAGTCAACACGATGAGGTTTCGACGACCAAAGGCCCGACGGCGACCGGCCCTGCCGATCTCAGCTTGTGACATAGTCTTACAACCTAAGGCGTGTGAGAACCACTATCAAGCATGTCCACTTCTTCGAGATCCGGAAGCGGCCACCCCTCATCGAGGGCGGCCCGACGCGGCCGGTCCCGCTTACGTTTGAGCGCCGCGAAGCCGACTAATCCGAAGCCGGCGAGAGCCCACCATCCCCCCGCGATGAGCCAGACGAATAGCCCGTATCTCCGCCGCACCTGCCGGCGCCAGGACCTCTCGAACGCATCGAGGTCATACCCGGTCGTCGCCAGGAGAGCGGCGCCAAAACCTTCCCCCGCCTCCAAGCGGCCGATCAACTTGTCCAGCGACCCGGTTGGCTGCAAGAACAGGACGTGCGCCACCGCCGATCCCGCCAGGGCGTACGCCGTTTGTGCCTCTCCGGGACCGGCTCGGAGTCCACGATCGAGTTCTCTCAGTCCTTCGACGCCCTTCGTGGCAACCGCGAGATTGAGTTGTAGCGCCAGCATCCGACCAAACTCGTTGGCGGCAACGACCGCATAACCCTCATCGAACCAGAGGGGTACCCGACCCTCGATCCGTGCATGCAACCCCAGGTGCGCGAGTTCGTGACGCAAGGCGCCAGCGGGGTCTAGGGCGTCTGCCCGGATCATGACCGTCCGGGTGGCGGGAAGTGCAAACCCGACGCCCCAGGGTGGGGCGCGCCCTCCCGAGACGGTGCCCAAAGCCTCGGCGTCGTCCACGACGACGAGTCGCAGTGAATCCGGCTCCCACCGACCGATCCCAGGGAGCTCGATGGGCACGGCAGCCTGCTCAGCGAGAGCAAATCCGATGCGGCGACTCGACGTCGAGACGACCAGGGTAACGGTTCCGACATCGAACGATTGGTACCCCTGCCAGACGGCCTGGAAAGCAAAGATCAGACTGAAGATTGACGTGGGACTTCCCCTCCGGCCTCGATGAGCGTGAGCATCTCTCGGCAGCGTGCCCCCCATGGTGAGTAGGTGCCGCCGGCAGCCCCCACCTGCCAGGCCGTCACGGCTTCGTCCCGCCGCCCGGCGAGCCAGTAAGCTCGCCCCAACTCGTATCGGGCTTCCACCAGGTTTGGCCCCAAGTCGAGTGCCGTACGGAGGAAGGGGATCGCATCATCGCACATATCGCGCTCCAAGTACACCATACCCAGATAATAGTGGGCGTAGAGAATACTTCGCCGATCGGTGCTCTCACGGATCACGCGCGACAGGTGCTCTATGGCCTCGCCAAAGATGTGTTTTCGGAGGCAGATGAATCCGACATTCACCCGGGCCAACGCGTTGGAGGCATCACGCACCAGGACCCCCTGAAGGGTGGTCATGGCCTCATCGAGCTGTCCGCCAAGCATCTGGGCCCATCCCAGGAGCGCCCCAGCTTCGTTGTCGTCCGGAGCCACGGCGAGGGCTCGCTCCAGGGCCGCGGCGGCACCGGAATAATCCCCCAGGGAAATCAGGTGCCACCCCCTCTCCACATGAGTCGATGCCGCCAGTCTATCCCCCCGCGTGGGGTTCGCGGCAGCTGGTTCACGATCAACCGCCCGGAGCTTGGTACCGAATTCCCGGACCTCCGCCTGGAGGACCCCTATTACCACTGAGGACTGTTCGGCGCGGCGATAGAGGGCCACGAGTTCCCGAAGAATGGCGTGCCGATTTGCGTCCGTGGAATCTCTCTCCGTCGTGGCAACAATCCGCTCGAACTCTGCCCGTAGGGTCTCGATACCGTCGCTCATGGGCGAGCCACCCCCTGGCGTGAGAATTCCAACCAGCGCTCGAGGGCCAGTGGTATCCCGTCGAGCGAAACCACCTGATCCACTCCCCCAGCGGCAATCGCCGCGGCGGGCATCCCGTGGATGACCGACGTGGCTTCGTCCTGGGCGATCCCACTCCCCCCTGCATCGTGGATGGCGCGGAGGCCACGGGCACCATCGCGACCCAGGCCGGTGAGGACAACTCCGATGGCCTCCGAGCCAAAGAGAGCGGCCACCGAGTGGAACAGCGGATCGGCGGCCGGACGCACGCCCCAAACCGGTGCACCTCGATCGAGACGAATCCGGGGTCCCTCCGGGTCCGTTTCGACACTCATGTGCCAATCGCCGGGGGCAACATAGGCGCAACCCCCGAGCAGCAGCGACTTATCCTCCGCCTCCACGACCCGCAGCACGCTCTGTCCCGCAAGTCGCTCGGCGAGACTCCGGGTGAATCCCGCCGGCATGTGTTGGGCGACTACCACAGCCACCTGTGGATCCGCTGGAATCCTCGGGATGACCTCGGCCAACGCGCGTGGCCCCCCCGTGGACGAGGCAATCGCGATACATCGTCGCGCCCGCCCAGGCAGGGCGTACGTGGGTCCCTGGTTGCGCGGTGGCACGTGAGGTCGAGCCAACACCGGGACGCGACGGATGTGTGCGGCCCGTGCGGTACGGAGAGCCGTGATGACACGGTCCCGAAGACGGTCGAGCACGGCTTTACTCCGCTCGTCCTCTTTCGGGACAAGTTCGACAGCGCCAAGTTCGAGCGCCCGAATCGCAGGGGCGCTCCCTGCACCGGCATAGGCGCTGACCACGATGATCGGCCGGGGACTCTCGGACATGATGTACCCAATCGCACCCAGGCCATCGAGTTCCGGCATCTCGAGGTCCATCGTGACGAGGTCTGGCTCACAGGCGTGCAGCTTGCGGAGTGCGTCCATTCCGTTTCGGGCAGTGGCCACCACGCGAAATTCCTCTGAGGCCTCCAAGGCATCGGAGAGCAGTCGACGAAAGAACGCACTATCGTCCACGACGAGGACGGATGGACGATCCGTCGACGCTGCCCGTCGGCTGAGATTCGTGATCGAACTCCCCCCCGTCATACGAGACGCCTGAAGATCCGTTCACGCCCGTCGAGGACCTCGAACCGCGATCGAACCTCGATGGGCAGCGTCTCAACCTTACCGAGCACCAAGATGCCTCCGGTGCGTATCACCGCCGAAAAGGCCATGAGCAGCTTTGCCTGGATCTCCCGTGAGAAGTAGATCAGCACGTTCCGGCAGACGATGAGATCGTATCGATCGCCGGGCGGGGGATCCCGTCCCAGATCATGCAGGTGAAACCGTACACAGTCCCGAAGCGACTCGCGTACGACCACCTCGGCTCCCTCGGCCCTGGTCCAACGTCCCAGAAGAGCCGGCAATCCCGCCTCGACATCAGCGAGCGGATACCGCCCCACCTCAGCCCGATGCAGGCATGCTTGGTCGACGTCGGTCGCCTCGACCGACAACGATGACCCGTCAACCATCGCCGCTCTTTGCTGGATCGATGAAGCGAGCACCATGGCCATTGTCCATGCTTCCTCCCCCGTAGCACACCCCGCGCTCCAGGCTTTCACCCTCCCCTCGCGCATTCCCGGAAGATCCGCGGCAAGGGCCCGAAGACGCGCCCAGGTGTTGGGGTTCCTGAAAAACCCTGTGACGTTGACCGTGAGAGTCTCCAGGAGTCGGGCCGCTTCGTCGACGTCTGCTTCGACCACCTGGATGTATTCATCCAGCGAGGCGACACCGCAGGCCCGCATGCGCACGGAGACCCGTCGCCGTAGGCATCGCGTCTTGTACATGTCAAGCGGAGGGAGGCCTCGGCCTTCCAGACTCCGGACCAACGCGTCCAATCCGTCGCCGGACGGGAGATTCACGATCCGAGCGCCTGGAGATTCGCTCGAGCCAATTGATGACCGGGGTGCAACTGCAGCGCCCGTTCCCAGTGGGCACGAGCCCCTGCCGTATCCCCGCGACGCAGCGCCAGGTTCCCCATGCGAAAGTGGAGGTCTTCACCGAGGTCGGGGTTGAGGCTCTCCGCTCTGGCGTAGGAGGTCCACGCCTCTTCAAACCGTCCGAGGCGATACAGTACATCGCCGAGATTCTTGGAGATCTGTGCCATACCGGGTTCCAATTCGAGCGCCCGATTGAGTCCCGTCTCCGCCTCGACCAAGTCACCTGCCGCCTCGAGCAGCACGCAGTGATTGTTGAGGAGAATCGGGTGCTCGGGATAGCGTGTCACCGCAGCCTGGGACACCGCGAGGGCGCGCTCCAAATCGCCCTGGCTTGCGTAGGCTCTCGTCGTGGCCCATGACCAGCACGCGCCGGGCTCCTCCCCACCGAGCTCTTTTCCTCGGGTCAGACGGGCAAGGGCCACGGCGGGTTCCCCCCGGTCGAGTGCAACCAGACCCCAGGCGAGGTGCGCCCGGGCATTGTGCGAGGCACGACCGGCTGCCTCACCGAGCATCTTCTCCGCCTGTTCCCATTCTCCGACCTTGGCGAGCGCTACTCCCAGGTTATGGAGGATCGCTGCGCGTGGTCCCCCCCGGTCGGTGGCGACCTCGAAGAAGTAGACGGCGTCGGCCCATCGTGATTCGCGCGCCGCGATGAGACCGAGATGGAATGGGGCCGATGCCTCGGACGGGCGCAACTCCATCACCCGCCTGAACTCTCTGGTTGCCTCTTCCAGCATGCCGGTGCGGTAGAAGGCCACCCCGAGGTTGCGGTGTTCTTCTATCTGGGTTTCGCGTGACCGTGCTGACGGACCGGGGGTCGAAGTACCCACTCGGTGGATGACACCCGCCGACAGGAGTGCGTAGAGGGCCTGACAGACTTCGAAGTCGGTGAGGCCGCTTTCCTCAACCAGGTCGCGCACATCCCGCCTGCCATCCAGCAGTGAGTGGAGCCGACGCTGGACTTCGGTGTACCCGAGACCCGCATCCTCGCGGTGTGCCGGGTCGACCGCGAAGATGAGATCGAACTCAGGCACCTTCTTCTCGATGACGGCCCATTCGTCGACTCGACGGGCTCCTTCGAGGAGGAGTCGATCGGGAGAGATTCGGACATACTCGCCCGGCACATCCGGCTCCACGCCGGGCTCGAAGGTGAAGCTCCCTCCACGCCAGCCGAACAACGAATAGATCGCCTCCTCAACCTGGCGAAGGAGCATCCCTGCCAAGGCTTGAGGGGTGAGCGCGCCCTGCTCCACCAGAATCTCGCCAATCTGCTGACCAGGGTGCTTCGTTTGGCGTTGAATGGCCCGGTCCAGTTGGTCAGCCGTCACCAGGCCTGCCTTGACGAGCAGGTCCCCGATTCGATCGGGTCGGTTGACGATCCGGGCATCGATGATCCAACCATCGGAAAAGAACACGCTGGCGTGCCGTCCCCGATCGGTCAGAGCCAGGCATCCCGAGCGCTTCCCAAGGTGGAGCATCTGGATCACGTCGGGGAGACCGGCCTCCTGGAGACTACCTCGAATCGCCATCAGTCGAGCGTCTCATTGAGCAGGTCGCGCACGTCGGGCCAAGCATCGATCATCTTCTCGCGAAGGCGGGTTCCGCCAACCGTCGGCCCCAGCACCCCGGCGTGCGCCACGGACCAAGAACGCGGACCGGGTCCGTGTTCCGATTCGAGCACCTGCTTTGCCAAGGTGATCGTGGGTGCGGTTCCCTGTCGACCCGACGCTCGCAGGACGCGCTTCACGGCTCCCTGAACTTCCCGGATGCTCGACGCTTCACGGCCGGCCAGGTAGTCGGCGAGCCCCGGATCGACCATGCCAGTCGTGTCGGCCATTTCCAGCAGGCGGAGTATCAAGGCCAATCGAAACTCTCTGTCGGGTCGTGGAAGATCGATAACCAGCCCTCCAGCCATCCGCGTGAGGAGTTGCGGCGAAAACTCGGCGAGTGCCGTGAGGGGAACCAGAGAGGTGAGAACCACCGGTACCTTGGCCTCCACCAGGCGGTCGAGGATGTCGACGAGCGCACTCTGGGCCACAGGGTGGTCGGCCATGAGATGCAGGTCATCCAGACAGAGACCGCCGGCCCACTCAAAACGTCTCGTCCACTCACCCACGCGGCCCTCGTGTTCCGCTTCGGCAATGGCTGAGCAGAATCTCCCGGCCGAAAGACAGACGACGCCTCGTTCCGAGGACATGTGGTTGGCCATTCCGTGCAGGAGGTGTGTCTTCCCCGTCCCGCTGTCACCGACCAGGATGATCGGGTTGGCAGAACCATCCCGGGTATCCCATGCTTCGCGGAGCGCCGTGAAGGCAGCCCGATTCGACGTCACTTCGATCAAATCGGTGAGGAGCAGTGACGCGTTTGGAATGAATCCCCGGAGGCCCTGCGTCCTCGCCTCTTCGAGCAGTCGCTCAGCCAAGACCAGTTGATCGGGATCGCGCAAGGACTCGTGGTCGGCGAGGTCGGGAGCGAGAGAGACTATCTCCGCGGCGAGGGCCCGCAGCCGATTCACATCGTCCTCGAACCGTTCGAGCACGGCCTCCGGTTGGGCTGGCAGTTCCTGATCGAGCAGGGCGTGGAGTCGCGCCGTGTGGATGCCTTCCGCTTCCCAGGCGAGGATCGCATCGGCGACTCTCGAGCGCCATCGATCGACCTGCTGGCTCACTCCCGCAACGACTTCAGAGAGGAATGACCCGAACTCATCCTGGTTTCCCGAGTTTGTCTCGTTGGGGTCCGCTGTGGCCAGTGGCGCGCGCGCGCCGGCATCGCCCGCGGCCACCACCATCTGCGGTGGGGGGGTCATCGGATCACTTTCCATCACACCGGTTACGAGAATCCGCGCCTGCGCCGGGTCGAGCGGCACGGGGCTGACCTCCTGGAAGGCAATCAGTCGGCTCACCGCCCCCAGTAACTCCCGGACCGAGTCGCACGGAAGGCCGGCGACGGCGTCGATCACGGACGACGAGAAGGAAACCCCTGCCGCTGATGCTCTCCGCCGGACCAGTTCCTCCCGAAGGGCATCATCGGGCGGCCCGATTTCGGCAACCAGACCACCACTCAGGAACTGGCTGACGGCCTCCCCGGCACCCGAGAGGTCTGCTGGAGGCATCTCCCCGGCACAGACCGTTTGAAGCCCGGAATCGAATCGACTCGCAAGCACCGCGACCACGAGGGAGTGTTCGACCACCTCCGCATTCCCGACCGGCTCCAGGTCATCGAGCAGGAGGAGGTCGACTCGATTGAATTCAGCAACGGCGTGCTCCCTGGAAAGGTGCTTGAGTTTGGCGAGGAACTCCCTCCAGGTGAGATACTCAACAATGGCTGTGGCATCCACGTGCAGTCGTTGTGCGCCCGTCGCTTGCAGGAGATGGGTTTTCCCCTGCCCCTGCGCACCCACGAGAAAGAGTGGGTTGAACGGGGGCCTTGGAGAGTCAGCCGCAGCGCGGGCCGCCGAAAAGGCGAGTTGATTGGGCACACCAACGACGAAGGTCGAGAATGCCAGCGCGGGATTCAGGGGAGGACTCATGCGGCGGTTCCGTTTCCTCGCGCCAGCCTCTTCAGGACCAGCCCAGAAGCGGCTTTCAGGGTCTCGAAGACACCGGTACCATGGAGCGCGTCAGCGGCAAAACTAGGTGCCTCCCTGAAATTCAGGGCATCATCGAGCACCTCCGGCGCGAGGACGAGTTCCCGTGGCAGATCCTGTTTGTTGTACTGAAACACGATGGGAAACTCCCGGATATCGACCCCCTGCTCGAGGAGGTTGTCATGCAGGTCCTGGAGGCTTTCGATATTCTCTTCGTGGCGTCGTGCCTGACTATCTGCCACGAACACAACGCCATCCGCACCCTGAAGGACGAGGCGTCGGGTCGAAGCGTAGTAGACTTGTCCGGGAACGGTATACAACTGAAACCGAGTCGTGAATCCTGATATTTCCCCAAGATCCAGCGGCAAGAAGTCAAAGAAGAGGGTACGATCACCGTGGGTGGCGAGTGACACCATCTGTCCCCGGCGCAGATCGGGGACCCTGCCGTGCACGTACTGCAGATTGGTGGTCTTCCCGGAGCGTCCCGGCCCGTAGTAAACGAGCTTGCAGATGATTTCTCGACCGGAAAAGTTGATGAGTGGCATGGTCAGCGACCGAAGAGCCTGCGAAGACTGCGGTCGAGTTCACTTTCAAACTGTTCGGCGAGGATCTGTTCATCGCTTCGAGACCCCGGGGCGGCCTCGCGAATCTGCTTTGCCATCGTGTGAAAGAACACCTGCACCAGACCGAGGCTCGTGTCCTGACCGAAGACGATGAGCCCAATCCAGATCTTCTCCCCCAAGGGAAACGGCGCGAGAAGCACACCACCGTGCTTGCCTTGATGCACGACATGCCCAAGCGATCCCGCGTCCATGACCCGCGCGAGTTCACCAGTCGAGGCGACGATCGCCGCACCAAGGGCGGCGACCGACATGACATCGAGGGATCGCGTGAACCCATGCTGAGCGATAACCTGCCCCGAACTGGTCATGAGGAGGACCAAGCGGGCGGAGGACTCGGCCAGGAATTCGGTGAGTGGCGATTCCACCCATGGTTCGAGTGCTCGCATTACTCGAGCCGCTCCGCGGCATCGGTCAGCGCCAACCGGAGGAGACCAAGGTTGGTTTCGGTGTCGGTGACTGCGACGACGAGAAGCTCGGGTGACACCGGCTTGAGCATCAGGTGACCGAGTTCAGCCTCGAGGTGGATCACTCGCGGTGGCCCGTGACCGGCCACGCTCAGTAGGCCATCGAGCTTCCGCGTGAGGCTGGCAGCGAGCGCCGCGAGGGGCGCCGGGTCGGTGCCCACCATCGAGGACTCCGCCACGACGATCCCGTCAATGGCATCCACCACACAGGCCGACCGCACTCCACCCACTCTGGTGATCGCAGCCACCACCGCGTCGTAGCGGTTGCTCACTGGTACCGCTCCAACCAACGACGCGCCGAGGCGGCACTGGCCTCTGCTTCGAGGGCCAGTCGACCGACCGGTGTCCCGGGTTCGCCCATCACGAGGAGCACGGTGGAGTCTGTCGGGGGTGCGAAATGCGCCAAAGCTCCGCTGCCTCCGCATTCCATCGAGAGCCCCCTCCAGGCACCCAGCGCAAGTATCCGCGTGACTCGCCCAGCCTCGCGCATCACCCCGGCGATTTCCGCCGCCACCACCTCCGACACATCACCTCCGTCCACCCCCCGGAGTCGCCCACCGAACAGCCGGCCTCGTCCATCGACGAGCAGGGATTGCTCGCGATCGCGTAAGGGACTGGGCCGGTCAGGGAGGGTGCGCTGACCGCCGTGCTGGATCACCTTTTGAAGCGCGTTCCGGAGAGAGGGGTCGTCCGGTGTCACACTCAACGCGGCCCGGAGGTGCCGTTCGGCACGCTCCAGATCCCCTTCCCGGAACGCGAGGAAGGCGAGTCCCCGCAGAGCGCCCGCATGCGCGGGATTGAGACGAAGGGCCACGGTCCAGGCATCAAACGCCTCATCGCCTTCACCTCGGTCGCTGCGGACTCTCCCCACCAGGTCATGCGCATCGGGGAGGGAGGGGTATCGCAGCAGTCCGGCCTCTGCCACGGCGAGGGCGGCGGTCAGTTGACCTCGTTGACGGAGCACCTCCCCCAGGGTGAGGAAGATCAAACTCCTGGGGTTCCGCGCGAGTTCGGTGGTCATGCGCTGGATGTCGTCGCTCATCGCAACGCCTTCACCCCTTCGGTGACCACGCGCACCGCCTCGGCCGTGCGACTCAGCGTCGCGAGATGTCGGTCCTCCTCCGACGATCGTTGAGGAAGTCCCAGCCACCTTTCCCAGGCCAGCAAGGCCTCCTCGAGTCTCCCCTGCTCCATATGCGCCACTCCGAGCAGTCGAAGCCCTCGCGCATTCTCCGGGTCAATTCGGATGACCTCCCGGAGCGCCTTTTCCGCATCGCCAATCCGATGCTCAATCCAGCAACAGTCGGCGAGCAGAAGCGAACCCCGGGGATCGTCAGGAAAGGCCGCCATCAGTCTTTCCGCAAGCGTTTCAGCCGCGGGCGTGTCCCCCCGCCGAAGATGTTCCTCGGCCTGATGGACCAAAGTCCGCACGTCGGGCGGCGACCCACTCTCACTCTGCAGTGGGGTTGCCGGATCCCGAAGGTGAATCACACCGGCGGCCGCCAGCCCGAACAGTGTGCGGGCGACGTCGAATTCCGAGGCGGCGAGGCTGCGACTCATTTCTCGCACGTCGAAGACCCCATCACAGGCAGTCAAGACTCGCCATTCGAATGGTGTCAGAGTGAGGCTCCCCGCTTCAGGCCCTTGTGCTGGCGCCAGCGACGGGACAAGGCCGAGATGCGGAATCCGCGCTCGGATGCGCTCCCACTCGTCGATCCGTCGGGCTCCTTCCATGAGGAGTGCCTCGGTCCGAATCTTGACATTGGTCTCGCGCGGCGCCTCACCCAAACCCTCTTCAAAGACGAAGTACCCTTCCGACCAACCCAAAAGGGAGAACACGACCTCCTCCACTTGAGTTCGTACCAGACGCTCGAGTTGTCTGGCACTGAGGGCCCCAATGTCGACCAGGATCTCCCCGAGCCGCCTGGTATCCCCCTCCCGCTGCATTCGCGTTGCGCGCACGAGGTCGGCCTCACCGATCCTCCCCGCCCGGAGCAATAGCTCGCCGAGGCGATGCGGATTGCTGCGAATCTGTGCCGCGACGACGGACCCGCTCTCGAACCAAATGGTGCCCTCGTTCTGCCGAAGTACCGAGGTGACCTTGAGCACCCCGGTCTTCCGACTGAGGTCCAGCAACTGGAACACGTCATGGATCCCGAGCTCCTTGAGTGGTCCCTGGATGGACACTCACGCCACCCGATCGCGGAAAATCACCGCCAAGTCCTGAGCCGAACGGGCATGGCGTCGAGCTTCGGCGGCCAGTGGCCCCGTGGGAGAGAGGTCCACCACTCGCTCCCAGGCTTCCACCGCCCGTCCGTACTCCCGACGTCTGGCAAGGGCGACCCCGAGGTGAAAGAGTGCTCCGATATGGTCGGGCGAATATCGCAGCGCCCGTTCGAACACTCGCTGCGCTTCATTGGGCCGATGATCATCCAGCAGCAACTGCCCGAGCAAGGTGAGTACGTCGGTCGCCATGGGCTCGGCCAGGAGAAAATCCACGAGGAGACGAATGGCTTCCTGAACCACGCCGTCACGCCGCAGGAGCCACGCCAGCGCCAATGTCGACCCGAGGTGCGTCGGGAGGAGTCGGACGGCGTGCCAGTGCGCCGCACACGCCTCCTGACGGTTACCACGCTGTTCCTCGAGCACACCGAGTTCGTACCAGGCTTGTGCCAGGCCATCATCGAGCTGAAGTGCCGCGGAGTAGATCCGGAAGGCTCCTGCAAGATCACCCTGCGCGCGTGCCAGGGATCCTTCGAGGAGCAGGAGGTCGGGATCACCGGGGCGGTGCCGGGCGGCCTCTTCCGCATCGCGACGAGCACCGTCGAGGACACCGACGAGACGCCTAGCTCGCGCGCGAGCCGCGTAGGCATCGGCCCACGTCGGAGCCACGTCCACCAGGCGATCACCAGCGACGACCGCCTCCGCTCCCCTCTCCAACGCCACCAGGGCCTCCGTGGCCCCACGGAGTGCTGCTCGCCCCGTGGGGTCATGCTCGAGCGCCAACTGAAATCGCTCCAGCGCCTCACCAAACAGCCCACGGCGCATGAAGATCTCGCCTTCGACGATGGCCGCCTCGCTGGTGGGAGCCCCTCGGCGCATCGCCCGGGAGGCCTCGGCGCTCGCCAGGTCCAACAACCCTTTGGCCAGGTAGTCCCGCGCGAGAGCGAACTCATCGGTCGCCTCAGGGGTGTGGGTGGCGGATGACACCTCGTCCGGGGCGAGATCGGCGAAGACGTCATCGAGGAGACCAGGTTCGAAGTCGAAGGTGCCGGGAGGGGCATCGTGTCGGTGGTCCTCCAGCACCGACACCGCTACCGGGATCGTGGTTTCCTCAAACTGCAGTTGGACGGTCAGTGCGAATTGTTGCGGGACGTAATACGACTCGAGCTCGAGTGCCCGCTTGGTTTCCTGCAGTGCCTCATCGAATCGTCCCAGGTGACTGAGGCAAAAGCCGAGATTGTAATGCGCGACGGCGAGCCCGGCATCTGCATCAATCGCCCGTGCGAAGGCGTTGCGAGCGTCGGCAAACTGCTGGAGTTCCATTAAGACCTGACCGATACCATTCCAGGCCTCGGCCTTATCAGGTTCGCTTCGGAGTACCGCTCGGTAGGCGTCCAGCGCGACCCGATACTGCCGTTGGTGGGCATGCAACAAAGCGAGATTGAGGCGTGCTGCAGTGAGTCCGGGCTTGCAGCGAAGCGCGGTTTCGAACGAACTCAGAGCCTTCCCCGGATCGGTGTCTCTGGCCTGCGCAACCCCAAGGTTGTTCCACGCCAGTGCATGAGAGGAATCCAGTTCAACGGCTCGGCCCCATGCCTCTCGGGCTTCCTCTCTCCGGCCGGCCAGGTGGAGACACACCCCCTTATCGGTCCACAGCCCGGCGTGCCCGGGTCGACGGGCAAGCAGCTTGTCGTAGAGTTCGATGGCGGCCGCGAGATCACGGCGAAGCAGATGGACCTCCGCCATACCGTGCAGCACCTCCGCGCGATCCTCACCAGCTTCGAGCGCGAGCCGGTATTCTCGAAGGGCATCGTTGAGGAAGCCGCGCTTGCGGAACGCCAACCCCAAGTTGAGGTGTGCCCGACTTTGATCTTCTCCAGGGGCGGGGGACGGTGTGACCGCACTTGTCCCCCGCGGAGCACCCGCCGGAGCACCGATTTCCAGGTTCGCCTGGGCCACCCCCAAGGCCGGGTTGAGTTCCATGGCACTCCGGGTAGCGGCTCGGGCCTCCTCATGCTGACCGAGTTCGCCGTAGACGAAACCGAGGAGATAGTTGGCGTCGGCGTTGGCTGGGTTGAGTTCGAGCGCCCGGCGGAGAACATCTCGCGCCTGTTCCACCAGCCCTTGGTTGTAGAGTGCGTGACCGAGATGCGTGTGACTCACTGCACTGCGTGGATCCAGGGCACATGCGCGCTCGAAACACCCCGTGGCCTCTTCCTGCCTCCCCCGCTGTGTCTCGAGTAGACCGAGTTGGATCAGTGGCCCCGGATCGTTGGGGCTGTCTCGCATGGCGGCCTCGAACTGTGTCGCTGCCTCCTCGACTTGTCCCAGCACCGCATACGCGCGACCGAGTTCCAGCCGTAGATCTACCCGCCCCGGGGATTGACTCAGCCGCTCACGCAGTCCGGCGACGTGTCCATCGTAGTAACCGGTTTCCCGCTGAACGTGGTCCAGGTTACGGCGGGCAACGGCCATGCGAGGATCGAGTTCCAAGGCGTGGGAAAACGCCGCAATCGCTTCGGGGAGGAGGCCTCGCTCATAGTAGAGCACACCGAGATTGTTGTGGGCTCCCGGATCTGATGGATCGATTCGCCTCGCCAACGACCGCAGGGCCACTTGATCCCGCTCGGGAGTCACGCCAGGGGCCATCGGATCAACTCAGGTGAATCGCGTCGAAAATAGCCTCCACCGAAACGGCGTCCGGCAGCAGCAGGAACGCCCCACGCAGGACTTCCGGGGCTCGTTCGATCCGGAACGCCGTGTCGACGCAGATCACGACGTCGCGCTCCTCATCGAATTCCGAAGAAACGGAGGCGAGCACCTCCGTCAGTGGGCCCGACAGGAGCGTGGGCACCGAGGGAATCAACATCAACCCCATGAAGTCGCTGAGCGCCGTGAGATAGGCCGACGTCAGGATGTTCCCCGTTTCCCGGATGGACGACTCCTCCATCTCCCCGAGACTCGAGGTCGTTCCCGCCTCGCGTCGGAGCAGGAGGTCGCAGAGACTCCGAGTATCGTTGAGCGAGAGCACGACCGCCGTCCGTCCGGTCAGATCACCCATCATGTTCATGAGAACGGCAGTCGCGTTGGCCCCAATCGACCCGACGGCCTCCGCCACAGTCCCCAGCCGGCAATCGCTCACCTCGGGGACTTCGATCATGATGGTCCGGTCGGTCATCCGGGAAAGCGCGGTGGCGGCGTGGCCTGCTCCAATGTTCGCGACCTCTCGGAGGGCGTCACGTTGGATCTCGTTGAGTTCCCGCACCTGGCTCATGGCGCCTCTCCCTGAATCAAAACGGCTGGATCGAGAATCAGCACGGGACGGCCGTCGGCGAGGATCGTCGCGCCATTGATCCAGGCCGGGGTACCACGCGGTGCATCGACTGGGCCAACCACGATGTCTTCCTGACCCAGCAATGTATCCACGGCAAGAGCTGCCCGGTGGCCACCGACATTGATGACCACCCCAGGGCGCCAATGCCGGGGATCGCCGTTCTTTCCTCGACCGGGGGTGAGCGTCTCGAGGATCGGTACTCGTTCCCCGCGAAATGCAATCTCTTTCAAGCGCTCCTCCGTGGGGAGGCGGACGGTCTCTGACACGAAACCAAGAGGCACCGCAAATCGCTGGCCGGTAACGCCAACGAGCAGCACAGGAATAATGGCGACGGAAAGGGGGAGCCGGAGAGTGACCGTCGTGCCAACCCCTCGCTGGGTTGCGAGTTCCGTGGTACCCCCCCGGCTTCTCGCCCAGTGCACCACCGCGTCGATTCCCACCCCACGGCCGGAGACGTTGGTGACTGCCTCGGCAGTGGAAAACCCGGGTTGCGCGATCACCTCGAGCAGCCCCGAAGATCCGTCGCCCGACGCCGACCAACCAGACCGTGCCTTGACCGCCTCCTCATCGATCCCCCGACCGTCGTCCCCCACGGTGATCACCGCCGCATTGCGCTCCCGATGCGCGGAGACGGTGATCACCCCTTCCGCGAGCTTTCCCGCCGCCACGCGATCCGTGGGATCCTCGATCCCATGATCGATGGCGTTGCGCAGCAAGTGGAGCAGAGGCTCCCCAAGTTCATCGAGGATGACCCGGTCGAGTTCTATTTCTCCGCCAGAGAGTTCAAGCCGAACGGACTTCCCCAATTGACGCGACAAATCCCGCACTGGCCGCGAGAACCGCTGGTACACTTCCCCAACCGGGGCCATGCGTGCTGAAAGGACGGCCGCCTGAAGATCCGCAATGAGCCGGGACATTTCGTGCCCGGCGTCCTCGAGGCGGGAGTCCTTCAACTCGTCGATGAGAGCCGCCACTCGCCCCCGGGCCACCACGATTTCGCCGGTGAGCCGCACGAGGCGATCGAGGCGATCCATGTCGACCTTGACCTGTCGCTTTACCTTCGGCCGCGGGATCACTTCGCCTCCAACCCGCACGTCGGTGACCTCTCCTGCGGTCATGATCACACGGCGAATATGATCCCCGGAGGCCTCGGTGCGGATACGAAAGCTGAACGCTCCATCGAAATCGTCGGCGAGCCATTGCTCTGGCGGGGGATCGACAGCCATCACTTCGCCAAGCGACTCGGCGCAACGGAGCACAATCGCTGCGCGTGCCGCTGGCATGGCCACACCGGAACGCAGTTGCACTCGGATCGGGCGCCCTTCCGGTGGCGTTGTCACCGAACTCCGAGTGCGAGGCGACTCGGTGGGTTGGGGGCCGGCCGCGCTCTCGAGTTCCGTCAAGAGAACCATGGCATCGAGTCGCTCGTCTTCCCCCGATGCGGCCAACACGACCCCCCGTTCGGCGACATCTACCACACGAAAATAGAGGTCGATGATTCCCGGGGTGGGGGGTCTCCCTTCATCTCGGAGTCGGGCAAGCAAGTGTTCCGCAGTGTGCAGCAGTTCAGTGAGCCGGGCGAAGCCAAGGGTGGCGGCCATCCCCTTGACCGTGTGAAACGCTCGAAAGAGGGCATCCCTGGGCTCAACGGCGGTCGGGGAACGTTCCCACTCGAGCACCTGGGCCGTGCACTGTTGCAGGTGCTCCCGGGATTCCGAGACGAAGAGAGAAATGTATTTATCGGAATCCACGAGCGATCAGCCAAGCAGTCGTTGGACGGCCTCGAGCACACGGGAGGGTTGGAAGGGTTTCACGATGAAGTCCTTGGCACCGGCTTGAATAGCTTCGACGACGAGTGCCTGCTGGCCCATGGCGCTGCACATGAGAATCCGGGCATCAGGATCCTCCAAGCAGATCGCCCGGACCGCTTCAATCCCGCTCATGTCGGGCATGACGATATCCATGGTGACCAGGTCGGGTTTGAGCTTCCGATACTGTTCCACGGCCTGCACACCCGTCTCGGCTTCCCCAACGACTTCGTAGCCTGCCTGGGAGAGAATATCGGCGATCATCGTCCGCATGAAGATCGCGTCGTCGCACACGAGCACCGTTTGTCCCATGGCATCCTCCTAACCCACAATTAGTCCTCGAAGACGGGCCGTAACAGCGCGTCGAGGTCGAGCGTTTGGACTTCGCCGATCACCTCGCCCGCTGGCAACAGATCTTCGACCTCGTCCACCACAAGTCCGAGGACACGATGGTCGAGGTCTATCAACACCAGCTCGCGCCCCACCTTCCGATCGTCCTCCCCGAGGAGGCTGCGGCAATCCACCACCGTCACGACCGTGCCGCGCACATTCACGACCCCTCGTACCGGCAGTGGCACCGACGGAATGGGGGTGACCTCCGGCATCGGCACAACCTCCCGCAGACCCCCGATCGAGGACGCACACCGGCGTGCGCCGGCACGCCACACCAAGATCCGCTCTGTCGGGGCTTCACCCATCGTCGTCGGCGAAAAATCCAAGATAGGTCAGGGCTTCCTGCCCAGCAACGCGATCCGACGTGGCCAAGGTCTCGAGCGCTGGCCCAAGGTCTGGCGGCCACTCGCTCCGAAATCGGAGGGGGATCTTGGTCATGGGATGCACGAATGCCAACTCCGCCGCATGAAGCGCCTGTCGGGGGGTCAGCCGTTCTATTTGGTCGGCCAACGGGCGCCCGGCACCGCTGATCCGACGGCTCCCCCCACCATGGTAGGTGGGATCACCGACCACGGGATGGCCCGCATGGGCCAGATGCACCCGGATCTGGTGTGTCCGACCCGTCCGGAGGTCGACGCGAAGGAGTTCAGCAACTTCCCATCGCGCAATCACCTGCACCGTCGTGTGTGCCGTTCTCCCGTCGGCGCGGACGGTCATCCGCTTTCGATCGACGGGATGCCGACCAACCGGGGCCTCGATGGTGACCCGCTGGCTATCGAAGTGACCCCAGGAGAGCGCAGCATATCGTCGACGGACCCGCCTCGCGGCAAGGGCTGCCGAGAGACGACGGTGGGCGGTGTCGGTGCGGGCGACGATCAGTAAACCCGAGGTATCGCGGTCGAGTCGGTGGACAATTCCCGGACGACCCTCGACGCCTCCACCGAGGGACGTCCCGCGCGCGGCGAGGGCGTTGACGATTGTGTCATCCCAATGGCCGGGGGCCGGATGCACGACGAGCCCTGCTGGTTTATCGAGGACCAGGAGGTACTCGTCCTCGTACACAATGTCGAGCGGGATGTCATGCGGAGTGATGGCACGCGGCGGATCTTGCTCCGGAAGGTCGACCGCCACTTCCTCTCCCCGCACCAGGCACCGCGAGGCCCTCGCGGTCTCGCCCTCAACCTGGACGCGCTTCTGGCCGACCAGGCGCGCCGCCTGGGTCCTGGACAATCCCAGTTGATCGGCGAGGAATCGGTCGAGGCGCTCTGTCGCCTCCGACAGCACCGTGAGGGTAAGGTGCAGGGTCTCCTCAGGCCGTAGCGGAGGCCTGCTTTTGCCCCCGTCGGGAGTCTTCAATCCACAAGGAAATTGCCAGAGCAATCGCCCCAATGGTCACCCCCATATCAGCCACGTTGAAGGTCGGCCACCGCATAGCCCCGACCCCCACGTCGAGAAAATCCACGACACCGTGCGCGTGTCGAATGCGGTCGACCAGATTCCCCATTGCCCCCCCGGCCACCAGACCCAGCGCGAGCATCCGGAACCAATCGCCGGGATCGGTCTTTCGTGCCACACGCCAGAGCACCCCGAGAGCGAGAACGGCAATGCCGAGGAAGATCCACCGCGAGTACGGTCCGAGATTCAACCCGAAGGCGGCGCCAGGGTTGTAGACCAAGCGCAACTGCACCCACTCTCCGATCACCTCTCTGGCCTGTCCCAGTGAGAAGCTGGACTCGATCAGGGCCTTGGTGACGAGGTCGACGGCCAGGACGATGCCCGCCGTGCTGCCGAACAAGACCCTCGGACTACCGCCGCTTTGCATCTTCCTCCTTCTCCTTGCAGGAAATACAGAGGCGGGCGTGGGGCAATGCATCGAGGCGCTCAAACCCGATGGCGGTTCCGCACTGATGACATTTCCCGAACTCTTTCGGGTCGGTATAGAGTCGTCTCAGCGCCTGATTCACGTGCCACAGGTAGCGGCCTTCCTGAGATGCGAAGAGGAATTGCTTCTCACGTTCCATCGTATCGGTACCCTGATCTGCCATGTGGAACGAGTACGAGGACAGATCGCCATCAGAGCCCTGGAGAGTCGTGTTGAAGGATTCGTCATAGTAGCCGAGCTCCTTCATCACGCGCGCACGCTCCTCCTGCAGCCGTGTTCCGAGGTGCTCGAGTTGTTTCTTCGTTAGACCCATGTCCGCGTCCTTCAGGGTTTGGCCGCTGGCGCCTGCTCGGCCACCTGGCCGACGGCAATGCTCACGGCGTGATTATCGATCGTCGCCTGCTCCACCCGGTCAGTCGGGCCGGAAGGGGGACCCAGTTCCAGATGCCGTGCGAGGGTCTCTCCCTGAATCAGGTCACGGTGCTCACGCACCGCCGAATGCACCTCTTCCGAACCGTCCACTGCCAACGTGATGCGAGTGGTATACGCGTATCCCGCATCCTTCCGCAGCCGCTGTACGCGGTTGACCAGTTCTCTGGCCAGCCCTTCGCGCTGGAGTGCCGGAGTGATCGTGGGGTTGATCGCCACCACATAGGGGCCATCGCTTTCCACCACCCAATCCGTCGCGACTTTCCTGACGACCGTGACATCCTCCGGGCGGTACTCCCACCGCATGCCCTGGTGGTCGAGACCGACGGTATCACCCGACTCCAGCGTGCGCAGTTGATCCGGGCTCAACTCCGACACCGCTTTGGCGGCGGCGGGGGTTTCCCGGCCATACCGTTGTCCCAGCGAACGGAAGTTTGCCTTCCCGGAGAGAGTCACAAGGTCGGACTCCGCACCAACGAGCTCCACCGTCCGGACGTTCACTTCCTGGGCCAGCAAAGGTAACAGCGCATCGAATTCGAGCCCCCGCGCGCGCGTCGGTACCGCGACACGCAGCGTCTCCAGCGGCTGACGCACCCGGATCCCCACCTGCTCACGGGCCGCTCTGGCCAGCGAGGCGAGAGTCCGCACGGCGCGCATTCCGGTGCGGAGACCATCCTCACCGACCACGCCCCGCTCAGGAAACGCCGCCAGATGAACACTCGTTCCCGTCAGCGCTCTGTGGATATGATCACTGGCGAAGGGGGCCGCTGGGGCAAGGAGACGGCTGACGACCTCGAGCGCGGTGTGAAGGGTCTCGACCGCTGCCGGATCGGCCTCGCGGTCGGGGGCCCAGAACCTGGCACGGCACAATCGGATGTACCAGTTGGAGAGATCGTCCACCACGAATCGCATGATGGCCTTGGTCCCGGCGGTGATCTGGTATTGCTCCCAGGCCTCCACGACCTCATTGACGGTCTCCTGCAGCGACGCGAGGAGCCAGCGATCTATGCGGTCGGGGGAAGTCCCATGTGATACGGTGCCTGGCGTCCCATACAGGGAGAGGAAGGCGTAGGCGTTCCGCAGGGTGTTCAGGAACCCTCCGGCAACTTCGGGAATTACTCGCCGGTCAAAGCGCTTCGGCTTCCAGACCTCCGATGAGGCCAGGAGGTAGAGTCGAATCGTGTCAGCGCCGAAGGCTGAGATCAGTTCGCCGGGGTCCACCGCATTGCCACGAGACTTGGCCATCTTCTGCCCATCGGCATCGAGAATCATCTCGTTGACGACCACGTTTCTGTACGGTGTGGCGTCGAACGCCGTCACGGCAATCGCCAGGAGCGAATAGAACCATCCCCGTGTTTGATCCACCCCCTCACAAATGAAGTCTGCCGGAAAATTCTTCTTGAATTCTTCCTGGTGCTCGAAAGGGTGGTGCCATTGGGCATACGGCATTGATCCCGAGTCGAACCAGGTGTCGATGACCTCCGGAACGCGGCGCATCGTGCCGCCACCCGGAGAAGGCCAGGTGTACTGGTCGATGAACGGCTTGTGCGGGTCGAACCCTTCCGGCAACGCCCGACCGATCCGCTCGGCCAATTCCTCGTAACTCCCGATCACTTCGACGCACTCCGGGTCGTCGTCCGCAACCCACACCGGGAGCGGTGTGCCCCAATAGCGATCACGTGAGAGGGCCCAGTCCACGTTATTGCTGAGCCATTCCCCAAATCGGCCGCTACCGACTTCCGGCGGGTGCCACCCAACTTGCGCGTTGATCTCGAGCATCCGGTCGCGGACCGACGTGGTCCGGACGAACCAGGACTCACGCGCGTAGTAGATCAGCTTGCTCTGGCAGCGCCAGCAGTGCGGGTAGGTATGGGAGTGCTGGTCGGTGCGGAGATGCCGACCCTCATCCTTCAATCGCCTGATGATCAGCAGGTTGGTCTCTTCGGCGGTGACCAAGGTGCCTTCGAGCGCGTCCCAGGTCGTACCCGTGAACCTGCCCTCCGGCGACACCGGACGGAGAAAGGCCAATCCGTCTCTCTGCCCAACGGCGAAGTCATCGGCGCCGAACGCTGGGGCCATGTGCACCAAGCCGGACCCCTCTTCGGCGGTCACGAAATCCCCTCGGACCACGATCGAGTGGATCCCTTCCTCTGGAAGCGGGACGACATCGAGCGGCCGGCGATAACTGAGGCCGACCAGTCGCTCCCCGCGGAACGTCTCCTCACATACGAGGGGTGTCGCACTCAGCGGTTCGAGGATTGCTGCCCTTTCCGTGGCGACGACGAGACGGCGACCATCCCCCAAGCGATAGGTACCGTATTCCAAGTCGGGGTGTACGGCGATCGCCACGTTGCTAGGCAGGGTCCACGGTGTCGTGGTCCACACGACGAGTTCACGGCCGCTTCCATCCTCCAACGGGCAGGCAACGTCGATCGATCGATCCAGGACTTCCTCGTACCCGAGCGCCAACTCGTGACTCGAGAGCACCGTCCCACAGCGCGGACAGTAAGGCAAGACACGATGCCCCTGGTACAGCAGGTCCTTGAGGTGGAGTCGTTTGAGCAGTGACCACACCGATTCGATGTATTCGTTGCTGCAGGTGATGTAGGCGTTATCATAGTCGAGCCAGAAACCAATCCGGTTGGAAAGCGCCACCCAGTCATCACGATACGCGAACACACTCTCGCGGCAGAGCGCATTGAACTGCTCGACACCGAAGGCTTCGATGTCTCGCTTGCCGTTCAGCTCGAGGCGCTTCTCGACTTCAATTTCGACCGGGAGCCCATGCGTATCCCATCCGCCGATTCGGGTGACATCGTGCCCCTGCATCGCCCGGAAGCGACACACGAGATCTTTGACCGTGCGCGAAAAAACGTGGTGAATCCCGGGTCGGCCGTTGGCGGTAGGTGGGCCCTCGAAAAACACGAACCTTCGGCCCCGGGCACGCTCCGCCAACGAGAGCTCGAATAGACCCTCAGATTTCCAGGTCTCCAAGAGTCCTCGTTCAAAGGCGTCCGGGGGCCCCGCGGGCCACGGTGCGTAATGGCTCACTGTCGGTATCAGGAGGTCCTGGCCTCGTGGGATTCCGTTTCGGTGATCACGCGTTCGGGCTCGAGGTAAGCCTCGATACTGTCGAGTTCGGCTTGGTGGCGCACGAGAATCTGGCGGAACGTGTTGATATAGCTCCGAAGCAAATGGGCGGCAGCCTCTGTTCGCACTTCAGTAGACCGCATTTCCTTCTCGGCCGCCGCAACGAGTCGCCCTCCTTCCTGCCTGGCTTCCGCCACGATCAGCTCGGCCTCACGGTTCGCCTGGGTTTGCACCTCGGCTCGAAGTTGTTGGGCGGCGACGAGGGCATCATTGAGCGCACGCTCGCGCTCGCGGTAAGCCCGGAGTTGCTCGTGCAGCCCTTTCATCCGCTCTTCAAGGCGCACACGATCCCTGAGAACCCGGTCGAGTTCCTCCGCGACACGTTCCTTGAAGTTCTCGACCTGGGCAGGATCGACACCACGGAGTGTTCGCTGGAACTCCTGTGCCCGTACGTCGTGCGGTGTCAGATGAAAGGTGTCGTCGGTCATGTTGGTCTCTCCCCGAAGAGCACGGTGCCGAGTCGAACCATCGTTGCCCCCTCCTCCACGGCCACCCCAAAGTCGTTGGACATCCCCATCGAAAGATGCTGGAGATCGATCCCGCGCCCCGCCGCCTCGTCCCGGAGAACACGCAGCATCCTGAACGTTCGCCGTTGGAGATCGCGGTCATCGGTGAACGGCGCCATCGTCATCAGTCCTTCAAGTTTCAGGTTCTCGTGACCAAGAACCTCATCGATCAGATGTGGGAGACGCTCAGGCGCCACTCCGGCCTTTGCAGATTCTCCACTGCAGTTCACTTCGATCAACACACCCTGCGGGGCATGTTCAGGGATTCGCCGGGAGAACTCGCTCACCAAATCGAACCGGTCTACCGTGTGAATCAACCTGAATTGTCCCACGATACGCCGTACCTTGTTCCGCTGGACCGTGCCAATGAGGTGCCATTCCAGTGGCAGGTCGCGCAGGGATTCCAGCTTGGTCAACGCCTCCTGGACGCGATTCTCCCCGACAGCGTCAATCCCGGCCGCAAAGGCCGCCCGGACCGCCTCCGGCCCGTGGGTCTTCGTTACCGCCACGATACGAACCTGGTGCGACCAACCCCCGATCTTCCGGTGTGACTCGATCGTCTCGTGCACAAGCGCGAGGCGCCCCGGGAGGGCCGAGTAGTCCATAACCTTTAAATCTACTTTGGGTTACGCCCTACCTGGTAGGGAGTTGTTCCTGGGCCTGGCGAAAGGCGTCACGAACAGCCTGATTGACGGACAGGCGGGCGGCGAGACCAAGCAATCGAAGAGCCTCCTGGAGATCGCCACGAGACTGCGCTGCGAACCCGAGTTGGGCGAAGGGAAGTCCCAGGGTCGACGCCAGACTCTGGCCAAAGGGCTCCAACCGTTCCACGCCACCATCCAGAAGCTCGCCGAATCGGTAGGTCTCGAAAAGCAGGCGACTGGTCATGGGAATGTCGATGGGTGCCCCCATGAGGTTCCCGAAATCGTAGCGCATGTCGGTCGAGTCGGCAGGACCGGATGCGACCCGAAGGACGAGTCCCTCCTGCACCAAGAGATCGTCGAGCCCGTACGAGGTTCCCACCGCAGTGAGGGCCCACGCGATGGGGCGCCGGCCCAGATTGTGTTGCAGCAGCCGAATCGAAACGAAGTCCTTCCCCATCAGGAGCGTATTGGCGGGGAGGATGACTTCACGCCCACCCAGCCTGAGTCGCGCCTCGGCCTGAAGGTACTGGGGAACGGCAGCGTCGATCTCGAGGTCCGTCATCTGGTGGAGCGGCCAGTCGGGCCTTGGTACGCCGAGCCCTTGCCAGACTTCCGGGGCGGCGGCCTCGTCGAAGAGTCGCGTCGGGTTATCGCGCAACTGGCGCATGTACCAGGGGGTTTCCGCCAAGGCGAGACAGACTACGGTGACGTCCTGCCGGATCCCTTCGACCTCCTGGGCCCACCACAGGGGGAACGTATCGTTGTCGCCGTAGGTGAACACCACACCGTAAGGGCCGACCGAGTTGAGCAGGTTGTAGGCGAAGTCAGCCGCGAGACGCGGAGCGGGAGCATGGCGCCGGCTGGCCGACCTGAAGTTCAGCGCGAAGGGGATCACGGCGAGACTCAGGACTCCAACTCCCACGGCCCGGTGCAGGCCCTTCTCCACCAGGCGCCGTGCCACCGTGAAGAGGCCAATCCCCACCCAGATGGCCCACACGATGAAGCTCACGACGAAGAAATAGTCTCGCTCGCGGACCTCATGATCGGTCCGCGCCGGAAAGAGATCGTGGGCCAGACTGTAGCCCGGCTTGAAATTCATATACGCCACCAGCCCCAGCCCCGTGACCAGGAACACCCCGAGGAAGAGCCACCAACCAGAGCGGTCGGCGCGACGGTGCACCACCATGCCGCGAATCCCCAGTGAGACCGCAGCCAGTGAGGCGAGAATCGACAGCAGACCCCCAACCGAGAGGGGCGCCTGACCTGGTATCCCTCTCACCCACTGCCATCCGAAGTACTGTGCATAGTTGAGCAACTGGAGTCCGATGAGGGTCAGATTCCGGCCCGAATTCTCTGGTCCGTGAAGTTCAGTGGGATTGTCGAACGGAGTCCTCAGTGGGTATTGGCTCCGCCGAATCACATCGAGCAAGGCATCCCAGGTTGCCGGGTCCGCCTCGTTGATCATCGGATGCTGCCCCGCCCGGATGAACATGAACAGGTAGGTCGAGACGCCAATCGCCGCCAACACCAGGGTCAGTCCCGCGAAGCCCCCTGCGCCCCGCCGCAGCGCCACGACGAGTGCCGCACCAAAGGCGGTTGCACCCAAGGTGACCAGGACCGTGCTGCCCAGCCCAACGCCGATGAGCAGCGCCCAGACCCCGGCCACGACCGCCGCCTGGCCCCACTCGGCCCGACGCTGGGACGATTCGCCTGCTGGATGCCGTATCAGTTCCGCCACGAGGAACGCCACGAGCCCAGGCCCGACGAGGAGGGCAAGGAGATGATTGCCGATCGAGAGTCCACCAAGGTAAATCGCGAGGAGCAGGCACTTGGTGGCCGCGGGAGTGCCTCGCTGCGCCCGCCAACGCAAGGCCAGCCATACGACCGCCGCGATGGTGAAGGTGGCTACCGCATAGACCTCCGTCTCATTGGAGTTCTGCCACTGGGTATACGTGAATGCGGAAATGCACGCGGCCCCGGCAGCCCCCGCCAGGGTGAAGAGATTCCGCGATCCCGGCCTGGGGCCTGCCACACCATCGACGCGCGTCAGGATGACGTGGGCTGAGAGAAACCACAGCGCGCTCCCCGCCGCACTGAAGCCCGCGCTAAGCAGATTCGTCCGCCAGGCGAACTCGCCGATGGGGACCAACGAAGCCCACACATGGGCCATGAGAACGAACAGGGGTGTCCCCGGAGGGTGCGGGATGCCGAGAGTTTTCGACGCCGCGATCAACTCGCCCGCATCCCAGAGTGTTACCGTCGGGGCAAGTGTGAAGACATACCCAGCCAGGATCGCGGCAAAAACCAGTGCCGCGACCCGATATGGAGGACGTTCGACTACCGAGGACGTCATCGACGCCCTGACAACCGGCTAGGCGCCTGCGGGGTTCGCGGGTGGCGTGCCCAGAATGCCTGGCACCGCCTGGGGCGATGGCTCCGGACGCGTGACCGAAGCAGGGGTGACCGAGGGCTCCGGCGTGGGTAACACGGGTGGGAGTTCTTCCCCACGGACCAGGGTGTCGAGATCATCCCGATCGAGTGTCTCCCTGTCGAGGAGCGCCGCAGCCAGGCGATCGAGCAGATCGCGTTCGCTGCGGAGGATCTCCTCGGCAAGCCGGTAAGCCTCGTCGAGAATGCGCTTCACCTCGGTGTCGACGAGGTCGGACATCCGCTCGGATACCTCGCGGCGATGAGAGAGTTCCCTGCCCAGGAAGATCTCCTGCTCCCGATCGCCGATGGCAACCACACCGATTCTCTCGCTCATCCCAAACTGCGTCACCATCCGTCGTGCAATGGACGTGGCCTGTTCGATGTCGTTCGTAGCGCCGGTGGTCACCTTGTCGGGACCGAACACGAGCTCTTCAGCCACCCGACCGCCATACGCCGCAGCAAGTCGCCCCTCGAGCCAAATCTTGGTGTAGTTGTGCCGGTCTTCCTCAGGAAGCCAGGTGGTGAGCCCGAGCGCACGACCTCTCGGAATGATGGTGATCTTATGGAGTGGATCGCTTCCAGGGATCTTCAGGGAAACGATGGCATGACCGGCCTCGTGATACGCAGTGAGCCGTCGCTCATCCTCGGTGAGTTGAAGACTCCGTCGCTCGACACCCAGCATCACCTTGTCTTTGGCATCCTCAAAGTCTCTGGCATCAACGAGCACTTTGTTGCGCCGCGCCGCCAAGAGCGCCGCCTCGTTCACCAGGTTGGCGAGATCGGCACCGGCGAGCCCAGGTGTTCCCTTGGCCAGCGTATCGAGACGAACGTCGGGTGCGAGGGGAATCTTCCGCGTATGAACGCGCAGAATACCCTCGCGCCCCTTCACATCCGGGGAGTCGACTACGATCTGCCGGTCGAAACGCCCCGGCCGGAGCAGCGCGGGATCGAGCACATCGGGCCTATTGGTCGCCGCGAGGAGAATGACGCCGTCGTTGCTCTCGAACCCGTCCATCTCCACAAGGAGTTGATTCAGGGTCTGTTCACGTTCGTCGTGACCACCGCCGAGCCCTGCCCCTCGGTGCCGACCCACTGCGTCGATCTCATCGATGAAGATGATGCACGGTGCATGGGCCTTCCCTTGCTCGAAAAGGTCACGCACTCGACTCGCGCCAACTCCGACGAACATCTCCACGAAGTCCGATCCCGACATGGAGAAGAAGGGTCGGGCCGCTTCGCCCGCAACGGCCTTCGCGAGCAGGGTTTTCCCAGTACCAGGAGGGCCGACCAATAGGGCGCCCTTGGGAAGTCGACCACCGAGCCTGGTGAACCGTTGCGGATCCTTCAGGAATTCGATGATCTCCTCGAGTTCGACTTTCGCCTCATCGGCACCAGCAACATCCGCAAAGGTGACCTTGGGGGTATCGCCCGCCAGGAGTTTGGCCTTCGATTTGCCGAAGGCAAAAGCCCGATTGCCCCCCGATTGCAACTGGCGCAGAAGGAAAAACCAGAGCCCGAGGATCACGATCCAGGGGAGCGCGGCGATGAAGAAGGTCATCAGACCACCACGGCGCTCCTTGGCACTGATCTGGACACCCGCATCCTCCAGCCGGGTGAGCAGCGCATCGCTCATCGTTCCAGTCAGCAGGACGGTAAAGGACGGTGTCGCGGTTTCCTTGAAGGTCACCGGAGTCCTGAAGGTCCCCTTGACGGTGCTCCCGTCGTAGACCTCCACCGATTCGATGTTTCCGGCGTCCAACTGCTGGCTGAATTGGGAGTACGTGATCTCCTGGCTGGCCGTGCGCTGGGTGCCCATCTGCTTCCAGAGGAAGGCAGCGAAAATGGCGACCATGGCCCAAAGCGCCAGGTTCTTGCTCCAGCCGGAGAAACCGCTCGTCGGGGGTCGGGGTGTTGGACGATCCGCCATCAGTTCCTAGTCCAGGTCAACGATATAAGGAAGATGCCTGTACTCCTCTGAATGATCGAGGCCGTACCCGACAAGAAACGCCTTCGGGGCCTTGAACCCCACAAATCGAATCTCCGTGGGTGGATCCGCCATCAACTCCTTGTCCAGGAGGGCACACACCGCGATCGAACTCGGCGCACGCTCCGAAAGCAGATCCAGTAGTACCCTGAGGGTCTTCCCGGTGTCGATGATGTCCTCGACGATGAGAATATGCTTTCCCTCCAGGCGGGTCACCGGGTCGTAGAGCAACCGCACGTTCCCACTGGAGATCTTCTCCGTACCGTAGGAGGAAGCCACCAGAAAATCGATCTGCAAAGGGCGCTCGATCTGACGAACCAGATCACCCAGAAAAATAAAACTGCCTTTGAGCAACCCGAGCACGAGGAGTTCGCCCTCCGGGTAGGCGTCCGTGATCTCTTTGCCGAGTTCCCGAACGCGCCGAGCGATCGTCTCGGCATCGAAGACGACGTTCTGCAGCATTCGGCCACCTGCCCGCAGCTCCGGGCTATTCACGCTCAACGTCAACTCGCAGAACCCCTCCAAGATCGGTTTGCGTCGGCACGGCGAGTGCCGACCGGCACACCCCCGGAACCCAGACGATGTCATCCCCCGCACAGACGACCGGCCAAGCTGGCCGCTCACTCCTACCCACTTCCTGTTCCTGCATGCATCGGACCACGAGACGGCTTCCTGTGCCCTTCCAAGGCCGAATTCTGTCCCCGGGACGCCATCCACGAACCCTATACTGGCCGGGGACAAGCCATGTCGTCCAACCAGACCTGGTGATGTGTCCGGGACGGGACTCGCCTCGCCATCGAAAGCGCCACCGACCCGAGCGCCATTCACCCGCAGGTTCACCCATGTCGGCTTCTGCCAATGCGACAGGGGTGCGGACCAACGCGATCCGGTCGAACCGCACTTCGGCGAACCAGCCCTGACCCAAATCGGCCCGGACCCCACTACGGCCCCAGAGCACGATCTCGAGAGCGCGAGCGCCGCGACGGGGCCCGACGGTCAGTCCGATGCGCCTCGCCAAGGCCCTGAAGAGGGTCTCGGCGAGCCCTCTATCATAGGTCCGAAGGGGAGCCGAAGCAAAAGCGAGCCCCGCACCTTCACGCTCGATGACGAGTGGAAGCTCGTTGAGAACACGATCCCACGCTTCCCTCGCCGCTCGAGCCTGGTCGCCAAGGGCGATCAGGGCGGATTCCACCTCAGGGAGTTTCCTTCTGAGCTCCGGAAGAACCCTCTGTCGAATCCAACCGCGCGTATTTCGCTCCGAGCGATTTGACGGATCCGACCATGAGGAAGCACCAATCTCCGACAGGAATGCCGAAAGATCCTCACGCGACACATCGAGAAGCGGCCGAACGACCGACCCCTGCACTGCTGGAATCCCGGACAGTCCCGCCGGACCCGAGCCTCTGAAGACCCGCATGAGAATGGTCTCTACTTGGTCGTCCCGATGGTGCGCTGTCACGATGACTCCGGTGGACTTCGTGCGAGCCGTAAGACGGGCGAGGGTTTCGTGAAGCCAGTCATATCGTGCAGTCCGGGCCTCGGTTTCCCCGGCATCAGGTCCCAGTGCGATACGTGTAGTTTCGAAGGGAAGGCCCAGTCTGGCAGCCTCATCGGCCACAGCGGCAGCAACCGATTCGCTCTCGGGATGAATTCCGTGATCGACGTGACCCACCACGAGTTCGAGGTGATGCTCACCGACCGTCGCTGCCAACAGATGGAGGAGGCTCAGGGAGTCCGGCCCACCCGAGACCGCGACCAGCGCAACCTGGGAATGAACACCGAGGAACGCCAGACGCTCGACCAGCCGTGCCGCGAGCACGTCGCCCACGGTGGTCACAACGGTAACCGTCCCGCCTCAGGGGCTCAGTCGGCTGACCGTCCAGCCGACCGGTGCGTTCCGCTGGTAACAGATCCGATCGTGGAGCCGACTTTCTCTGCCCTGCCAGAACTCGTAGTAATCGGGCGACAGGAGGAACCCGCCCCAGTGCGGGGGCAAGGGCACCGGGCTGGAGCGGTACTCCTCCTCCAGGGCCCGAACCCTCGATTCGAGTTGTGATCGACCCTGCGTGAGCTCGGCACTCTGGTGGGACGCCCAAGCGCCAATCTGGCTCCCGCGCGGCCGGGTTTCGAAATAGGCACGAGCCGCATCCGTCGGGAGACGAGTTACCGACCCGACGATCCGGACCTGTCGTTCCAGCTCCTTCCAGAAGAACAGCAGTGCTGCAACAGGATTCGCGGTGAGGTCCTTCCCCTTCCCACTTCGAAAGTCTCCGAAAAACGAGAACCCGTTCGCTCCATACGACTTGAGGAGTACGATCCGCGCCGCCGGTCGGCCGGAAAGACTCGAGGTGGCAAGGGTCATCGCATTCGCGTCTGCGATCTCGGCCTGCTCCGCTTGGGCGTACCACGACGCGAACTGGTCCAACGGATCTGGAGCAACGGAGGCCTCGTCCAACGTTCCTTGGGTGTACTCACGACGAAGATCCTGGATGCTCATCCGCTGATTCTCCCGCGGCATTCACCAAACCCGATGGAGGCGAAGCCGTCCCTATGACAGTGTCCGGTGAGGATGACTTCATCTCCATCCTCGAGGAAGCGCCGAACTTCGGCGTTGGGCAGGGTAATCGGATGACGTCCCCGCGACGTCAACTCGAGGAGACAGCCCCGAGCGTCGTCGGTCGTGCCCGATACGGTGCCGCTCCCCAGGAGGTCGCCTGGCCGCAAGTTGCAGCCGTTGCTCGCGTGATGAGTCACCATCTGGCCGGGGCTCCAGTACATCTCGAGAAAGCTCGCCCGGCTCAGGCGGTGTGGCGAGAGTCCCGATTGCCGCATGGCAGCCGTCAGGAGATGCACCTCCAGATCGAGCTTGATGCCTCCCGACAATCCCGACTCGTCAAGGTAGGGGAGTGGGGCCGGGTCACCCGGTGGTCGTGCTGGGAGTGCAGCACGAAAGGGTGCCAGGGCATGAGAGGTCACGACCCACGGCGAGAGTGTCGTCGCAAAACTCTTGGACAGGAACGGGCCCAGCGGCTGATACTCCCACGCCTGAATGTCTCGAGCAGACCAGTCGTTGAGGAGGCAGTACCCAAAAATCTGTTCCTCCGCCTTCCCGATGGGAATGGTCTCACCCAGGTTATTGCCCGGACCAATGACCAGACCGACCTCACATTCATAATCGAGGAGCTGGCAAGGACCGAACGTGGGCGTCTCTTCACCGGCACCACCTGCTCCGCCTTTGCGTTGACCGGAAGGACGAGCAACCGGCGTCCCACTCACGACCACGGACGAAGCTCGCCCATGGTACCCGATCGGCACGTACTTGTAGTTGGGAAGAAGCGGATTATCGGGTCTGAACATCCTCCCCACGTTGGTTGCGTGGTGGATCGAGGCATAGAAGTCGGTATAGTCTCCGACGGTCATCGGAAGGAGTGACGTGACCTCGGCCTGGGAAGGCAGCCATCCCTCTGGGGGAGGGTCGCTCCCGACCCCTTCCGTCAGGATCGTACTCACGGCCTCTCGCGCAGCGTGCCACGCGTCAGCCCCCAAAGCCAAAAGTGGGTTGAGGGTACTCGAACCACAGGCTTCACGTACCGCACTGGGCAGCCGAGTCATCGCCACGTGCTCGAGGGCCACCCGCAGGTCGAGGATGCGGTCGCCAATGGCCACGCCCAGTGATGGAGTATCCGTGGGGGCTCGGCGGAACACGCCATAGGGGAGGTTCTGCACGGGGAAGTCCGCGCCAACCTGGTTGGCCGAGGGAACCCATGATCGACGGGAGGGGTCGAGAGTTGGATCGTCGTGATTCATGATACCGGAAGGAGAGCAAGTTCGTCGATGGGTTCCCGAAATGAGCAGGAGCCAAAGCTCCGGAATCCGCCACTACGCAGATGCTCGATGGCCCTCTCGGCAAGCACCTCGCCTCTCCAGGCAACGCCACTCTCCGAAACCTCGAATGACTCGGCCGAGGTGTCGAGCAGCACCGGTAGGACTCGGTCTGGACCCCACCCTGCCATCAGGAATCCGGTGGTCAGGAGAACATTCAAGTACCCGTGCATCACGGCCACCGCGCTCCCCGGTTCATAGGTCAAAGAATAGGACCCCCGCACCGGGTGATGTAAACCGGCGGTGCACTTGAATGGAACTCGTGCTGCAACGACGGCCTCCAGTCCTCGGAGTAACTCGCCTGGTTGGGGGATGGAGTCCGCCACGACTCCGCCCGTCCTGTACTTGACGAACCTTCCAGTCGCGGCAACTGCCTGGACGAGTCGCTCGGTGTCATCGGTGAGCGCGATTTCGAAGAAGAGATCGATACCTGCAGGAATCACATCGGCCAGTGCCCGCGCCATCCCAGGCTCCTGGATCTTCGCTTCGATGGCCGAAACACGACCCACCTTGGGCATGTTGGCAGCGAGAAAGGCCTCGACTTGGGCCAATCCTTCAGAATGATCGGCGGGGAGGATGATCGAGAGGGGCCATGGCGTCTCGGGAAGCATGCTGCGGTCGGCGTTCTCCTGAAATTCACGCAGCCGACCCGCGGGGATGACGAACCCTCCGAGGGCCCACGCATCGCCCTCCATACGATACCGTCCGTAGCTCGCCAATGCCTCAGCCAGGGAGAGGCTCGCTGGAGGGAAGAGTCCGGCATAATCAATGGCCCCTTCCAGCAGGCTCAGACGCCGGATCATTGGCCCTCATTCTCCTCGAAGCCGTCTCCCTCCAGGGGGTGCGCTGCTTTGGCCCGTCGCACGCGATCCACGAGGTCGTCGCGCCAGGCGCGATGGTCTTCCGGCGTGACTCCCGTCGGGAGAGGATCGAGTGCCTGCGCAACCTGATCGATCAACTCCGGAGTCAGGCGCAAATCGGTCTTGAGGTCGTCCCAGATTCCCTCGTAGGTGGACGCATACCGCGCAAGATGCTCCCGAACGCCTCCGTCAGCCTTCAAGCTCACCGTCCCCACGGGGCCTTGAAGAGCCCAACAGAGTCCAAGCCCGTCCGCCATGACGGTTTCGATCGCCGCCAAGTCCGCGGTTCCGGTCCGGACCAGATCGATGGCTTCGCGCACGAGTGCTGCTTCGAGCCGCGAGGCAATCAGCCCAGGCTGGTAGTGCCGTACAGCGATCGGGAGCAACCCAACACGTCGGAGAAACCGGAACGTCCGGCGAATGACCGCCTTGTCGGTTTCCGAATCGGCGAAGACCTCGACGACCGGGACCACGTGCGGGGCATTGAGTGGGTGTGCGATGATGCAGTACGGGCGGCAACGCAGACCGCCGGTCAAAGCGTCCAGACCGATCGTCGCAGCACTGCTGGCGAGAATGGTGCCCTCCCCTGCCATCGTATCGAGAGCAGAGAAGATCTCACGCTTGATACCCTGATCTTCGGGTCCGCACTCCTGCACGTAGGACACACCACTGACGACTTCCTCGAGACTGTCACAGAGGGTGAGCAGTTCGCGCTGGCTCTTTGCCACGGCCTTGCGAAGACCCTGTCGTTTGCGTGCCAGCTTGAGATCAGCTTTCAGCCAGGTGGCCGCATCCTGAAGCTTCTCAGGATCGGGGTCCCAAGCCCGTGTCTCGTAGCCACCTCTCGTGAATACGCGGATCCACGAGCGGCCGATCGTCCCGGTTCCCACGACCGCCACCACGCGGCCACGCCCTCCTGGCATAGTGTTACTCCTCCGTTTGCGCGCTGAGGATTGCGTCCGCTTCGATTTCCACGAGCATTTCCGGAGCAATCAGCCGGCTGACTTCAACCATCGCCGTCACGGGGCGGATTTCCCCGAAAACCTCGCCGTGAGCCCGGGCGACGGCCTCCCAGCGCAAGATATCCACCACATACATCCGGGTCCGAACGACGTCGGTGAGGCGGGCGCCAACCGAGGCCAGAGCTTTTTCAACGTTTTGGATCGTCTGTTTGGTTTGCACGTATGGGTCACCGACCCCCACGACGTTACCGTCTGCATCCGTGGCGGTCGTTCCGGCGACCAACACGTGGGGACCGACCCGAACGACGCGAGAGTACCCCGCGATCGGTTCCCAGGGCGCGCCGCTGCCCTTCTGCGTTCGCGTCCAATCAGGGCGGGAATCTCTCATGGGCTCAACCCAATCTCGTAGTCACCCACGAATTCGAACACCTGGGAAGCAGCGAGCATGTCTTTCACCGTGAACTGGATCGAGTGGGAGGTCGGACGTTCAAACATGGGAAGGTATGCCAATACTTCCGCCGGTCGATAGTTCTTGAAGGTAATGTCGACCGTCACCGGTTCCGTTGATGGAGGGCTGACCGGCGAGATGGACCCCCGCTTCCGGACGCCCTCTCGCACGCGCTCGCGGATGAGGGCCTGTCCCGCCGCCGGTGTCATCGTGTTCGCGCTGTGGAAAGAAATCGACTGTTTCACGATGGCCCCTTCCGCACCTGGGATCCGCACGAGCAGCTCCCCAACAGCGGCCTCATCGCCGGAGATGGCCACGACCGGAACCCCGAACGTGCCGGCGATCATGGCCCCCCACCCCGATTCGGAGACCTCCTCACCGTTGACCTTGAGACTGGTGATGTTGGCGCTCGACATCGTGTGCGCCCGTACCCCATGTCGGTTGGTGGTACCGCTGTGATACCCGATGAACACGACGGCAGCGAAGGAGGAATCCAGCCCGGCGACCATACCCAGAGGACGAGGCCAGGACCGGATGATCCTTACCTCGGGTGGGAACCGATCGATCAGCAGGTTTTGACCATTCCCGTGTGAATCAACCACGAGGATCTCCGTGGCTCCGGCTTCACGTGCACCGGCGACCGCGGCGAGCGCCTCGTCCGTCATGAATTCACGGAACCGCTGATACTCAAACCCGGCGGGTCCCAGCTGCTCAGCAGTGACGACACCGGTCACACCCTCCATGTCGACCGCGATCAACACCTTGATCGGCTCCTGACCCACGCCGACGGTGCTGAAGAGACAACTCAGGGCCAACACCATGCTCCGGACAGTTGTCATAGCACATCTCCTGGAAGAAACCGTTCGAGCCGGAAGTGCTCCAAGTCATATCGCGGCGGGGCTCCCTGACAAGCGTCAGCAAGGATCTCCCCCACGGTGGGAGCGAACTTGAAGCCGTGCCCCGAGCATGGACTCACGAGGAGGACGTTGAAGTGCTCCGGATGCCGGTCGAGGATGAAGTGCTCATCGGGAGTGTTCGTATAGAGGCATACCTGGGCCTCCTCGACCGTGCCGGAGAGCGACGGAATCGCCTCCTCGAGGAATCGTCTCAATTCGCTCGATTCCCCCTCGGCCACCTGGCGATTCACCTGGTCGGGATTGACGACCTCTCCGCCATGATGACGTGCCACCTTGGGGCCGTCTCCGAGATCGGGAAAGCCGTAGTATACCGGCCCCTGAGGAGTCTCCCAGAGCCAGACCGGGCATGAGTCGGCTCCCCACACTGACCCCGGAAGCGGTCGGATCCAGTACATGGTCTGCCTTGCTACCGAGAGCGGAAGTGTCTGAGCCGGGAGCCCCGGGAGGTTGCCACTCATCCACGCGCCTACCGCCAGAATGAGGTACTGGGCCTCGAACGTCCCCCGGGCCGTGAACACCCGAACGCCGTCCCCTCCGCCGAGTGCTTCCCACCGTTCGAGGGGTTCGTCGAAGTGAAGCTCCGCACCGTGTGCGGCTCCCTCGGCGAGCATCGCAGCGACGCACTCTTCCGGCTGGAGCACTCCGGCTCGTGGCTCCAGGACACCGACCAGGGCCCCATCGGGCCTGAAGGGATACCGCTCCCGGACCTGCCGAGCCTCGAGAACCTGATAGGGGACCTCGTGCTCGTCGGCGCTTCGAATCGCACCTGAGACCAAGTCACCTTCTTTCGATCCGATGATCAAGCCACCGGTCCGCCGAAGCAGCGACCCGCCCCGAGCCCGTCCCAGATCCTCCCATAGCTCGTACGCCCTCCGTACCAATGGCACGTAAAAGGGGCTCTCCCAATAGGCCTCACGAATGATCCGACTTCGACCGGTGGAGCTCCCCATGGTGTGAGGGGGATGAAATCGGTCGAAGCCCAGCACGTTGACTCCACGTCGGGCGAGTTGCCAGGCCGCGGAACTGCCCATGGCACCCAGCCCGGCGATAATGACGTCATAGCTCATGGGGGGGTCGTGCCGGTGAGAGTTTCGAGGCTCCGTGCAATGGCCTGTATGTCGCTGGGCGTGGTGCGACAGCAGCCACCGACCAGCCTCGCCCCAGCTCGGTACCACGCCGTAACGCGTTCACCCCATACGTCACCCAACCCGCCGTTCTTGCCAGCAGGGTCGTCCCTGGCAACCCAAACCCGATGCTCGGCATCCCAACCCTCACCACTGTTGGGATAGGCGACGAGTGGTTTCGCGGTCACGCTCGCCATTCGCTGAAGCAGCGTCTCGATGTGTTCGGGTGCTGTACAATTGATCCCGACGGCGACGACACATTCCGCGGCGTCGGCAACGACAGCCGCCTCTTCGATCGCTTGGCCCTCGCAGGTCTCTTCGCCGTTCTTGCAGACGAAGGAAATCCACGCACGGACATTGGGGTATTCAGCGAGGAGTCCGGTGAGCACCTCAGCCTCGATCACCGATGGGCAGGTCTCAATCGCGAGCAAATCAGCCCCGCCGGCGATGAGACTGTCCAGTCGCGATCGATGCCAGTCGCGGAGTTGCCCTTGGACGAGCCCATAATGGCCCCGGTACTCCGCGCCACCACCAATGGCCGCGCCATAGGGGCCCACGGAAGCACCGACCAGGGGACGGAACCGACGGGAAGTGGAATGCTCCGCCCAGAATTGATCGCGAGCGATTCGGGCCAGATCGACCGAGCGCGTGAGGAGTCGTTCGGCCTCCGCCGCACTGGCACCCCAGGCAAAGAAACCTTCCAAGGATGCTTGATAGCTCGCCGAAATCGCAACGTCGGCCCCAGCCTCGAAATACGCCCGGTGGACCTCGATGATGGCCTGCGGATCTTCGACGACCAACCTGGCCGACCAGAGGTCGTGATTGAGGTCGGCTCCTCTCCGCACCAACTCACTCGCCAGCCCTCCATCGAGAACCACATAGCCGCGCTCATCGAGGAAGGGCTGGAGAGGATTCACGGGAATACTGGGTGGCTGCCCCTAGTTGATACCCTTCAGGTACTTCTCCGGGATGGGATTCTCCGGTGTCTCCGCTTCCCAGAAAATGGAGACGACCCACCACCGGCTCCCATCGTGCCACAGTTGAAAGCTGTTGATCCCTCGGGCGAAGGGTTCGGCGTCTTCAGCGGTCCGGCGTGAGTCGTACGCGCTGAAGGCGTGCACGATATTCCCATAGCGTTCACTGACACGGCCAATCTCACGCTCGAAGAAACCGTTGCGCTCCAAGAACGGCCCGGACGACTCGATGTATTCCTCGAGAGTCAGGACGCGGTGGCGGGCGTCGCCGGCCTGCGTTCGACCCGTGGGAATGAGTCGTGCTCCGGGCACGAAGAGTGAGCGCATTCTATCCCAGTCCCGTGCCTCGCCGGCGGGACCCGAGATCACGTCATAGACGGCTTCGAGAATCGCACTCACGGATCCGACATCCGCCGGGCTGGCCGTGGGAATCGGAGGACCCTGCGCGGCGACCCCTGTGGCGCCCAAGAACAGGAGCGAGCCCGTCACGAGATGGCGGTGGAGTGGAGCTGCATTGCTCATGGGGCCTCCGGGGGTACGACAGGTTGAGGTGGGGGGTCGATGTCCCCAATCGGGCTGCCAGGTGGGTTACTGGCGCGTGGGGTGTCCGCCGCATTGAAGACGCGAGTCATGAATCGACTGATATCGGACGCCAGCATGAAGCGATGGGCCCGCTCTGCCACTGGTGCGGGCCTCTGTTCCTCGAGCTGGGACTTCATGGTCTGCAACTGATAGGCTGCAAGGGCACGGACCTGCGGCATGCCCGCACTCATCGCCAACGTCATCAACCGGTCGGCAATGACTCGCTGCACCGCACGTGACAATTCAGCGTGGTACCCGTCAGCGGGGCTCTGACCGAACGCAGCGCCGGTGACGCGGGTCAGCAGATGCTCCAAACCGGGCAAGTCGGGGTCGAGGGCGTGTTGTTGGACCATCCGTGCTGCCCGTTGCGGGTCGAGGAGCAGGCCAACGACGAAATCCGCCACCGCCGTCCCCGGGGTGATCGCGTCAAACACCAGGCCAGTCTCACCATCCAGTAGTTCCTGGTGTTCCGGATAGCCGCTCGGCCGGGGTGGGATCACCGCGAGAATGGCCCTTGGAATCGCGAGTGCCTGTGGGCTGATCGTCTCGAGGACCGCGTCCAGTGCGCGATTCTGATCGGCGGCCGACACCGCATGCAACGGTTCCTGACCATCTCCCCGCATGGCATAGGTATACCACTGACCGCCAATCACTTTGACGGCAGCCTCAACCTGGTATCGGTGATGGAGATAGAGCGGCACGAAGGCCTCTTCGAGGGTGGCCATCGGGCTTCCCTGCCGGATGGCGCGCTCTCCAAAACGCATGAGAGCTGCCCGCCGCACCGTCATGACGCGATCCAACTCATCGGCAGCATTCACCCCGTTGTCCCAGAGATGGGTCTGAGGATGTGCGCTCCCCGTCGGGCGGGCGTCTTGGTCGGTCAGAAAAGCGATCCCGCGTCCGCGCGCTGCACCCAGAATCTCCTCCAGGGCTGCGGCCTGATTCACTCCCGGTGCAAAATCCTGGTAACCCCACGTGATGGCCACCTTGTCCCACTCTCCGATTCCGACCGCGTAGGCATCCGACAGATCGATACTCCCACTTGTCCCCAGCCGGGCGAGCGGGGCGGGATAGTCCATTACCGACGCGCGACCCTGTGTGCTGGCGATGTAATTGTGCTGCAACCCCAGAGTATGACCGACCTCGTGCGCGGAGAGCTGCCTGATCCTGGCCAGGGCCATGGCCTCCGCCTCCGGGGATCGCGCCTCGTCACCCGCATAGGGTGAGAGCAGCCCTTCCGCAATCAGGTAGTCCTGCCGAACACGCAGGGAGCCCAGCGACACGTGGCCCTTGATGATCTCACCGGTGCGCGGATCGGACACCGTCGATCCATAACTCCATCCCCTGGTGGAGCGATGGACCCACTGAATGGTGTTGTAGCGGACATCCATCGGATCCGCCCCATCAGGAAGGACTTCCACTCGGAAGGCATTCCGGTAGCCCGCCGCCTCGAACGCCTGGTTCCACCACCGTGCCCCGTCGATGAGTGCGCTCCGGACCGGCTCTGGGGCACCGGCGTCGACGTAGTAGACAATGGGTTCCACCGGGTCGCTGGAGGGAGCGGCCGGATTTCGCTTCTGCAGGCGATGTCGCGCGATGAATCGCTTCTGGAGCGGTGAAGCGATCGGTGTCGCATAGTCAGCGTAGGTCATGCCAAAGAAGCCGCCGCGAGGGTCGAGTTCCCTTGCCACGAATCCCGGTTCCGGGAGAGCGACGAAGGAGTGGCGCTGGCGGACCGTGATGGCTTCGGGAGTGGGAACGACGCTACGCACCCATCCACCAGGATTGTCGCCCACCAGGGTCAGACGAACTTCGATCTCCGAGTTTCTGGGAAACGCCTTGGTTCCCGGCCGATAGATGGCACTCCGGCTCTCGTCCACGCGGAAAGTCCCTTGGCGTGAGCGTTGCAGTCCGCTGGCCACTCCATGCGCATCCCGCAGCACAAAGGCCGTGGCATCGACCAGGACCCGGTCGCCTTCCTCCGCCTCGACCTTGAACCCCCAGAGAACCGACGTCGCGAAAGACTCCTCGACGGCACGCCGTTCCGCCAGATTATCCGTGATGGCGCGATACCGCTGATTGGGCTCGACGAGGAAAACCTTCGGTCCAACTCGCTCGAACCGCACCACACGCTCACCGCCCAACTGGCTGCGGTCGAGCCCGATGTCGTTCGAGCCGATGCCGGCAGGAAGACTGACGACGTAGATGAACTCCCGGCCATCGGTCGGTACTTCGAGAAAGAGTTTTCCGCTCGACTCTTCCCAGAGGACAGGAATGAACCCATCCAGACGCACCATCCCGGCGACGCGTTCGGCAAAACTGGCCTTGGTTTCCTGCGCCTGAGCCGAGGGGGTGGGACCCGCCAGCAGGAGGAGTGCAAACCCCATGGTGATGCCAGAGCGATGGACAAGCAAGCGATCCTCCAGGAATCAGGTAGTAGGTGGTGAGGAGGGGGCCTCGCCCCTCGAGACGGCATCGAGAATGCGGGCGGCGACATCGTCCGGAATGGCAATACGCTGGAGCTTCTCCCTGAGACAGCGGAGCACCCCCTCCTCGAACTCATGCTGCTCCGCACAGTCGGCGCATTGGGAAAGATGCTCCTCGACTTGGGCCATCTCTTCCGGTGACAGCTCCCGATCCACATAGTCATCGAGTCGGTCAA
>QKDC01000156.1 GCA_003246755.1 Gemmatimonadota bacterium | reverse complement strand
AATGAACTTCCGAACCGAATCTTTCGACTTGCCGCAGAAAGAACAGCGGAGCTGCTTCTCAGTAGACATGGGTCATCGGCCTCCGGTCAATGAAGACCCCAGCGGCGCCGACCGTCAAGGGGTCTTGCCACTCGGTTCTCTCTCCTGCGGCACGAGTACACGATCGATGATGCCATATGCCTGGGCTTCTTCCGCACTCATGAACCGGTCACGATCAACGTCCCGCTCAATGGTCTCCACCGATTGTCCGGTGTGTTTACTCAGGAGCTGGTTCGTCTTCGAGCGCAAGTAGAGGATCTCCCGAGCCTGAATCTCGATGTCGGCAGCCGTGCCGTGCGCTCCGCCTGACGGCTGGTGGATCATGATTCTCGAGTGGGGTAATGCCGCCCGCTTGCCCTGCTCACCCGCCGCCAAGAGAAAGGCTCCCATCGATGCAGCAAGACCCATGCAAATCGTGTTCACCGGAGCCCGAAGGTGTTGCATGGTGTCGTAAATCGCCATGCCACTTGACACTACACCACCCGGAGAGTTGAGATAGAGGAAGATGTCTTTCTCGGCATTGTCGGCATCGAGAAAGAGGAGTTGCGCGATGATGATGTTCGCGACGTCGTCGTTGATCGGGGCACCGAGAAAGACAATCCTGTCCATGAGGAGGCGGGAGAAGATGTCGTAGGTCTTCTCGCCCCGGCTGGACCGCTCGATGATGTATGGGGGATACAGGGAACTCATAGTCACGACTGCTCCTCGCTCACCGTGGATTCGTTCAGGAGAAAGTCGAAGACCTTCTCCTCCGTCAGGGCCCGCTCGAGTTCCGGCAGCCGCTTGGCTTCCTCGAGAGACCGGTACACTTCCGCAGGGGTGCTGTTTCGCGACTCGGCGATCTCCGCGATCCTGGCATCGAGATCGCCCTCGGTGGCCCGAAGCCCGTGCGCTTCCGCAACGGCCGACAGCACCAGGTCACGCCGAACCTGCTGGATCGCGACAGGGCGAAACTGGGTCGCGAAGTTCTCGAACTGCTCTGCTGGAACCTCATACGCATGCGCAAACCCATGGAGGACGCGTTCCACGAGCGAAGGCGGTGACACCAGATTGTTCGCCTCGGCGAGTTGCATGATCAGGTCCTCCCGCACCTTGGAGTCTGCCGTTCGCTCCGCCTCACGTTCGAGGTCTTCCCGGATGGCCGTCTTCAGGTCCGCCACGGTGGGAAAGTCACCAATCGTCGCGGCGAAGGCATCGTCCACCTCGGGCAGTTCCTTCCGCTTGACCTCGTGAAGGGTGACGCGTACGCGTCGGGTCTGGCCACGTCGTGTCTCGTCGGGGTGATCGTCGGGGAATCGGACGTCGGCCTCGGCCACTTCACCTGGGGTAAGCCGCATGATCTGATCTTCCAGGTCGGGGATGGCCTCACCTTCGCCCAGCACCATGACGAACGGCTTGCCTGCGTGAACGGTCTCGCCTTCGATGGACGCGACCTCTCCCGAGACGCGGTGCCCGAGTTCCGGTCGTTGACCTTCGACCGGGATCCACGAGGCCTTGCGTGATCGAAGTTGTTCGATCTGTTCGGCGACCTGGTCGTCCGACACCGCAACCAGGGTTCGTGTGAGCTTGAATCCGCCGAATCGTTGAAGAGTGATCTCCGGTTTCACTTCGACGAAAAGTTCGAATTCTACCGGGGCGCCATCCTCGAACTTCAGATTACGGACGGCGGGATCGCGCAGCGGCTTCAGGTCTTCGGCCTCTCGCGCGGCATCCCAACCCTCACGGATCACCTCCTGGATCACCATCTGCCGGATCTCGTCCGAAAACCGTTTCCGGACCATGACCTCCGGCGCCTTGCCCTTCCTGAACCCCGGAAGGCGGACCCGACGGGAGTATTGCTTGACCGCGCGGTTCTCGGCCTCGCGCACCCGTGCGACCGGCACGGTGACCTGGAGAGCCTTGGACGCGGGGTCCTCAGCCGTCTTGACGACGCTAATGTCATTCATTCAGAACAATTTACCCGTGTCGCGCGAAGGGGGGCAATGTGACGCGCCAAGCGAAACTCGGCGGTGAGGGAGAGGTGGGCACTACCCGGCGGAGAGATCCTCCGCCGCTGGGTCCTATTGGGAGAGTTGAACCAGGAAGTGCCCCGTTGAGGCCATCATCCGGACGCAGAATTTTGCCATGCCGATCAGCAATGGAGCTCCGAGACCCACGCCGACGAGCGTCATGTTGGCGGCGAGCCAGGGTGAAGTCCATTTGTTGACGAACGACCGGTCGCGCTTGATCCCGACTGCGAGAACCGCGCCGACGTTCAGTGCCAGGAACAAGCTTGCTGCGAGTCGGACCAGGACCCCGTTCGCCGATCCCAACCATTCGAGGATTGATGCTTCCACCGTTCGTTCTCCTTGCGATTCGAGTCTCGAAGAATTCACGAGGGGGAGGAACTCACAATGCGAACGGCGGGAGTCGAACCCGCACCCCTTTCGGGACAGGATCCTAAGTCCTGCGCGTCTGCCAGTTCCGCCACGCTCGCTCACCCCGCCAACGGTCCGGAGTTCTGATGTGTCTGAATTTGGTAGGGCAGCAAACACCCTTCATCTGCTAAGGTAGGCCATTCGCGCAGGTACCGCGAGCCCCCTTTTCTTGATGTTGCGATCCGTAACGTGGGGCCCATTACCCGGATCGGTTCCCCCTGTTGCTCCGGTCCCCGGGGCTGTCTCCTGCTTCTCCCTGCACGTAGCTTTCGGGAGATTCGGGTCATGCCGATTCACCATCACCCATCGATCGAGGAGAACCATGCTGTTTCGTCATGCCTCAACCGCCGCTGTCATCGCCGTCTTCACGCTCGTTTCCAGCGCCTGCCAAAGCGAGGACCCCAGAGTCGCATCACTCCAGGCCGGCATGACCAAGGACAGCGTGAGTGTGGTCATGGGCGCACCCGATGTCCCCCTCAAGGCGTACCTGATGGGTGGGCAATACATCGAGATTCTGATGTTCCGTTCTGATGGGCAATCGGGTCCGGCGGACGATCTTCCACGGAAATCCCTACTCCCACTCGTGATCGTGGACGGGGCCCTGACGGGCTGGGGGTGGGCGCACCTGGATTCCGTTGCGGGACAGCACAACATTCCGGTCGATCCCGCCCAGTGACGGGAGGCGTCGGGGCCTGGCACCGGCGGATTGCCGCTGTCCTCTGCACGTGCCTGGCCCCGAGCCTTGCCCCCGCGCAACAGGCTTTACCCTCTCTTCCGAGGCTACGCTTTCTTACCAGTGCCCGCCAACTTGGGCCCGTAGGGTATCGTGACCCCGTCGGCGCGGTTTCGCCCGATGGCAGCTGGCTGGCGTATACATCCGGTGGCAACCTCCTGCTGACTCACATCTCCGGTGGACCGGTTCGGCAGTTGGGTGAACCCGTACAGCGGATCTACGAACTCGCCTGGCACCCAAACGCGGCACAGATCGCGGTGCGGGAACGGCGTGGTGACGGCCCGGAGCCCGTCTGGTCGGTCTATGATGTGGCGTCGGGCTCCCGGCGAGACCTCTGGGGAGGGCAGACTGCCATTCAGGGAACCCTGAGGAGCGCCTCTGATGTCCGGAACGTGCGGCGCTCCGTGGTGGCTCTCAGAGGTTTGTCATGGTCTCCCGATGGATTGCGGGTTGCCGGTGTGATCGTGAGTGGTCAGCAGTCCGAGCTGTGGGTCATCAGCGCCGACGGCTCCGAGGCGGTGGGGGAAACCCATTCGAGGGAACTTTCGTTTCCCGCCTGGAGTCCAGATGGTGCTTCCGTCGCCTGCCTGGCCCAAACCGATGGTGCCCCGGTGGTCACTCTGCCCTGCGGTGATCCCATCGCCGGAGAGGAATGGGAAGCATTCGGTCCCATCGCCTTCTCCCCGGATGGTGCTCGTCTTTACTACAGCCACCCGAACGACCACGGCACGGTCGACCTGCATGTCCGTCCCCTCGACGGTGGGGACGGAGTGCGCCTGACGAGCTTTGCCAGAGATTCTTACGCGCCGTCGGTGACTCGTGATGGTCGAGTCGTCTTTGGGGTTCAGGATTACCGAACACTGATTGCCGCCGTCCCGGCCGACGGTGGCACCGTGAGGCAGATTACCGCCTTTCAGTCCGAGACCCCCAGCTGGAGCCCTGACGGAACGCACCTGGGGTTCACCTTTGGGTCCTGGCGTCGGGTGGCCGACGATCTGCACTATCCAGACATCGCACAGCACCTCGGCATCGTGCCGAGCAGCGCCGCTCTCCCAGCCGCGGCTCCCTGGGAAGTGGTCAGGGCCACGGCCTCCGAGGACCAGGGCATGACGTGGTCACCCGGCGGTCGGTGGATCGCGCTGCATTCGCATGCGGAAGGGTCCGACGATATCTGGATTCAACCTGCCGATGGTTCCTCCTCCGCTCGGCGGGTGACCTCCGGAGGTCATGAAACCGGATGGCCTCGATGGTCTCCAGACGGGGCATGGATCGCATTCGGCAGTGATCGGCAGGAGGGAAACGCGTGGCGTGGCACACCATTCATCCTTCCCGTCGATCCCCGCACCGGGTCGGCACTCGGGCCGGCACGACGCGTCATCCTGGAGGCATTCGACGGTGATGTGGATCAAGTTGAATGGACTGCCAGCAGCGACAGTCTGGTATTCGACGCGTTCGAGGGAATCGATCGACGCGGGATCTATGTGGTCAGCCGGACCGGTGGCCGGCCCCGACCCATCCATCGCTTTGCCAGTGAACACCGGGTGTCGGGACTGGGGGTGTCACCCGACTTCGCATGGGTTGTTTTCGTCGCGCCGGGTCCAAATGGACGGCTGCAACTGTTCAAGGTGGAGACGAGTGGCGGGGATCCTGTCCAGTTGACTTTCGATGCGACGGACAAAACACAGCCGTCGGTTTCACCCGACGGCCGTGAGATTGCGTTTACCGTATTCCACTTCTCGACCCAGTTCTGGGCCATCGAACCTTGATCTAGCGGACCCTGATTCGCAGCAGGCGACGCGCTCCCGCCGAAGAGTTGTACAGGGTGAGGGTAGCCACGTTGCCCGACCCAACAGCCCTCAAAGCCCTCCGCAGGTCACGTTCGGTCCGTACCTCGGTGCCCTCGACGGCGGTAATGATGTCCGGTCCGTTTGGATCTTGAATGCCGAGCAGTTGTCCGCGATCAGCGGCGGGACCGTCGGGTGAGACTTCCCGCACGATCAATCCACCGAAGTCGGACTTCAGGTCGAGACGGCTGGCTATCTCGGGTGTCACGGGTTCGACCATGATCCCGATCTCGGTGATTTCCTCACCTGGATTGGCCTCGTCGCTCTCTTCGACTGGTGCGACCGCGGTCTGTTCCAACGGTTCCTGCGCCATGAGGGCGACATCATAGGTCCGTCGGATGCCTCCCTTTCGTGCAACTTCGACCTTCACGTGTTCCCCAGGGCGCCGGAATCCAACCTCCTGCTGCAACTGGGCGACATACTCGACGGGCACCCCGTCCACCGAAATGATCACATCACCTTGCTGGATGCCGGCACGTTTTGCCGGGGAGTCGTCCGTGGAGAAGTCGGCAACGAAAACGCCACGAATCTCCTTCAAGCCGACGTATTCCGCGTCCTCTGGGGAGGCATCCTGAACCGACACGCCCAGCGCAGCACGCTGGACCTTCCCTGTGGAAATGAGCTGCTTCATGACGTTGCGAACCAGATCGATGGGAATGGCGAACCCATAGCCGACGTAGGTTCCGGTCTGGCTGGCGATGGCGCTGTTGATCCCGATGACCTCACCACGCACGTTCAGCAGGGGACCACCCGAGTTGCCCGGGTTGATCGCGGCGTCGGTCTGAATGAAGTCCTGGATGCTGGTATTCACCCGATTGGGTAACCCCAACTGCCCCCGCCCCTTGGCGCTGACGATGCCGGATGTGACCGTGAAGGTCAGTGCGTTGCCGAGGGGATTGCCGACGGCAAGGACCCACTCTCCGACCCGGACGTCATGACTCGAGCCCAACGCGGCGGCTGAAAGATCCTTGGCGTCGATCTTGACGACCGCCACGTCGGTGAGCGGGTCGGCGCCGATGACCCGTGCTTCAAAGGTGCGCTGGTCGAGGAGTCGGACTTGGACTTTCTCGGCTCCCTCGACCACATGGTTGTTGGTGAGGATGTAACCGTCGGTCGACACGATGAAGCCGGAGCCGCTGCCTTGCTGCCGCTGTGGGCTTCGTGGCTGCTGACGGAAGAACTGTTCGAAGCCCGGTGGGACACGGAGGTCGCCTTGTTCCGTCGTCCTCCTGGAGGTGATGAATACGACACTGGGTCGGACGGCCTCAGCCACGGCCGCGAATGCATCACTCAAGGCCGTGAGCGGCGCGGCCTCAGGAATGGATCGAGCCGGGGTGGCTTGGGTCAGAGTGGCGGGCGCGGCTGCCCCGTCTTGCGCCACGGAGTTCTGTGGCAAATCGAGCAGTCCCGCGAAGAAGAGCCCCAGGACGAAGGCGAGAGAAACCAGGATGCCGAACTTGAGCCAGTTGAGAGATCGATCAGACATACCTCACCACGAGTAAGAGTAGACCACCCTCTAATAGTACGTGGGATGCGCCAGAATGGGTTCCCGTCGCACCCCACCTCTTGCCAACCCGCCTAACCCTTCGGCTCGTCGACGATCTCGTAATCGGCTTCGACGACCTCCTCCTTGGCCTCTTCCGCCCCACCCCCTTCGTCGGTCGGGGGCGGTGCGGCCGTCTCACCGGTGTCACCCGCCGATGCGGCCTGGTACAGCGAGGCTCCCGCCGCGCTATAGGCGGCATTGAGCTCCTCGAGGGCCGACCTGATTCCAGCGGCTTCTCCGGTCCGCAGCGCCTGTTTACCCGCTTCCACTGCCGTGTCGAGCCTGGTCTTGACGTCCGTCGAGAGCCGATCGACCCATTCCTTGCTATCCTTCTCGACCTTGTAAACCAGGCCGTCGAGTTGGTTCCGGTTTTCGATCTCGTCGCGACGACCCTTGTCCTCCTCCGCGTGGGCCTCCGCCTGCTTGACCATCTGTTCAATCTCGGTGTCCGAGAGTCCGCTGGACGCCTCGATGCGGATCTTCTGCTCCTTGTTGGTCGCCTTGTCCTTGGCGGACACATGAAGGATGCCATTGGCATCGATGTCGAAGGCCACTTCGACCTGGGGCATGCCACGCGGTGCCGGCGGAATTCCCGTCAACTGGAATTTGCCGATCGTGCGGTTGTCGACCGCCATCTGTCGCTCACCCTGAAGTACGTGGATTTCGACGGTCGTCTGATTGTCTTCCGCCGTCGAGAACACTTCCGACTTCTTGGTTGGGATGGTGGTGTTTCGCGGAATCAGGACCGTGGTAACGCCCCCGAGCGTCTCGATGCCCAGGGAGAGGGGTGTCACGTCGAGCAGCAGCACGTCCTTGACATCGCCGCCGAGGACGCCGCCCTGGATCGCAGCACCGATGCCGACGACCTCGTCGGGGTTCACCGAACGATTGGGTTCCTTCCCGAAGAAATCCTTGACAATGTCCTGGATCTTGGGAATCCGAGTTGACCCACCAACGAGAATGACCTCGTCGACCTCGGAAGGCTTCAGGTTGGCGTCCTTCAGCGCCTGCTCCATCGGCGCGATGGTGCGCTGGATCAGGTCCTCCACGAGCTGTTCGAATTTGGCCCGCGTGATGCTCATGTTGAGATGCTTGGGTCCCGACTGGTCGGCCGTGATGAAGGGCAGATTGATGTCGGTTTGTTGGGTGCTCGACAGCTCCATCTTGGCCTTCTCGGCTGCCTCCTTGAGGCGCTGGAGGGCCATGGCATCCTTGGAGAGATCGATCCCCTGATCCTTCTTGAACTCCGTCACCAGCCAGTTGATGAGACGTTGATCGAAGTCATCGCCGCCGAGGTGCGTGTCGCCGTTCGTGCTCTTCACCTCGAAGACGCCCTCGGCGAGTTCCAGCACGGAGATGTCGTAGGTACCGCCGCCGAGGTCGAAGACGGCGATCTTCTCTTCCTTCTTCTTGTCCAGGCCGTAGGCCAACGCCGCCGCGGTGGGCTCATTGATGATGCGCAGCACCTCGAGCCCGGCGATCTTGCCCGCATCCTTGGTGGCCTGCCGCTGCGCATCGTTGAAGTAGGCCGGCACCGTGATGACGGCTTTGTCCACCGTGGTCCCCAAGTAGTCCTCTGCGGTCTGCTTCATCTTCTGCAGGATCATGGCGGAGATTTCCGGCGGCGTATACGTCTTGCCCTGAATCTCCACCGCCGCGAGTCCATTGGGACCGGTGATCACTCCATACGGGACCCGTCCCGACTCTTCTTTGATCTCGTCGGTTCGCCTGCCCATGAAACGTTTGATCGAGAAGATGGTCTGTTTGGGATTGGTGACCGCCTGCCGCTTGGCCACCTGCCCGACCAGGCGCTCACCATCCTTGGTGAAGGCAACGACCGATGGCGTGGTTCTCCCGCCCTCGGCGTTCGGGATGACGATGGGGTCCCCGCCCTCCATGACGGCAACAACCGAGTTGGTCGTGCCCAGGTCGATGCCGATGATCTTGGATGCCATGTTCCGCCCTCAATTCTGTGTCGAGTATGAAGTCGAGGGACAGCTGTCCCCCGACCGTCTTTGGAATCCCAACTATGGAAGGGCAACCGGCGTACCGGTAAATTCTGCCGTTCTGGCAGGATTTGGCAGGAACTATCTTGACCTTCCATCGCCTTTGGCAGGGACGGTCAGGTTCGGCACCCCGACTCAGGGCGTTGGCCTCAGATCCTGCCACGGGGTGATCGAGAGGGTACGCTGGACGTCCGCAGGATCGTAGATCACCCCGTCCTTCATCACCAGGCTGACGCGCCGGATTTGCCTCATGTCGAGGAGTGGGTTGCCGTCAATGAGAACGAGGTCGGCGAGTTTCCCCTGACGAACCGAGCCGAGTTGGTTGGCGCGCCCGGTTACCGTGGCCGCCCCAATGGTTGCGATCCGGAGCACGTCCGCATTGGGAATCCCGGCTTCGCTGTACAACTCCAGTTCCCGCTGCAGACAGAAGCCGGCCAGGCAATCGGTGCCAGCCACCAGCTGGACCCCGGCATCGTGCATGGTCTTGACGAGTGCCAGCATCTGCCGGTAGCTCGCGCGGTACCTCTGTACGAGTGCTTCGTCCGCGGGGAGTCCACCACCGAGCAGCGCACGTCTGACCTGCGAAGGTAGCTGTACGGCGATACGGGTATCCCCCTCCGCCATCTCACCTGGTCGGGTGGTGAAGAGCCCCTCGAAGGTGGCGAGGGTCGGGTCGACGACGATGTGGCGATCGGCCAGGAGCTGGATGAACGACCGCACACTGTCGGACGTCAGGTCGAGATCCAGCGCGTGCTTGCCTGGTTCGATGAAACGAACCGGGGTCCTGGTGTCGAGGGTATCGCTGAGGAAATTGAGCACCACCATGTTGATGTGCTGGATCTCATCATACCCCTGGTGGATGGCGTCGCGGGCGCGCATGTGGGCCGGGATGTGTCCGCTGAGTCTCAGGCCCCTGGCATGGGCGCGTTCCGCGGCGACGGCCACCAGCTCGGGCTTGAGCGAGCTGTAGAGTTTGATCTGTTCATATCCGTGATCCGCATACCAGTCGATCCACCGACGCATTTCTTCCGGCGTCGTCACTAGCGCCTTGGTCGGGCCGGCGAACGGACCTGGTCCATCGATGAATCCCGCCTTGACGATGCGTGGACCGATGGTCTCGCCGGAGTCCCACCGCCGCTGACGCTCGGCGAGCTCTTCAGGGGTGTTGGCAAGATCCCGGACCGACGTGATCCCGGAGCCGATGTTGAGAGGTCCGTCCACATCACTGGTGTGCGCGTGCATGTCCCACAGCCCCGGGAGCAGGGTCTTCCCCCGCCCGTCGATTTGCCGCGTCCCGGCCGGCAGCGCGAAGTCGGCGGCAGGGCCGACGCGCACGATCCGGTTCCCCTCGACCAGGACGGTGGTGTTCTCGACGAGTTCCCCCCGATCAGCGTCGAAGAGCGACACCCCGGTGAAAGCAACTGGCCCGCGAGGGCGATCGGCCAGCTGCCGCGCCGCCTCACGATCCCGAGCCACGTCGATCGAATCCTGAACGGCCAGCAGGGAGGGAATGACCTCTTCCCATCCCTCGCGGATCACGCTGGTCCAACCTGAGGCCTGGGCAAAGAGTGTCCCGTCTGGTTCGAGCCAGAGTCCATTCGGGGTCATCCCGAGTCCGGTGATCAGGTAGTAGCGAGCGGTCCTGGATTGGCCGCGGACGGTCAGCGATCGCTCGGTCTGCACTTCGATCTTGGCTGACCCGGCCGGAAGGAGTTTCAGTGAATGGGTTGGGCTCTCCAACAGGGCGCGAGCCAGGATCGCTGCCCCTTCAGGAGGTTCTTGAAGGGCCACGTAGACTGCGGCGGTCGAAACCACCTCATTGCCCTGCTCGGCCGTGCTGGTCCAGCGCGCCCGTCCTGCATCGAGGGTATACCGCTCATCGACTTTCGCCTTGAAGTAGTCGATTCCGGTAATCGTGATGCGAACCGGGATACCGGCATCCCCCATTTCGTATTGCGCCTCGACGCGTGGGCCGCGTCCGCGATCGTTGAATTCGAATAACACACGTCGAGAACCGTCCGTCTCGCCGATCACCGTCTGCTCACCCGCGTGGTTCCCGCTGAGCGTCACCGTGTAGTGGACTGTATCGGTGACGAAGGCATGTCTACCGTGGGGTTCGGTCGTCAGACCGGTCATCAGGAGCAGTCCGATCGGAGGCATGACGAGGTGGGGAGACATGATCATCCTCTCGAGTTGTCCTTGTTGGTGTCTGCTGCCTCATGGAGCTCTCGGCCCAGGCGATCGGTCAGCTCGATGAGTGCGACGAGATCTTCGGGTTTGGTGTTGAAGTTGACGATGCAGGCCCTCAGGAGATAACGACCGTCCACGATCGCGTTCGACACGAAGGCTTCTCCCTCTTCCTGCATGCGGGTAAGGATCTCTTCGTTGAGTCGGTTGAGATAGTCTTCCCGCGACGCTGTCTGCTGGCTCAGGCCGTCAGGGATATACCGAAAGGTCGTGATGGAAAGGTTCTGGGTGCCCGGTTCCAATCGCGGATGCTCTTCCACCAACCGGTATAGTTCCTGCGCGAGGGCGACGTCGTCACCAATCATTCGCACGTACCCGTCGCGTCCGGCATGTTGGAGTGCGAGCCAGACTTTCAGCGCGCGGAACCCGCGCGAGTTCTGCGGACCGTAGTCGACGAAGTTGAGTGGTTGTTCACCTCCGACATCGTCCATCCGGTAGTAGTCGGGGTGATAACTGAAGGTCTCGCCCAACTTGGCCGGATCGCGAACCAGGACGCAGCCGGCCTCGAGCGGTGCATAGAGCCATTTGTGCGGATCGATGGCGACGGAGTCAGCCTCGCTCAGGCCCTTCAGATCAGGTGACGCATCCGGGAGACATGCGGCGAGCCCACCATACGCCCCATCCACGTGGAACCAGAGATCGAACTCTCGGCACACCTCCGCCAACTGCGGCAGGGGATCGATCGAGCCGGTGCCCACCGATCCCGCGGTGCCCACCACGATGAAGGGTCTGTCTCCGGCCTCCAGGTCGGTGCGAATCCTGTCCCGCAGGGCCTCGACGTCGATCCGCTGTTGGCGGTCGACAGGGATATACCGGACGTTCTCCGCTCCAAGGCCGAATAAGTCCGACGCTTTCTGGGTCCATGTGTGGACCGCTGCCGAGGCGTACGCCCTGAACGCCGGGTGCCCGTGGAGCCCGTCCGATTTCACCGGGGCTCCACCCTTGGCGGCCCTTGCCGTAAGAAACCCGACGAAGTTGGCCATGTTCCCCCCGCTGACCAGTACCCCGCCACATGAGGCCGGAAATCCAATGAGTTCCGCAATCCACTGGATGGTCTGCCGTTCGATCTCCGTCGCGACCGGCGAGAGGATATAGGCCCCCGCGTTTGCGTTCACCGCCGAGGCGAGGAAATCGGCAAGAATACCGATGGGGGCTGGTGGCGAAGTGATGTATCCCCAGAACCGGGGATGTCCATTGAACAGGGAGTGTTTGAAGAGCAATTCGCTCGAGGTCTGAAGCAGGGTGTCCGCGGATGCCCCGCCTGCGGGTAGCGGACCCGTCCCGAGCAATGCGCGAATCGTGGAGGGCGGCTCACCGGGGGTGACCGGTCCCTCCGGCATCGTCTTCAGGAATTCGGCGATGCGATCCACCAAGTCGTGACCGATCCTGCGGAATTCCTCGGGGCGAAGTTGGAGGGGGACGGAACGGGCGTTGGACGGATTCGGCGACATGATACTCCTGCACGGGACGAGAAGGCTAAAAATGGGCGGAGGGGCTTGTGTTGGCGACTGCGGGGAAGTACATCGACACCTTCAAGGGCTGGTCGGCTCACCGGTTCAAGGGAAGGGAGGGATGTCATGATTCGATTCCGGCCCCTCATCGTGTCGGCGATTGCCGCGGGAACGACCGACCTCATCTTGGGGCTCCTTGCCGCCAACCTCTGGGCCGAACGAATGCTCTCGGCAGGGTTCGATCGTCTGGGCTTCGAACCCATGGTCACCATGGGCATGGTCCTATCGCATACTACCGAACGACTGGTCATGGGGGCATCCGTGGCCTGGCTCTATGCCGCCATGCGACCCCGATTCGGTCCCGGACGCGTGACGGTCGTCGCGGCGGGGTTGACCGCGTGGCTCCTCATGATCGTCCAGTTCGCCTGGGTCAACGTAGGCTGGGGCCTCTTTACCGCAACATTGATGGGTGTGTTCGTTCTTTGGGGCGTGCTGGAGATGATGGTCGTCGCGGCGGTGGCTGCCTGGGCCTATGAACGTTTGGGGGGCAGCTAGGCTCTGCCGAGACGCACCATCCCCGACATACGGCGGAACTCTTCTCGCCTCTTCGCAGAAGAGAACTTCCCGAGCCAGAGCCAGAACCGGCCGAGTGGCATGCTTCTCTTGAGGTGCACCGACTCCTCGAACATGGGCCGGAACTCCAGTTCCTTCCATCCCATCGGTGTGAAGAACGCAGTTCCCTCACTGGGACCGAACCGAAACGGTGCGTTCCCCGCACGCAGTGTCGGGCCCCAGGTCTTCTCCAACATCTTGAGGAGTCTTGGACTCCCAAGATCGAGGATCCACTCTTTGACGGCGGGGTGAGCGTGGAGCGCCGTGGCGAGTTCCTTGACGTCGGACGGCTCGAGATACACCAAGAGACCCTCGGTGATCACGAGTGCGGTGCCGTCACCGACTCGGTCGAGGACGGCGTCACGTTCGGCCCGGTCAGCGAGGTCCGCCGAAATGACTTCTAGCGAACAGACAGACTTCTCGTCACCCAGGCGCGCGCGCTTGTACTCCACCATCCCCGGTAGATCCACCTCGATCCACCGGACCGAAGAGGGAATGGGAAGCCGATAGGGTCGAGTATCGAGCCCCGCGGCCAGGTTGACCACCGTGTCAAAACCGCCCTCCGTCACGCTCCGCATGACAAGCTCGTCCAGGACCGCGGTCCGGACGACCATGGGCCACCCCATGGTCCGCGCCTTGGGGATCTCGGCCAGCATCTTCTCGCCGAGCGGTCCCGCGAGACGACGTGCAAGTGGATCCTGGAAGAGGGCGTCGGGGCGCTCGGACTCCAGCGCCCGGTACATCGCAACCCACACGGCGGTGTCGGAAACGTGGGTGATGGGGTGATTCGTCGTCATTCGACTCGAAGCGCTCGGTTCGTTGTTTGGTGGGGTCGAAGGGGTGGTCGTCGGCAGTGCAATATGTTTGGTGGCCACCCTACCGCCAACGGCTTTCTATATTGACCCATGTTTCCGATCCGCGATGATAACCCGACCTTCCTCAAACCGGTCGTCACCCTTGGGCTCATTGCGGCGAACGTCTTGATGTGGGTGTTCGTGCAGGGTATGGGGTCCGAACCCCTCCTTTCGAATTCGGTCTGTTCGTTGGGACTCATTCCCGCTGAGTTGCTCCACCGTGTCACCCCCGGCATGGAAATCCCACTCGGTCGCGGGCTGGCTTGCGTCATCACCGATCAGGCTTCCTGGTACACCGTCGTCACTTCGATGTTTCTCCATGGTGGGTGGCTGCACCTCATCGGGAACATGTGGTTCCTCTGGGTGTTCGGGAACAACATCGAAGATTCGATGGGGCACGGCCGGTTCCTCTTCTTCTACATCCTCACCGGCCTGGCGGCCGCCAGTGCCCAGATGGCCGTCGATCCCGCGAGCCCCATTCCCATGGTGGGTGCGTCGGGCGCCGTCAGCGGGGTCATGGGGGCGTACATCGTGCTCTATCCACGAGTCCGGGTACACATGTTGATCTTCCTTGGGTTCTTCATCACCACAATCGGTGTCCGGGCGTGGCTCATGCTCGGGTATTGGTTCCTGCTCCAGATCGTGGGCGGGATTCCGGCCGTCGCGAGTGAAGGAGGAGGCGTTGCCTTTTGGGCCCACGCCGGTGGGTTCGTCGCGGGCGCGACGCTCATTTTCCTTTTCCGCGACCGGGAACTCATGGCTCGTCGCAATCAGGCACTTGCGTGGTCGGGGTGGCGGATCCGCTAGGCTGGCCGGGAGATGGATGACAGACCCTCGATGGCACAGTACCATTCGGGCATGAGCACCACGAAGGCCCATGCCCGATATGGAGCGGGCAGGACCAGGCCCGGCGCCATCCCGGATCATCCACCTCCGGTCCTTGAACGCAACCGGGGGTGCCCCCTCGATCTGTCCTGGGTCCGGGACACGCGGGTGAATCGCAGTGCGGTCGAACGCCGGGCCGCGACCATCGAAACGCGTCGGACGGTCAAGAAAGAATGGCAAGTGGCTTGGCTCCTCAGGGCAGTTACCCTGATGGATCTCACCACCCTCCAGGGTGACGATACGCCGGGCCGGGTGCGGCGACTGTGCGCCAAGGCGCGGATGCCGGTGCGGCGTGACCTCCTTGAACTGCTCGGCGCGCAAGATCTTCCCATCCGGGTGGCGGCAGTCTGTGTGTACCACGAGATGGTGGCAACCGCTGTCGCAGCCCTGGCCGGCAGTGGGATCCCTGTCGCCGCGGTCAGCACGGGTTTTCCTGCGGGCCTCTCACCCCTCGAGACGCGATTGCGGGAGATTGAGGCATCGGTCCGGGATGGAGCCGCCGAGATTGACATCGTCATCACCCGGGGCCACGTGCTCACGGGCAACTGGGGGGCGCTGTACGAGGAGGTCAAGGCGTTCCGTGCCGCGTGTGGCGAGGCGCACCTCAAGACCATCCTGGGAACGGGTGAACTCGGTACCCTCCGCGACGTAGCACGGGCGAGCCTGGTGTGCATGATGGCGGGGGCCGACTTCATCAAGACCTCGACCGGCAAAGAGCCGGTCAACGCGACGCTGCCAGTCGGTCTCGTCATGGCTCGGCAAATCCGTGACTACCAGGCCCGAGTTGGATACCACGTCGGACTCAAACCCGCTGGTGGGATCCGCACCGCCAAGCAATCGCTCGGCTGGCTGGCCATGATGAAGGAAGAACTCGGTGATCGATGGCTCCGACCCGACCTCTTTCGGTTTGGTGCGAGCTCTCTCCTCGCCGACATCGAGCGTCAGTTGGAGTTCGAGGCCACCGGCGGCTACTCTGCATTCCATCGGCATCCGGTGGGATGACGATCCACGACTAACGACTCAGGGCACCCCCAATGGCCCGACCTTCCATACCCGAGATCTTCGAATCCATGGCTTGGGGCCCCGCGCCAGAGGCCTCCGGGAAGGCCCTGGAATGGCTCGACCGAAACGGGCGGAAGTTCGGACACGTGATCGGGGGTCAGCAGGTCGAACCCCAGGCATGGTTCGATACGATCAACCCGGCGACCCGGGAAGTCCTCGCGCAGGTGGCTCAGGGGTCGGAGGCCGATGTCGATGCCGCAGTGCGAGCGGCGCGGGCAGCGTTCCCCACCTGGAGCGCTCTCTCCGGTCACGAACGCGCCCGGCATCTCTACGCTATTGCACGGCATGTGCAGAAACACCACCGGCTCTTCGCCGTGGTGGAATCATTGGACAATGGCAAGCCGATCAGGGAGTCCCGAGATATCGATGTACCTCTGGTGGCACGGCACTTCTATCACCACGCCGGGTGGGCACAGTTGAGGGACAGCGAGTTCCCGGGTTACGGGCCTGTGGGAGTCGTTGGCCAAATCATCCCCTGGAACTTTCCGTTGCTGATGCTGGCGTGGAAGATCGCCCCGGCACTTGCCATGGGAAACACGGTCGTGCTCAAGCCCGCGGAGTTCACTTCTCTCACGGCGCTGCTGTTCGCCGAGGTCTGCCGGGAGGCTGGCCTCCCCGACGGTGTCGTCAACGTCGTGACGGGAGACGGCCGTACCGGGGCGGCCCTGGTCGACCATCCGGATGTCGACAAGATCGCGTTCACGGGATCGACCGAAGTGGGTCGGATCATCCGGACGGCCACGGCGGGGTCCGACAAGAAGCTGTCACTCGAACTCGGGGGCAAATCACCGTTCATCGTGTTCGAGGACGCCGATCTGGATTCGGTCGTCGAAGGAGTCGTGGACGCGATCTGGTTCAACCAGGGCCAGGTGTGCTGTGCCGGATCGCGCATCCTGGTGCAAGAGGGAATGGCTCAACGGCTCGTCGAGCGGCTCAAGGCCAGGATGGAGACGCTTCGTGTGGGGGACTCTCTCGACAAGGCCATCGATATCGGGGCGATCGTTGCCCCGGTGCAGTTGGAGCGCATCCAACAGCTCGTGGCACAAGGCGAGGCCGAGGGGGCCGCGATGTGGCAGCCGAGTTGGAGCTGTCCCACCGAAGGACTGTTCTACCCTCCGACCTTGTTCACGGATGTGGCACCGGCGGCCACCATCGCGCAGGTGGAGATCTTTGGGCCGGTCGTGGTGTTGATGACCTTCCGGACCCCCGCTGAAGCCGTCGAGCTCGCGAACAACACCCGATTTGGTCTCGCGGCGAGTATTTGGACGGAGAACATCAACACCGCGCTCGACATCGCGCCACAGGTCAAGGCCGGGACGGTGTGGATCAACTGTACCAATGTATTTGACGCGGCGAGCGGGTTTGGCGGCTATCGGGAGAGCGGTTTTGGACGAGAGGGGGGGGAAGAGGGTCTCTGGGAGTACGTCAAACGCGCTCCGCGACCCCGCAAGAAATCGAGGGCCGAAGAGGGTGATTCGGGTGGGGCCAAGCCGACGGGGTCAGGAGAGAGCCTTTCCGGTCTCGATCGCACGGTCAAGATGTACATTGGAGGCAAGCAGGTCCGTCCCGATGGAGCCTACAGTCGTCCCGTGCTCGACTCCTCAGGGACCCAGGTCGGTGAAGTGGGAGACGGCAACCGGAAGGACATCCGTAACGCTGTCGAGGCGGCCCGCAAGGCCGCCGAGAGCTGGGGACGCTCCACCGCCCATCTCCGGGCCCAGATCCTCTTCTATCTTGCCGAAAACCTGTCTCACCGGCGGGGCGAATTTGCCGAGCGGATCCATTCCTTGACCGGGGTGGGCTCGCGTGCCGCCCAGCGTGAGGTCGAGGCTTCGATCTCCAGGGTGTTCAGTTACGCAGCCTGGGCGGACAAATGGGAAGGCGCCGTCCACCACACGCCTTTCCGCAACGTTACCCTGGCCATGAAAGAGCCCATCGGTGTGATGGGTGTGGTGTGTCCTGAAGGGCCATCGCTCCTCGGGTTCCTTTCGACCATTCTCCCACCCATCAGCATCGGCAACACGGTCGTGGCCGTTCCGTCGGAGCGTTGGCCCCTCCTTGCCACCGACTGCTACCAACTCTTCGATACATCGGATCTTCCTGGTGGCGTCATCAATTTGGTCACCGGCGGGCATGATCTCCTCACCGATGTGCTTGCGGCGCATGATGACGTGGACGGGTTGTGGTACTGGGGGAGCGGCGCCGGCGCGACTCAGGTCCAGCGACTCTCGGCCGGGAATATGAAACGCACGTGGGTCGAGCACGATGCCAAGCGTGATTGGCTCGATCCGCGCGACGGTGAGGGTGAGGAGTTTCTCCGGGAGGCCACCCAGATCAAGAACATCTGGATTCCCTACGGAGCCTGACCGGCCTCATCTTCGGCGTGGTGTTTGATGGTCTTGCCCTCGACCAGGAACACGACATCCTCGCCGATGTTGGTGGCGAGATCGGCGATTCGTTCCAGGTTACGGCTGGTTGAGGTGAACTCCATCCCCGCACTGATGTGCTCCGGGTGCTCCATCATGTGGGTCAGTACGATCCGGAACACCGATTTGTGCAGTTCGTCCACCTGGTCATCTCGGCGACACACCGCACGAGCTGCTTCGGCATCGCGTCGGACGAGAGCATCGAGCGCATCAGCCAACATCGCTTTGGTGATCCGAGCCATCTCCACCAGTTCGGGTTCGGCGGCCATCATCCGGCTCTCACTCAAGCGGACCGCGGACTCGGCGATGTTGACCGCGTGATCGCCCACACGCTCGAGGTCATTCGAAATCTTGAGGACCGCGGTGAGGGTCCGGAGGTCCTTGCCCATGGGCTGCTGCAGCGCCAGTAGGTTGATACACTCTTCTTCGACTTCGACTTCCTGACCGTCCAGGTTCTTGTCTCCGGCGATCACCCCGTTCGCCTTCGCCCGGTCCCGTGTCAGGAGGGCCTCGACCGCCTGGCTCACCGCGGTCTCGGCATCCGATGACATGCGCAGGAGGCTCGCGAGCAGCTCGCTGAGTTGATCGTGAAAGTGACGCCGCGACTCGCTCATCCAAACCTCCCTGTGATATAGGCCTCAGTCCGGTCTTGAGTTGGGGCCGTGAAGATCTGCTCGGTCGGACCATACTCGATCAGCCGACCACTCTCAAAAAAGCCCGTTGAATCGGACACCCGGGCCGCCTGCTGCATGTTGTGCGTCACGATGATGATCGTGTACTGCTGTTTCAGTTCGAAGATGAGTTCCTCGATCCGCTGCGTGGCGATCGGGTCGAGGGCCGAACACGGCTCGTCCATCAAGAGGACCTGTGGCTCATTGGCGAGTGCCCGCGCGATACAGAGCCGTTGCTGCTGACCTCCCGAAAGTCCCATGGCTGATTCGTGAAGGCGATCTTTGACCTCGTCCCACAGGGCCGCACGTTGAAGACACCGTTCCACGAGCGTGGGCAAATCCTTGCGGCTGCCCAGCCGGTTGAGTCGAGGACCGTACGCCACATTCTCATAGATGGATTTCGGAAACGGGTTCGGGCGCTGAAAGACCATGCCAACCTGGAGCCGGAGATCCACGAGGTCGGTGTCGGGTCGAAAGACCGATACGCCCTCGATCAGGAGATCGCCGTCATAGGATGTCGTCGGCACGAGATCGTTCAGTCGGTTCACGGAACGGAGGAACGTGGACTTCCCGCAGCCGGATGGCCCGATGATGGCTGCCACGGAGCCGGTGGGAACGGTGAAGGAGATCTCCTCGAGGATCCGCGAGGACCCGTACGAGAGGCCAAAGCCCCGTGCCTCCAAGGCAGGAATCCAATCCGTCATCCGAACTTCCCCGTAACGTACGCCTCGGTGCGCTCCTTCTGGGGCGTGGTGAAGAGCGACTTGGTATCAGCGTGCTCGATCAACTCACCGAGATAGAAGAAGGACGTCGTATCCGAGAGCCGGGCCGCCTGCTGCATGTTGTGGGTCACGATCACGATGGTGTACTTCGATTTGAGCTTGTAGAGCAACTCCTCGATACGCTGAGTGGCCGTCGGGTCGAGGGCCGACGTCGGTTCGTCGAGCAGAATGACGGTGGGACCTGGCGCGAGTGTCCGTGCGATGCAGAGACGCTGCTGCTGGCCACCCGAGAGTGAAAGCGCACTCTTGTTCAGGCGATCCTTGACCTCGTCCCACAGCGCTGCGCCTCGTAACGCCTCTTCGACGACCTCGGCAAGCGGCCGTTCGCTGCGCGGCAAGATCTTGAGCCCGGCAGCGACGTTGTCAAAGATCGACATCGTGGGGAAGGGGGTCGGCTTCTGGAAGACCATGCCAACGTGTCGCCGGAGATGCATGGGATTGATGCCGGAGGTGTAGATGTCTTTGCCGTCCACCAGGACGCTGCCTTCGACCGTCGCCCCCGGGGTCAGTTCGTGCATCCGGTTGATGGTGCGCAGGAATGTCGACTTGCCGCACCCCGACGGACCGATCAGCGCATGGACTTGGTTGGCTTGGAAACTCAACGACACCTCGCGAATCGCCGGTTTCCCGTGGTAGCTCGCCGTCAGGTTCTGCGCCTCCACGCGAGGGCGGTCACTCATGAGAACCGAACCGTGATCGCGTCGCGAGCCGGGTCAACAGGCTGAGGAACAGCACCAACAGAATCAGGACCAGCGCCGAAGCCCACGCCAAACGGTGCCATTCCTCGTATGGTCCCGTCGCATAGGCGAAGACCGCGAGAGGGAGTGCCGACATCGGCTGTGTCACGTCGGTCCGCATGAACTGGCTCCCGAGGGCCGTGAAGAGCAACGGCGCGGTCTCCCCGGCAATCCGGGCCACGGCGAGCAGGCTTCCGGTCACCAGTCCCGGGAGGGCGGTGCGCGCCACGATGGTAAGGGACGTCCGCCAACGTGAGTAGCCCAGGGCCAGCGCCGCCTCACGCAGGGCGTTCGGGACCAGGAGGATCAGTTCCTCGGTTGTTCGCATCACCATCGGGATCATCAGCAGGGCCAAAGCAACCGATCCCGCCAATCCGGAGAAATGTCCCTGACGAGCCACGACCCATGTCCAGGCGAAGACCCCGACGACGATGGAAGGGGTCCCGTTCATCACGTCGGCGAGGAACCGTGTTGCGCGGGAGAGTCTGGTGCCTGGGAACTCGGCGGCGTGAATGCCGGCGGCGAGGCCGATGGGGAGTCCCATGAGGCAGGCCACCGCGACAATGAGGAGCGTTCCCACGATCGCGTGGGCCACGCCGCCACCGGTTTCGCCAACCGGGGCGGGGGTCTCCAAGAAGAACGCGAGGTTGAGACTGCCGGCCCCCTTCACCACGAGCGTACCGAGGATCAGGAAGAGCGGCAGGATTCCGATGAGCACCGTCAAACCCACGACTCCCACCATGAGATTGCTCGTCCATCGACGGACCCGACGGGAGTTGATCATCGTCCTCCCCCGCTCCCCGAAGCCTTCTGCGTGACTCGCCACACGAGAAGCCGGGCGAAGGCGTTGACTGCAAGAGTCACGACGAACAGGGCGAGCGCAACGTACGTGAGGGCCGCGAAATGGATGTCGGTGGAGGCCTCGGTAAACTCGTTGGCGACCACCGCCGCCATGGTATATCCCGGCGCGAAGAGCGAGGCCGCGAGTTCGTGAGTGTTCCCGATCACCATGGTCACGGCCATGGTCTCACCCAGGGCTCGACCGAGTCCCAGGATGATCGCGCCGATGATCCCCGATCGGGCGGATGGGATCACGGCGGTCGTGACCGCCTCCCAGCGGGTCGCTCCCAGCGCGATGGCAGCCTCGCGCTGGCTCGCGGGAACCGCCAGCAGGACTTCCCGCGAGACCGACATGATGTACGGCATGACCATGATGGCGAGGATCACCGCGGCAGCGAGCATGGACGGCCCGTAGATCGGTCCGCTGAAGAACGGGAGAAACCCAAGTGTGCCTTGCAGGAAGGGAAAGATGGTCGCACGGAGGAAGGGAATCAGGACGAAGATGCCCCAGAGGCCGTACACCACACTCGGGATCGCCGCGAGCAGTTCGAGCAGGAACGCGATCGGGGATCGTATCCTGGCCGGCGCGAATTCTGTGAGGAAGACCGCGACCCCGAGCGACAGCGGGACCGCGATGAGCAGCGCGAGAAGCGACGACAGGAGGGTTCCGAAAATCAGCGGGAGCGCGCCGAACTCTTCGGCGACGGGATCCCAGGTCGAGGAGGTGAGGAACCCGAGACCGTACTCTTGGATCGCCAGGCGCGATCCATCCACGAGCTCCCAGACGAGGAACCCGAGAAGAACGGGGATGAGAAGGGCACCAAGGATGAGGACCGTTTTGAAAACGATGTCCCCAACATTGGTGCCCGACAAGTCCTGGAATCCGTGTGGCTCACCTTTCGGTGGTGCCACGTTCGACTCCGGCTCGTTCATCTCCCCCAGGTCACTTGAGCGCCTGCCCTCCACCCAGGAGGGATGCGATGCGGGTCCTGGCCAACGTCGCCACGGACTCCGGAAGCGGCGCATAACCCAAGTCGGTCGCCATGGCCTGCGCCTCGGGTGTCAGGATCCATCGGAGAAAGCTCTGGATGGCCTGCGCCTTCGAAACGTCGGGATTGTCTGCATGCACCAGCAACCACGTATAGGAGGCGATCGGATACGAAGCCTCTCCCGTGGCGTTGGTGATCGAAACGCGGAAGTCGGTATCGGGTCCCATCGAAACACCCGCCGCCGCCGCGGTGACGGCTTCCAGACTTGGGGTCACGAACTGGCCGGCGGCGTTCTGCACCTCAGCGACCCGGAGACTATTGGAAACGGCGTACACCAACTCAACATAGCCGATCGTTCCGTCGAGTTGACTCACTTGTTGCGTGACACCCTCATTCCCTTTGCCTCCCAGTCCGACCGGCCAGTTCACCGACTTGCCGACGCCGACTTGCTCTTGCCAGTCGGTGGATACCTTGGCCAGGTAGTCGACGAACACGAAGGTGGTTCCAGACCCGTCGGAACGATGGACCACGATCAAGTCCTGGTTGGGTAGGTCCGTGCCTGGGTTGAGAGCGACCAGCCGGGGGTCATTCCACTTGGTGATGCGGCCAAGGAAAATATCGGCAATAGTGGCGGCATCGAGTCTCAATGGATGGTCTCCCAGGGAGGGGAGATTGTAGGTCAGTACCACTGCTCCCAGCACGGTGGGGAGGTGGACCACGTTGCCTTGAACCCCAGCGATTTCCTCATCGGTCATCGGCCCGTCCGTGGCCCCGAAGTCCACGGTCTCGGCGGTGAACTGGCGGACACCGCCTCCCGATCCGATGGATTGGTAGTTCACCTCCACTCCAGTCTCCCGGGCGTAGGCATCGAACCACTTGCTGTAGATGGGATAGGGAAACGTGGCTCCCGCACCGGTGAGACTGGTCACCGCATTCGCGCCGGCGCCGTCACCTCCACCTGCTCCTCCGCAACCGAGGAGGACGAGGGAGGCCATGAGACTGAACCCGCTTCGGCGTGCAATCTGTTTGGTGTCGGACATTGCTCTTCCTAGTGATGGGTTGGAGGCGAGACAACAGTACTCCTCCGCCGTCACGGCCCACTCACCCTGTCGTCACGGTCGTGTAACATCCACCGTCACTAAACGCCCTGGTCGGGGAACCAGCAGGAGATCCTGGTACCCCGACCCAATTCGCTCTCCGCAGCCACCGTCCCTCCATGCGCCTCGGTGAGGTGTTTGACGATGGCCAAGCCGAGCCCCGTTCCCCCTTCCTTCCGGGATCGTCCCGCGTCGGCTCGGTAGTACCGCTCGAAGATTCTCGTGAGGTGCTCGCTGCCGATCCCCGGCCCCGTATCGCTCACCGTCATCACCACACCCCGATCCCGACGGGTGGTCGAAAGCGTGATTCGGCCCTTCGGGGGGGTGTGCCGGATCGCATTCTCCAAGAGGTTGCGCAGCACTTGTCGCAGGGCTTCGGGGTCCACCCAGACCGAGCCGGCATCGGTGACCTCCAGTTGCAGTTCGATGCTGCTGTCCCTTTCCAACTCCATCAGGTGGCTCCAGACGTCTCCGGCGACCCGGGCGATGTCCGACGACTCCGGCGCGGGGTTCCACTCCGGGGACTCTGCTCGCGCGAGGTCCAGTTGGTGCTCCACCAGGGCCTGCATCCGGAGTGCATTCGACAGGATGATGGAGGCGAACCGTTTCTGCGTGTCGGGGTCGGTCGTTTCGTCTCGCAGGGTTTCCGCGAATCCCACGACGGCTGTCAGAGGGGTCTTGAGTTCGTGTGAGGCGTTGGTGATGAAGTCTCTCCGGACGGTTTCGAGATGGCGGAGATCAGTCACGTCGTGCAGGACGATGAGCAATCCACCGTCCGGGGTGGCTCGCGCCGAGGCCAGGAGAACACGACCTGCCAGCCGAATTTCGCGGGTAATCGGGCCACCCCCCTCAGCGGCCTGAATGAATTCTTGCGCCTCACGGGTGCGCAGGAGGTGAGACAACTCCGGGAGGGCACCGCTGGATGAGGGGCCAAACAGCTGTTGCGCGGCTCGATTGAAGGTCACGATCCGTCCCTTGGGGTCGGTGGCGAGAACGGCTTCCTCCATCACATCGATCAGAGCAGCGGCCTGGACCCGGTCCTGGGTCAGCAATGCGACATTCCGCTCCACGGTGTCCCTTCGCCGCCGCAGGGCACGAACCAGGTCGTCCAGCTCGGCGATGCGAGTCTGCGGAATGGCCGCAAGATCCTTCGCGTCGAAAGTGCCGATGGCGTCGGTTATCCGATGCAGTGACTTGCTCAGGCGCCGTGCTTCGATCAGCACGATTCCCCCTCCGAGAACCAGGACCACCACCGCTGACAGCACGAGTGGGCGTTCCCATTCGATGGCGGGTGCTCGAACGGCACTTTGGTCCCGGGGTGCATCCTGGCGAGATGATGGCGCCAGATCGATTTGGTAGCGTGTGGTGCGGTGGAAGACGATGGCCGTGACGAGAATGGCAAAGACCAGAATGCCCGTGGCTCCGAGGAGCAGTCTGCCGGTCAACCGCATGCAGGTGGTCTAGTCGGGAATGCGGAGGCGATAGCCAAACCCTCGAACCGTCTCGATCAAGTCGGCGGCGTCGAGGAGTTTGCCACGCAGTCGCTGCACGTGCATGTCCACGGTCCGGGTTTGGATGTCTGGCTGGGCCTCCCACACGCTCTGCAGCAATTGGGGACGGGTGTGGACTCGACCCGGACGTTCGGCCAGTTCGCTGAGGAGCTTGAATTCCGTGGCCGTGAGGGTGATTTCCACTCCGTTGACGCTCACCACGTGGGCCGTGCGATCGATCAGGAGTGCTCCGGCGGCAATGGTGCTCTTCGAAGCGCCCGGGCTCTCGAGGCGACGGAGCAGGGCCTTCACGCGAAGGATCAGTTCACGCGGGGAGAACGGTTTCGTGAGATAATCGTCCGCTCCCAGTGAAAGTCCGCGCACCCGGTCCGCTTCATCCCGTCGGGCAGTGAGCATGATCACCCCGACCGTCTTGGTCTCCGGCCACGACCGCAATTCTTCCAGGATGTCATATCCCGACGCTCCCGGCAGCATGACATCGAGTACCACCACATCCGGAACTTCGAGTCTGGCCGTCCTGAGCGCTTCGTCCGCGGAACTGGCGGTGGTCACCCGGAATCCTTCTTTGGCCAGATGAAAGGCGACGAGTGCGGTGATGTCGCGTTCGTCATCGACGACGAGAATGCCAGCCGTCATGCTGTCGAACGGGCTCGGAGCGTGCGGTCCCGACTCTGACCGCGTGCCTGGGCTTCTTGCCGTTCACGAGCGAAGTGATCGTCGGAACTCAGCGCGCCGAGGATCGCGCGGAGCAAGCGGTCTCGATGGGACGCCTCCCATCGGATTTGGTAGAGCATGTACTGGGCGTGTGGAATGGCTTGAACAATCCCGGCGTGGCGCAGCACCGTCAGGTGTCGCGACACGGTCGGTTGCGGGAGCGCGAGGATCGCCTGCAGGTCGAGCACGAACAGCGGTGAGCCGGCGAGACAATTGAGAAGTCGCAGGCGGGTGGGCTCTGCGATGGTACACAACAGGTCGGCGGGTGATGGTCCGGAGGATGCCATGAGTGGAGAGACGAATACACAAACCTGGCGCGTCGTGCAACCGTGCGGTGTCCCTTCGGGGCCCCGATTGCCAACCACTCCCCGTGAGTGAATTATTCGCCCTCCATGTCTCACGTCATGTCCGTCACCGTCTTCGTCAATGAACGCCCAACTCTGGTTTCGGCCCCAGCGACGGTGCTCTCCGCCGTCGAGGCACATGACCGGACGCTCATCCCGCAACTCGAGGGAGGACGAGCCTACGTGACCGATGGTCGCGGCATCCGCCTCCAACCCGATGCCGCTTTAGAGGCGGGGGCGATCCTGCGAGTGATCGTCTCCGCCCGCCGACAGGAATCTGATGCTGACGCGTGAGGTGATCGCTCGGCTTCCCAAAGCGGAACTGCACGTCCACCTCGACGGCTCCCTGCGTCCCGAGACCATGATCGACCTGGCACGGGGGCTGGGGGTTTCCCTTCCCACCACCGACCCCGAGACCTTGCGCCGTTCGATGCGGGTCGATGATGCGCGAAACCTCGAAGATTATCTCGCCAAATTCGAGCTCACCATTCAGTTGTTGCAGACGCCGGAGGCCATCGAGAGGGTCGCCTACGAGATGGTCGAGGATGCGGCTTCTGACAACCTGCGGTACCTCGAAGTGCGCTACTGTCCCCATCTCAGTCGTCGCGAAGGGCTCACGCTCGACGAGGTCATCGCGGCGGAACTTCGCGGGCTTCACCGTGGAACCGAGGACTTCGGGGTGCGCACCGGGGTCATCAATTGCTCGCTCCGGCACTACGACCCCTCGGTGTCCGTCGAAATCGCAGAGCGATCGATCGCCTGGAGGGGGAAAGGTGTCGTGGGCTTCGATCTTGCCGGGGGAGAAGCGGGGCGTCTCCCCAGTGTGCATGCCGAGGCCTTCGACATTGCCGCCCGGGGTCTGCTCCACATCACGGTACATGCCGGCGAAGCGGCAGGGGTGGAATCGGTCCGCGAGGCGATCCACCGGTGTCACGCCGATCGGTTGGGTCATGCCACCCGTCTCCGAGAGGATGCAGATCTCCAAGACTACGTCCGGGATCGACGGATGCTGCTCGAAACCAATATCACGAGCAACGTGCAAACCCGGGCTGTCCCAACGGCGTCGGAGCATCCGGTACGCCAATATTTCGATGCCGGCCTCAAGGTGACCCTCTGTACCGACAATTGGCTGATGAGTGGTGTCACCCTGACCGATGAATACTGGATGGCGCATCAGGTCCTCGGGTTCACGCGGCAGGACATCGATCAGATGATTCTCAACGCCTTCGAAGGTGCCTTCTTGCCGTGGCCTGAGCGGGCAGAGCTGCTGCAGCGCGCGCGGGATGAACTCGAGGAGATTCGATGACCGCCCTCTTCATACTCCAAACGGCCGCCGAGCGTTTTGCCGAAACCCGTGGAGGCCTGGACACGCCGCTGGCGGCCCGGCTGATCGGGTTGCTGGGCATGGCAACGATGCTCGGCCTCGGCGTTCTCCTCTCCTACAACCGACGCCGCATCAACTGGCGGCTGGTTGCCTCGGGCCTCGGACTCCAGGTCCTCTTCGGTATCATCGTTCTCAAGACGAGTTTTGGACGCCGGTTTTTCGCTGCGCTGGGCGATGTGGTAACCGGCCTCCTCAAATTTCAGGAAGAGGGCGCGCGGTTCGTTTTCGGAAACCTCGTCGACAACACCGTGCCGGTGGGTCTTTCCGGGGCCGCTGGCGCTGTCGACACCTCCGCGGGGATGGTGGCACAAACCGGGGCGTTTTTCGCGTTCAACGTGCTTCCCACCATCATTTTCTTCTCCGCCCTGATGTCGGTGCTGTACTACCTGAACGTCATGCAGCTGGTCGTGAAGGGAATCGCATGGGTGATGCAGAAGACGCTGGGGACCTCGGGTGCGGAGACGCTGTCGGCCTCGGGAAACATCTTCCTGGGCCAGACGGAAGCCCCCCTGCTGATCAAACCCTTCGTCAAGACCATGACCCACTCCGAGCTGGTCACGGTGATGGTCGGTGGGTTCGCCACCGTCGCGGGTGGGGTTCTCGCCGCCTACGTCGGGATGCTCTCCGGCACCTTTCCCACGATCGCCAGCCACCTCCTTGCGGCGAGCGTGATGAATGCACCCGCGGGGTTGATCCTCTCCAAGATCCTCCTCCCCGAAGTGGACGTCCCAACCACACGTGGGACGCTGACCATGAACGTCGAGAAGACCGAGAAATCGGTCATCGAGGCTGCCGCAAACGGGGCGGCCCAGGGAGTCCAGCTCGCGATCAACGTGGCCGCCATGCTGATGGCGTTCATCGCGCTGGTCGCGCTGCTCAATTTCCTGCTGTCCTGGGGTGGCGGGCTCGTAGGACAACCCAACCTCAGTCTCCAGGGTATCCTCGGCTTCGTCCTTCGGCCTCTCGCGTGGGTGATGGGTGTGCCTTGGGCCGATACGGCCTATGTCGGCGGATTGATCGGCATCAAGGCCGGCCTCAATGAATTCGTGGCCTACTCGCAATTCGCCGCCGACATGTCCACGGGCGTCGCGCTGGCGCCAAGGAGCACACTGATCGTGACCTACGCCTTGCTCGGATTCGCCAACTTCTCCTCCATCGCGATCCAGATTGGCGGCATCGGCGGCCTCGCTCCGGAACGACGAGGTGAGATCGCGAGGTTCGGACTTCGAGCCATGATCGCCGGGAACCTCGCGGCGTTTCTCTCCGCCTCCCTCGCGGGGATGCTCGCATGAGCACAGCGGAGCGAGCCGCCATGGTCGAAGCGGCGAGAGGGGCAATCGCGGCTCGGATGGGTCACCTCAAGCCCACGATCGCGATCGTGCTCGGCTCGGGTCTCGGACCATTGGCCGACCGCGTTGCCAACCCCATTCGGATTGGCTACGGGGAGATTCCCGGCTTTCATGTCCCGTCGGTCGAGGGGCACCGCGGTGAACTGCTCATTGGCCGCCTTGCCGGTCAGGCGGTGATCGTGCAGTCGGGCCGGTTCCACATGTACGAGGGGCACTCCGCCGACGTCTCCGCTCTTCCCGTGCGCGCGTTCGCCGAACTTGGCGTTGAAATTCTGATCGTCACGAATGCCGCCGGGGGGATCAATCCGGAGTTTGGTGCCGGCACGATCATGCTCATCAACGACCACCTCAACCTGACCGGGCGGACCCCACTCCTCGGCGGTGCGCTGCCGGGTGAAGAGCGCTTCCCCGACATGACGGTGGCCTATGACCTTGGCCTCAGGAAGACCGCGCGCCGGATTGCCGAGGAAAACGACGTACCCCTTCGGGAAGGGGTCTACGCCGGCCTGCTCGGTCCGAGTTACGAGACCCCAGCCGAAGTGACCATGGTGGGTCGCGCGGGGGCGGATGCCGTGGGGATGTCAACGGTGGTTGAGGTGATCGCCGCGCGAGCCCGGGGGATGCGATGCCTCGGGTTCTCGACGGTGACCAATCCCGCGGCCGGTCTCTCTCAGGAATCGCTCTCGCACGTGGATGTCATGGCGATGGCGGCTCAGGTGGGTGGACGTCTTGGGGCTTTGGTCGAGGGGATCGTGGCGGCGACCGCGTGATCGACCGGACCGTGTCCTCGACCGAGACCGGGGGCATGCCGGATTGCACGTTGGACGTACTCGTGGGAACTCTCGACTGCATCGGCGACGGATGCCCCGCGAGCGAGACACGCCGTGACCGCCGCGGACAACGTGCACCCCGTCCCATGCGTGGCCTGGGTCTCGATGCGGGTGTATCGATGAGGGATCGTCCCGTGAGGAGTTACGAGGACGTCAACCAGGTCGGTCCCCGCGAGGTGGCCACCTGTGATGAGCGCTGCCTGGGCCCCGGCTTCGAGAAGTGCCCGCCCAGCGATCTCCATTTCTTCGGGTGTGGTGACGGGGAGATCCGTCAGCAGGGACGCTTCGCGAAGGTTGGGTGTCACGAGTGTCGCGAGAGGCAAGAGTTCAGTTCTGAGGGTCGACTCCGCCTCGGCGGCCAGCAGTCGGTCGCCTGAGGTGGAGACCATCACCGGGTCGAGGACGTAGGGTCGCCAGCGCTGGGTACGGAGGGCTGCCGCTACCCGGGTTACGAGTGCCGCCGAGAAGAGCATCCCCGTCTTGACGGCCGCTGGGGGCAGATCCTCGGCCAGGGCCTCGAGTTGAGCGGTGACCAGCGTGGGGGAAACGCCCTCAGCAGCCCACACCCCGGCTGTATTCTGCGCCGTGACGGCAACGATGACGGAAGTGCCGTAGACACCGAACGCTTGGAAGGTCTTGAGGTCGGCCTGAACTCCGGCTCCACCGCCCGAGTCCGAGCCTGCAATCGTGAGGGCAATCTTCATGGTGCTGCCACGCTCCCTGCAAACCGAGATTCGCCGCCTGCACGACAGACGGGGCCGTGAAAACTCCGCATTGTCCCTTGTGGAGGGTGTCCGGCTGGTCGAAGAAGCCCTTGCCGCCGAGATCACCTTCCGCGCCGCCGTCGTGGCACCGGGGCTGGAAGCTACACCTCGCGGCCGGAACCTGGCAGAGTCGCTCGACGCCCACGGCGTGAGGATCGAACATGTCACTGACGGGGAACTCGAGGCGCTCACCGAGACCGACCACCCGCAAGGCGTGTTGGCGGTCGTGGAACCCCGCGTGTGGTCGCTGGTCGATCTGCCCCGCTCCGGACCGGCATGCCTGGTCCTCGACGGGGTACAAGATCCCGGCAATGTGGGTACGATGATACGGACGGCGTGGAGTCTCGGAGCTGCCGGCGTCGTGGCCCTCCCCGGCACCGTGGAACTCGCGAGTCCGAAAGTGCTCCGAGCCAGCATGGGTGCGGTGTTTCGGTTCCCGGTTGTGGCTCTCTCTCTCGATGGTCTTCGTGCGCTGGTCGAGGAGCGAGGCATGACGATCTGGGTCGCCGCCGCGGATGGTGCGCCGGTTGGGTCGCAACCTACTCCCACCAATCTGGCGCTGGTCGTGGGCAATGAGGGCAGTGGTGTGCGGGAGGACATCGTGGCGTTGGCCGCCCACCGGGTGGCCGTACCGCTCCGATCAGAAGCTGAATCGCTCAATGTTGCGGTCGCGGCGGGCATCCTTCTCCACGAGGTCTTGCGTGACGATTGAAACTTGGTCGGCGCTCGTCATGGGCCTCTTCGGGTCTGCGGTCGGGAGCTTTCTCAACGTCTGCATCTGCCGACTCCCCGCGGGGTTGTCGGTCGTGAAGCCTCGGTCCCGCTGCCCACGATGCGAACGGCCGGTGGCCTGGTACGACAACATCCCGGTGGTGTCCTGGCTCCTGCTGCGTGGCCGTTGCCGGGGTTGCCGAGAACCGATCGGTATCATGTACCCCCTCGTGGAGCTGACGACCGCAGTCATCTGGGCCTGGATGGGCTGGCGATCGGGACTCACCATCGTGGCGCTCGAAGGGGCCCTCTTTGGGACGCTCCTGCTCGGGATCGCGATGACCGATGCGCGAGAGTACATCATCCCGGATGAGTTTTCCTTGGGCGGTCTGGGGATCGGTCTCCTACTCAGCGTCGCTGGCGGTTTTGAGACCGTCCTCACGGCCATCATCGGCGCGGCCGTTGGTTTCGGGTTGCTCTGGGTGGTGGGGACACTGGGCACCTGGGCTTTCAAGGAGGAGGCGATGGGGGGAGGAGATGTGAAGATGATGGCCATGGTGGGAGCCTTCCTCGGTTGGGAAGGTGTCTTGCTGACCGTGTTCCTCGGGGCCCTCTCTGGCGCCGCGATCTTTCTGCCACTGAGCCTTCTCGGGCGGAAGAAGTTGGTTCCCTTCGGGGTCTTTCTCGCCGTTGGCGCCGCGATCACGTACGTGTGGGGTCCGGAGGTCGTCGAGTGGTACCGGCGATATGCCGGGTTGAGCTGACCATGACATCATCGGTACGAGCACTCTGGATCCTGCTCCTGCTCCTGCTCCCGCTCGCCTGCCGTGGTGAGCCCCGATCCTCCCTGACCCCCGAACGCCTCGGGGCCCTGGTGGATAGTCTCGAGAGTGCCGTCGAGGCAGCTGTAGGACTCCCCTTCACCGGCCCGGTGCGTTCGGAACTGACCACGAGAGAAGCGGTCCAGGCGTATCTGCTCGATCGGTTGATGAGGGATTTCCCCACCGAGCGGATGGAAGGTGTTCAAGGCGCGTACCGCCTCTTGGGGCTCCTCCCGGACTCTCTCGATCTCGAGAAGCTCCTGCTCGATCTGTATTCCGAGCAGGTGGCGGGGTACTACGATCCCGAACGCGAAACGCTGTATGCGATCGAGACCGCCGACCCGAGCCAGCTTCGCCTCATCATGGCTCACGAAATGGTACATGCGCTCCAGGATCAGTACCTCCCGCTCGATTCCTTGATGGTCCTGAGTGGGAATGGTGACCTCGTCGCCGCGACCCAAGCCGTGCTCGAAGGACACGCGACCGTGGCATCCATCCGTGTCCTCACGCCCGCCGCAGATGTGGTCGCAACTCCGGAGTTTTGGGAGACCTACCGCCGGCAAGTTCGAACGCAACAGCGACAGATGGCGGTCTTTGCAAGTGCTCCCCTGGTGTTGAGAGAGGCACTCGTCTTCCCCTACCTCGAAGGCGCAGAGTTCATGCGGTGGTGGAGCGAGAACAGGGCACGCCCTCTCCCGGCCCCTGACGAGCTCCCTGTTTCGAGTGAGCAGGTGTTACACCCCGATCGCTACGTAGGGCACGATCTGCCCGTCGCTCTGGCTTATGCGGATTCGTCCTCAGAAGTTCTGCACGAAGACACTCTCGGTGAACTCGAGATTCAGATCCTGCTTGCGTCGATGCGTGGGGCTGATGAAGCCTCGTATGATCAGGCGTTGGGATGGGGGGGGGATCGCTACCGTGTCTCTCGCAGCCCGACCGGGCTGGCGCTGATCTGGTATTCGGTGTGGGACGGCGTTCCGCAGGCCGATCGCGCGCAGCGGCTGTTGCGGGACGGGTTCGTGACGCCCCGACCGGGATACCGCTTCACCGTTGATCGGGTGGACATCGGTGGGCTTCCCGGTGTGCGGGTCATCCACGCGCCGATCGACTGGAGTGGGTGGGCCGCTCCCCCCAGCGTTGGCGTACGCCCCTGATAAGACTTCACCCAAGCGAGTCGGGCCCGATCACGGCCGGCGGTGTCCTACGATACACCCCTCGAGATCAGTTGATTGATGACGAACGCCATGAGGCCCACGAAGGCTCCGAGGACATACCCGATCCGCACGATCATCTCGAGTTCGCGTTGGGTGACGCCCCGGACGATCTCTTCCATCCGGTGGGTGGAGAACCCGAGCACTTTCTGCTCCACCATTTCGGGGACCTGAAGCCGCTCGACAACCCGCGGCACCTGTGCCTGTACCCAGTTCCATCCTGTGGCGGTTACCCCCTCCCGGATCCTGAGCACCGTCTCTTCTCCCAGCCAGGTTGAGGGCTTCCCGATAGGTCGGGCGACGATGCTGTTGGCGGTGCGCTGAACCACGCCCGCGATCCAGGCACGTCCTCCTTCACTCCGAAGGCCCTCGGCGATGGCCGCAGCCGCCCGATCTGGGGGCAAGTAGGCCAGGACTTCGCCCCAGGTTCGTTCTCCAACGGCATCGAGTCCCCGCTCGAGGACGCTGCGGACGGAGGAGCGCGTGGATGGACTTCGAGCGGCTCCTACCACCCAGTCTCCCAGTGTCTCCGCGAGCGCGGCCCGCTTGTCCGGCTCCAAGCGTGCGAGTCGTTCGCTGAGCGGCATCCGGAGGAGACCCAGGAAGGAATCGTGAATCGCCCTTGCCACTCGGGCGCGCGTCGCAGGCGCGGTCAGAGCGGAAGTGAACTTCTCGTAGCCGGTGCGCTCGAGGCCATCGAGGAGCCGCTCGAAGGTCGTTTCGGTGACGACGAGTTTGGCGAGCAACCGTTCGTGGAGCAGCAATTGGCGGGCAGCGCCATCGAACGCCTTCCGCAGTGCCTCCGAGATGGTCCTCCGGGTTTCGCTGTCCTGCATCAATCCTGAGATCCGATCGATGGCGGTCGGGAGGTAGTCGTTGATCGCCATCTCGATCGGTGCCAACAGGCCTGGGGGGAGGCGGTCGATCAGGGGGCGAGGGTCCGCTTCCAGCGCGGCGATCTGGTTGTCGACCCACAACCGCAAGGTCTTCTCCACCTCGGTGCCGCCGGCCAGGTCGCTCACCCAGTCGTCGACCTGCGTTGCCAGCGCATCTTTCCTGGCGGGGGTGAGGAGATCTCCGACCGGCCGATCCGCCAGGTCGATCCGCAACTGTTCCATCCAGCCCGTGACGATTTCGACAAACGCGTCCGTCCCCGCGTACTCGGCCAAGCGATCGGCCACGCGGGGGCCGAGCTCGCTAATGACCCCATCGATGACGTCGGCGGCCGCCGGTGGCAAGGCCTCGCGGAGAGGACCGTGCTGCTGTTCGAGGAGTTCATCGGCAAGGCGGTGCATGGCCTCGTCGAAGGCCCCTTTGACCTGTGGAGCGCTCAGGCGCTGGGCCAGGTCTTCGGGGGTCAGCAGCCGCTCGCCGACCGTCTTCCCGATGCTCCGAGCCAGTCGCGCCTTGTTCTTGGGGATCGCCCCGTGGAGGCGCAGGAATCCCACGAATTTGCGCTCGTCGTGGGGGTGAAACAGCATCCAGATCGCGACGGCGTTTGTCAGTCCACCGGAGATGGCGCCTACCCCAACGGTAAGCACCCCGCTGATGATGGTTGGGAGATCCATCCCCTAGTATCGCCACACCCGACCCGATCAGGGGAGGGGCGGTGTCGCGGGGCCCGTGTCGCGTCTTGTCGGAGTGCCGTAACTCGGCTAGCTTTCGGGGCTTATGTTCGAGGACCTCTCGTCCAAACTGTCTGGAGCACTGCGGAAACTCACCGGGAAAGGTGTCCTGAGTGAGGACGATGTCCGGACCGGGTTGCGCGAGATTCGACGCATCCTCCTCGAGGCGGATGTCAGTTTTGATCTGACGCGGCAGTTCCTCGAGCGAGTCCAGGAAAAGGCGGTTGGGACGGAACTGCTCAAGTCGGTCCGTCCGGGCCAGCAGCTGGTGAAGCTGGTGTATGACGAGTTGGTCGTGATGTTGGGCGAACGGCAGGCGCCGATCGCACACGCCTCGCTGCCGCCGACGGTGATCCTTCTGGTGGGATTGCAGGGATCGGGCAAGACGACGACCGCCGCCAAACTCGCGCACCGCCTGAAACTGGAGCAGAAGGCGCCGTTCTTGATCGCCGCCGATGTGTATCGTCCCGCCGCGGCCGATCAATTGGCGACGCTGGCGGACCAGGTGGGTGTGGGGATCCATCGCGAAGCGACGACCGATGTGGTCGCGTTGGTTCGCCGAGGCATCGCAGCCGCGGGACATGCGAGAGCCCGGACGGCGATCGTCGATACCGCGGGACGGCTGCAGATCGACGACGAGATGATGGCCGAGTTGCGGGGGCTCAAGGAAGCGGTAGCCCCCCACGAGATCTTGCTCGTTGCCGACGGGATGACCGGCCAGGATGCCGTGCGAACCGCGCAAGGATTCCACGAGGCGCTTGGGCTGACGGGTGTGGTGCTCACCAAGATGGATGGTGACGCGCGGGGTGGGGCGGCGTTGTCGATTTATGGAGTGACCCGCGCACCGATCAAGTATGTCGGTGTGGGGGAACGGGTCGAGGCGATCGAGCCGTTCCATCCCGAGCGGCTCGCGGGACGGATTCTCCAGCAGGGCGACATCTTGACGCTGGTGGAGAAGGCCCAAGCGACGGTGGATAGCGAAGCCACGGAAAAACTGGCACGCAAGGCGACCACCAAGCGCGGCCTCGATCTCCAGGACTTCCTGACGGCGATGCGTCAGATGCAAAAGATGGGGCCGCTCAAGAGTGTGTTGGGGATGTTGCCGGGAGTGAGTCCCGCCATGCTGAAGACGGCCAATGTGGACGACAAGCGCCTTCGGCACGTCGAGGCCATCGTCCTCTCGATGACTCCGGCGGAGCGGGAGCGGCCAGAGATACTGAACGGATCCCGGCGGTCGCGGATTGCCAAGGGATCAGGCCGCACGGTGCAGGAGGTCAACCAACTCCTGTCGCAGTTCAAGCAGATGCAGAAGCTCATGAAAGGCGGGGGGAAGCCCGGACGGAAACTCCCCTTCAGAGGGGGACACGGGTTCCCGGTGTAAGGGGCCCCCATCATAACGAGGAATCACGCATGGCAACACGAATTCGTTTGCGGAGAGTTGGACGAAAGAAGGTCCCGCTGTACCGCATCGTGGTGGCGGACAAAGAAGCCGCCCGGGACGGGCGCTTCATCGAAACGATTGGGACCTACGACCCTCGGGCCGAGGACACGAAGCAGGTGACCATCGACGTCGAGAAGGCGAAGGCGTGGTTGGCCAAGGGTGCGACGGCGTCCGAGACGGTGGGGTCGTTGTTGAAGAAGGCGGGCGTCCTGCCCGCGGCCTGATGGAGGGTGGGGCGACGCTGCGGAGCCTCGTCGTGGGGCGCTTGCGGAAACCCCACGGGCTCAAGGGGGAGGTAGCCGTGTTTCCCCTCACCGACGACCCGGAGGGGGTCTTCGTGGAGGGTCGGGCGGTCAGGATCGTGGACTTGGAAGGGAATGCCGTCGCGGGGCCGTTGGAAATCGTGCGCGCGAGGACGTTTCACCGCGAATGGCTGCTGGCCTTTCGGGGGCACGATAGTCGGACGGCGGTCGAGGGCTGGGGACAGACCTTTCTCACGGCATCGGTCGAGGACCTCGATCCGCCGGCGGAGGAGGAAGTCTACCTCCACGATCTCGTGGGTTTTGCGGCCCGCGCCCCGAGTGGGCAGGCGCTGGGTCTGGTGACGGCCTACTATGAAATGCCGGCGGGACTGATGCTGGAGATTCAAGGGCCGAAACGGGAGTTCCTCGTTCCCTTCCGAAAGGAATTCGTGAGGGAAATGGATCGAGAGATGCGGCAGATGGTGCTCGACTTGCCGGAGGGGTTGTAAAGCGGTCCCGAGATGCTCTCCATCACGGTGATCACGCTGTTTCCGGAAACGTTGCAGCCTTATCTGGGGGCGAGTATTCCGGGTCGGGCCGAACGCGCGGGATTGGCATCGTACCGACTGGTACAACTCCGGGACTTTGCGCACGACCGGCACGCCACCGTCGATGACTACCCCTACGGCGGCGGGGCGGGAATGGTGATGAAACCCGAGCCGTTCTTCGAAGCGGTGGAGTCGGTGCGACCCACGGGACCGATACTGCTGATGTCGGCTCGCGGCAGAGTCTTCGGACACGACGACGCGGTGAGGCTGTCGCTCGAGGAGCGGTTCACGATTCTCTGCGGGCACTACAAGGATGTGGACCAGCGGGTGGCGGATGGGCTCGGGGCGGAGGAGATTTCAATCGGTGACTTCGTCCTCTCCGGGGGTGAGCCTGCCGCGTTGTGTGTGATCGACGCGGTGGTTCGATTGCTCCCGGGAGCCATCGGAGACCACCAGTCAGCGAGTGGGGACTCGCATTACGACCGGCTCTTGAGTCCGGCGAGTTACACCAGGCCGCCGGCCTATCGTGGGCTGGAAGTTCCGGAGGTGTTGTTGTCGGGGAATCACGCCGAGATCGAGGCCTGGCGAGCCGCTGCGTCCGAGAGATTGACCCGTGAACGCCGGCCGGATTTGTGGGAACGACACGAACGACACGAGGGCCCGTGAGAGGCCAGCTGAAGCAACGTGCGCCGCGAGGCGCGGAGGATACCAGGATGGATCACTTGGCGACATTGGCTCGAGAGGGCCTTCGGACAGAGCACCCCGAGTTTGCTCCGGGAGACACCATCAAGGTGATGGTTCGGGTTCGTGAAGGCGAGAAGGTCCGACTGCAGGCCTTTGAGGGCGTGTGTGTCGGGCTCAAGGGTGGAGGGATCAGCGAGACCTTCACCGTGCGGAAGGTGTCGGCGGGTGTCGGGGTCGAACGAATCTTTCCGCTACACAGTCCCACGATCGATTCGATCAGTGTGGTACGGCGCGGTCGCGTCCGGCGGGCGAAGCTCTATTATCTCCGTGCGCTGTCAGGGAAGGCCGCCCGGATCCGCGAGAAGCGAGAGCGATAGAGCGGTGCCACGACGCGGTCCGACCACGAGTCGCGAGCGCGCGGCGTGGACGGATCGTCGGTTGTTGATTGGAATCGATGAAGTAGGCCGCGGTCCACTGGCCGGTCCGGTGGTTGCCGCGGCCGTCGCGTTTCCACCGTCCTGTCCCCGGATCCGGGGAGTGCGTGACAGCAAGGTCCTGACCGGTCCCCGTCGTGAGGTGCTCGCGGCGGAGATTCGGCGCCGCGCAGCCCTCTTGGGAGTCGGTGCGGCGTCTCCCCGGCTCATCGATCGTCTCAATATTCGGGGAGCGACGGCCGTGGCGATGCGTCGGGCACTGAGTCGAGCCTTGGGCCAGCCGGTCGGGCGCGGCGCGGAGTTCCCGGGGTTCACCATCCTCGTCGACGGGCTCCCCTTCCACGAGTTGGGATTCGGTCACGAGGCGCTGGTCGACGGCGATGCGCTTTGCTATTCGGTTGCCGCGGCGGGCATCATCGCGAAGACGATCCGGGACCGATTGATGACCCGGCTGGGACGCCGCTATCCGGACTTCGGGTGGGATGCGAACATGGGTTACGGGACACCCGATCATCTCAGCGGCATCGAGCGGGCGGGACCGACCCCGCATCATCGCCGGAGTTTCACGCCCGTCAGTCAGCTCCGGCTGTGGGCTTCGGGTTGAAGGGCAGTTTCGCCCCTAGCCCTCGGCCCCAAGCCCTTGCACTTTTCCCCTCCCCGGGGGCGTAGCTCAATGGTAGAGCAACGGGCTTTTAACCCGTAGGTTCTGAGTTCGAGTCTCAGCGCCCTCATCGATCGTGCTCCACCCCGTGTCCACACCACCGTCCCTACCGTCACAGGGGTCAGGCCATGCCACGTCACACGATTACCCGACGGGACTTCGTTGCCGGCACCAGCCAAGCGGCTCTGAGCGCCATGATTCTTCCCCGTCATGTGCTCGGCGGACCGGGGTACCAGGCTCCCAGCGACACGCTCAACGTGGCGATCGTGGGGGCCGGGGGGATGGGCATGAGCAACGCCGAGGCGCTCGTGAGCCAGAACATCGTCGCTCTCTGCGATGTCGACTTCGGGTACGTCGACAAGCAACTGGTGGGGCGCGACAAGAACCGCCAGGGAGAGACCCGGCCGGACGGTGTCAAGCTCATCGAGCAGTTCGGCAAGGCCGCCCGCTACGCCGACTTCAGAGAAATGCTGGACAAGCAGCGCGATCTCGAGGCCGTCGTCATCGCGACGCCCGATCACGCTCACGCCGTCATCGCCAAGGCGGCGATGGAGGCCGGTAAGCACGTCTACGTCCAGAAACCCCTCACCTACTCTGTCCATGAATCCAGGGTGCTGAGCGCGACCGCGGCCCGGACCGGAGTCGTGACCCAGATGGGGAATCAGGGTCATTCCCATGATGACGCTCGCCTCGTCAACGAGTGGATCGAGGCCGGGGTGATCGGTCCCGTGCACGAAATCCATGTCTGGACCAACCGGCCGATCTGGCCCCAGGGAATGAGTCGGCCCGCGAAGACGGGTTCTCCGCCAAAGGGAATGCGTTGGGATCTATACCTCGGACCGGTCCCTGAAGAGGTGCCGTACGCCGAGGGATATCACCCCTTCAGCTGGCGCGGTTGGACCGACTTTGGGGTTGGGGCCCTGGGCGACATGGGCGCGCATCTGATCGATCACCCGTTCTGGGCACTCGATCTGGGCTTCCCCACCACCGTGGAGGCGACCTCCACACCTTGGGGTGGGCCTCGCGACGCTCCGGTTTCGTACCCGCTCGCCATGCTCGTGCATTACCAGTTCCCGGCCCGGGGAATGCGACCTCCGGTGAAGCTCACCTGGTACGACGGGGGCCTCATGCCCGCACGCCCGGATGTCCTCCCCGAGAGCTTCCGTCTCTCCCGTGAGGGCGGTGTGATCTTCGTCGGCGAACGGGGAATCCTGATTCACGAGACCTACGGACGGAATCCCAAGGTGTACCCGGAGGGCCTCATGGAATGGGCGGAGAGCGTACCACAGACGCATCAACGAATCACGACGTCCCATGAACTGAACTGGGCAGAAGCCTGCAAGGGGAAGGGGTCGGCGACCTCTCCCATCTCTTACGCCGCGCGCCTCACCGAGGTCATGCTGCTTGGCATCGTGGCGCTCCGGACAGGACAGGGGAGGACGATCGAGTACGACGGCGCGCAGATGAGGATCACCAATATCCCCGAGGCCAACCAGTATCTGACTCGGGAGTATCGTCCGGGGTGGGAAGTGTGATTCGCGTCCTCACGGTGCTCGGACTTGCGGTGCTCTTCGACCCTGTCGTTGGCATGGCTCAGTCGGGATCGGGAGACAATGTGCTGACCGAAGCCGAACATGCGGAGGGATGGCGACTGCTGTTCGACGGCCACACCACGGAGGGATGGCGAGGGTATCGCAGCGACGTCATGCCCGCCGGGTGGCAGGTGGTGGATGGTGCCCTCACGCGAGTGGGACGGGGTGGCGACATCATCACCAAAGAGAGGTTCTCCGACTTCGAGCTCTCGATCGACTGGAAGGTCGAACCAGGGGGGAACAGCGGCGTATTTTACCGAGCGAGTGAGGAGACAAGGGTGATCTATCAGGTCGCCCCCGAGATGCAGGTGGTGGACGACGAGCGGCATCCCGATGGTGCGTCTCCTCTCACCTCCGCCGGGGCCAACTATGGCCTGTATCCCGCACCGCGGGGAGTCGTCAAACCGGCCGGCGAGTGGAATACCGCGCGGATCGTTGTCCGGGGTAGCGCGGTGGAGCATTGGCTCAACGGGACGCGGGTCGTGGAGTACGAGTTGGGGAGCGCCGATTGGACGGACCGTGTCGCCAACAGCAAGTTTGCCCAGTGGCCAAAGTACGGAACGATCGCCGAAGGCCACATCGGCCTCCAGGATCACGGTGACCGCGTTGCCTTCCGAAATATCAAGATCCGGACACTACCATAGTCGCACTCCGCGGAGTGCGCCGTTCTGCAATCAGGAGTTGACATGCCCACGATTTGGATGAATGGGGAGTGGTGCGACAAGGACACCGCCAAGGTCTCGGTCTATGACCACGGACTGCTGTACGGCGACGGTGTTTTCGAAGGCATCCGCGCCTACGAGGGGAAGATCTTTCGACTCGGCGAGCACGTCGACCGGCTCTTCGACTCCGCCAAGGCCATCATGCTCGAGATACCGCACTCCAAGGAGGAGATGGCGCGCATCATCGAGCAGACCGTGGAACGCTCCGGGCTCGCGGACGCCTACATCCGGCCGGTGATCACCCGGGGTGTCGGTGATCTCGGGATCGATCCGCGGAAGTGTCCCAAGGCCACCGTCGTCGTGATCGTCGACACCATCCGCGTCTGGTCCCAGGAGGTCTATGACAAGGGACTCAGCGTGGTCACCGCGTCCACCCCGATCCCGCACCGCGAGTCGCTCTCGCCCAGGGTCAAGTCGCTCAACTATCTGGCCCACATTCTGGCCAAGATCGAGGGGAACAACGCTGGGGCCGATGAAATCCTCATGCTCGAAGCCAGCGGGACGGTCAGTGAGGGCTCCGGGCAGAATCTCTTCATCGTCAAGGGGAAGACCCTCACGACGCCGCCCGCCCACGCCGGGATTCTCATGGGTGTGACGCGGAACGCCGTCCTCGAAATCGGGCGGGAGGCCGGATATGAAGTGCGGGAGGCGATGATCAACCGTTACGACGTCTACACCGCCGACGAAGCGTTCTTCACGGGGACCGCGAGCGAAGTGGCACCTATCCGGATCGTTGATGGCCGGGTGATCGGAGCCGGCAAGGCAGGTCCCATCACGAAAGACATCCATGCGCGCTTCCACAAGCTCGTACGGAGCTGAGGCGTTCCACACCACTCGCCCATCGGAGGCAAGCGTGACCCATCGTACGGTAATCCTGCCCCTTGTCGCCTTGATCGCATTGACCACGTCGGCGATAGCACAAGGAGCCAGCGCGGAAGCCGACGTCCTCGCCGCCACCAAGGACTTCCTGTCGGTCCTTGAAACGCGTGATGCGGAAGCCGCTCGGGCCCTGACCATCCCAGAAACCCGTCTCACGCTCCTCCGACCCGCCCAGAACGGGTCTGGGTCGCGGGTGGTGACCATGACGGGGGACCAGTTCATCGAGGCAGTGACCCGCCCAGGAGGCCACGTCGAGGAAGTCATGCGGAATCCACGGGTGGAGATCGACGGAGATCTTGCGACGGTGTGGGCAGAGTACCAGGTCCTCGTGGATGGGGCGGTGCATCACTGCGGCCACGATGCCTTCCAGCTCATTCGTCAAGGTGGGTCGTGGAAAGTGCTCAACGTGAGCGACACCTACCGAGAAACAGGGTGCGGACCCGCCTGGGACGAGAACCTCTGACGCAACGCCATCGGGACTTCGGGCATCTGATATGCACACTCGCAGACGGGACTCGGGGTCGCCGATGGACGGATGTTGGAGAGGGTCCTACCTTTGGTGGATCAGCGGGCCAGGCACGTGCCGCGTAAGTACTTATTGTTGAAGCGCTTGGAGGGACTGTGAAGGCAGCGAGACTCTCACTGGCCATGGGTGCCGTCGTGCTGTCGGCCTGTGCCGGCGTACCATGGCAGGAGTCGACTCCTGCAACGCCCGAGCCGGTCGTCGCACCCCGTGGAGAGCCGGATCCCCTCCCGCCATCACCCATGGTGGCTGAACCGGCGACCAACCCAACCCGCGTTGGGATCCCCTCTGAGAGGGCGTTGGCCGACTCAGTCGCTGACGCGATGGCCCTGGAGCAATTGGCGACGGTGCTGGCCCCAGGTAGCGATGCCAACGACCCGACGCTGGAATCCTTCACGACAACAGGAGTCGCTCTCGATCTCACCACCTACGCGGACGACCCGCGTATCCAGTTCTATCTCGATTTTTTCAAGGGTGATGCGCGACCACGCATGGAAGTCTGGCTGCAACGGCTCCCGGTCTACGAGTCCATGGTCCGGCAGCGGTTCGAGGCGGAAGGCCTTCCCAGTGACCTGGTCTACCTCGGGCTGATCGAATCGGGATATTCGAACGTGGCGGTGAGCCGGTCGCGCGCGGTGGGAATGTGGCAGTTCATGTCCCCGACCGCGCGATGGATGGGGCTCCGAGTCGATCGGTGGGTCGATGAGCGCCGCGATCCGGTGAAAGCGACCGATGCTGCCGCTCGTTACCTCAGGTATCTCACCCAGCGCTTCGGCTCGACCTACCTCGCAGCTGCCGCTTACAATGCCGGACCGGGGACCGTGTCACGGGGACTCAAGCGGGTGACCTCTTCGAATGGTGGGCCCGAGAGTCTTTCCGGCGACGAAGAGGGAGAGGTCTGGAGTGATGCCGACTTCTTCACACTTGCCGACACCCGCTATCTCCGCTCGGAAACCAAATCCTACATACCCAAGCTGATCGCCGCCTCGCTCATCGCGCGCGATCCCGAAGCGTACGGATTCGAACCTCCTCGCTCCGTCGCCCCTTTTCCGACCGACTCCTTCGTGGTCCCGGACATGACAGGGCTCGATGTCATCGCAGACCTCGCGGGGACGAGTGTCGACGTCCTGCGTGAACTCAATCCCCACTACCTTCGGCAGACGACTCCCCCCGGTACCACCGCCGTGGTTCGTCTCCCCAGTGGTTCGGCCGAGCGTGTCGCCACCGGGTATGCGGAACTCCCTCCCTCGAAGCGCGTCCGATATCGGGAGCATATCGTGCGCAAGGGCGAAACCCTCGGCGGGATCGCAAGACGATATGGTGTCAGCGTGAGCGATCTGCGTTCAACCAATCGCGCGGTACGGAATACCAACCTCATCCGCATCAACCAGATTCTCGTCGTACCCGTCATCGGAGGATCTGGCGGAACGTCCGTGTCAGCCGGTGGGGCGCCGGCCGCGCCGTCGTCTGGTGGTGGCACCCACACTGTTCGCCGTGGTGAGACCGCCTCGGAGATTGCCGAGCACTATGGCATCGGCCTCTCCAAACTGATTGCCTGGAATGGCCTTCCTGCTTCAGGGCGCATTCGTGTGGGACAACGCTTGGTACTCCAGCCTCCCTCCGGAACGCGAGCGAGCACTGCCGCAACGGGCAGTGCTCGGAGTCACCTCGTACGTCGAGGGGAAACGCTGTCGGCGATCGCGTCGCGCTACGGAGTCTCGGTGAGCGCCATCATGGAACTCAACGGGATCCGATCCGCCCGCGGGTTACTGGCAGGCAAGCGGATCAAGATCCCCTCGTAGGAGACTTTACGGCCTTGGGCCGTAAACCCTTCTTCACCGCCACGGCGTATCCATTCCTGGGGTCGCCGCCGGCCGAGATGATGGAATCGACGAGAGTCGGTCCGCGGTTGTAGGCGATGAGTGCCACATCGAGATCTCCATCGAAACGCTTCAGCAGGTCACGCAAGAACCGGAACCCCATCCGCAGGTTCGTCTCGCGATCGAGCAGGTCCTTCGCCGTCAGGTCGGGGTCGTAAGCGCGCGCAGTCGGGAGACGAACCTGGGCATACCCGATAGCGTCTGCGATGCTCCGGGCACCCTGTTCGAACCGGCTCTCCACTTGCACGAGTTGGAAACCGAGTGATGGGTGGATGCCTTCCGCAATGGCAACATCGTAGATGGCCGCACTGAGATCGGCTGGGATCTGGTAGTGCGAAGAGTACTTGATGATTTCGGTGGAGCGCTCGAGTTGGAGCTTGGTCACATCGAGTTCGCCATGGGATTCCTGAAGACGCCGTTGGAGGGTCTCCAATTCCGCGTTCACTTCCTCGGAGGTCACGACGCGCGTCTCGTCCGATGCACGAAGCACCGAAATCACCGCCGTGAAGGAACCCACCGCAACCGCGCCTGCCACGAGCAGCGCGAGCTGAGTCAGGGCAATCTTGATCAGGGCAACGCCGCGTCGGCGTCGAAACCGCTTCCAGGGATCAGCCAAGCATTCCTCCTAGTTGTTGTCGGGCGGTGCGAGCCAGTCGCCTCTCGTACCACCGGTCTTTTCGATCAATCGGATGCCTTCGATCCGCATCCCGCGGTCGACGGCCTTAACCATGTCGTACACCGTGAGGCAGGCTGCGGATACCGCGGCCAGGGCCTCCATTTCCACCCCGGTCCGTGCAATGGCCTTCGCGCGGGCACTGATCCGGACACCGGGCAAGCCCTCGTCGAGCACCGCGTCTACATCGACGAGGTCGAGAGGCAGGCTGTGGCAGAGCGGAATCAGGTCGGCAACCCGCTTGGCACCACAGATCCCGGCAAGACGCGCGGTGGCCAGGACATCACCTTTCTCGATGGCGTTGTCCCTGACCAACCCGAATGCCTCCGTGGACATCATAACCATCCCCTGTGCCAGCGCTGTGCGCTCCGTCACCGGTTTGTCGGAGACGTCCACCATCCGCGCCGTTCCCTGATCGTCCGTGTGGGTCAGTCGCACAGGACCTCCTCCAGGTCTCCTGCCAATACGGCAAGGAGCAACTGAGGATTCACATTCCCCTGGGCGGTTTCTCGAGCCTTCTCCACTTGGGAGATGGCGCGCACCAGGGCGCCGGTGTCTGCCGCCAGGCGGGTGCCACCGATCTTCACGGGTTTGTCGTGCAGGGTCCGCTGTCGCGCGGCGTTGCCGAGTGTCTCGGCGAGAGCCTCGAGCATCGAACTGAACTCGCCCCGAGCCTCCCAGGGACGCTGTTTCAACGCGAGTTCGTAGGGGGCACCCTTGGGGTCGACAATGGCGGCAAGGAGGGCCGTCGCGGCTTCGTGGGCCTTCGTCGTCGATCCGGAATCGGCGAGGGCGCTTCCGATAGAGCCCCGTGAACTCTGGGATCGGTGAGCCGAACCTGCCCCATCGTCCTTCGCGTATTCGGCGAGAAACGCACCGACCTGTTCGGGACGGAGCGCGCCGAGCCTGAGGGGCACCGCGCGGGACCGAATGGTGGGGAGGAGGCGGCCCGGGTCGGATGCGGTCAGGATGAAGTACGTAGCGCGCGGGGGCTCCTCGATGATCTTGAGCAGGGCATTGGCCGCCTCCGGGCTCGATTCCTGGGGCACCAACCGTTCCGCATCGCCGATGATGAAGACCTTGGACCCACCTTCGACCGAAGTGAGTGCCGCCTTTCGCAACAGGAGTCTGGCCGAAGCAACCGCGTGACTCGCCATGCCGTCTGGTGCTGTCCACAGCGGGTTGTCCCTGCGATCGGCCATGAGCTCGGCGAGCGTCTTCTCGGCTTCCTCGACCGCCTTGTCGGGGTCGGTCGCCTTGGGGCGGGGGATTGGGACGAACCAGTGCAGATCAGCGTGGGCCAGTCCCAGGACCTTCCGGCACGGGGGACATTGTCCGCAGGGCTCCTCCCCCGGGTCGACACACATGAGGAGCTGTGCTACCCAGAGGGCGAAGCGCTGTTTGCCGATTCCCGGTGGGCCGCTGATGAGCAGCGTCCTCGGGAGCCGGTCGGTCTTCACTGCTCCAGCCACGAGGCTTCTTGCCGATTCGTGGCCGGTGAGGGGGAGCAAAGGCATCCATCAAAGATAGCCGGTTCCGAGACCGAATGGCACTCTCCAAAATGCCAAGTGGTTGCAGGAATACAACTTAGGAGATAAGATCAGGCTGCGGTGACCGCTACTTGGTCGTCTGGTTCATCTTGTTCGGGGGCACGTCATGTCAGAGCTCCAGGCCGTTCTCGACGACAATCACAAGGCACTCGATGAGCTGATCGCCGCCGCCGAGCGATCCGGGTCCACCTGGAAGACCCCGCGGGCTCCCGGGAAATGGTCGCCCAGTCAGGTGGTGGAGCATGTGGCTCTGGTCCTCGAAGAGTCCGGCAACCTCATGACTGGGACGTCCTCGACGTTCGTGTCATTCCCAGCTTTCGTGCGCCCCGTGATCCGCGTCCTCTTCTTCAACCCGACGGTGAAACGGGGGAAGTTCCCCAAAGCCAAGACCAGCAAGCCCTTCGAACCCCAGTCTTCTCCGGCATCACCGTCCGAGGCGCGCGAAAGACTGGAAGGGGCCCTCGCCAAGTTCGATCAGGCCTGCAGGAACCGAGTAGCCTCCGACCCTTCATTCACGCACCCGATATTTGGCAGGATCTCCGTGGTGGATTACGGGCGGTTCCAGGCACTCCACACTCGTCATCACCGCGAGCAGATCCCTGGGACTCCGGAAACGGTCGGGTAGATCGAACGGACCTCTCCAACCGCCGCGATACCCGATTCCAGGGTCCGACGCGACTCTACAACACGCCTGGGCCTGGATCGCTGGGCGTACCAGGTATGATGGCGTCGGAAATGTCCTCCAGGCGTCTCCCTCTGGTCTCCACGCCGAGCCAGCTCAACACCAGCGCCGAAATCGCGATGGGCGCGGCGGATGCCAGAGCCGGAAGAGCCAAGCCGGGCGCAATGGCCATCAGGCTCGCCACCACGGGGGGTCCGAGAATCCCACCGAGTTTGCTGCTTCCCGCCGCCAGGCCGCTCCCGGATCCCCGGAGGGCGGTCGGATAGACCTCCGCGGTGTAGGGTGAAAGCATGGAAATGACCCCGCCGCTCGCGACGAACAGGCTGACCAGCAGGAGAGTCAGGATGGTCGGGTTGGCCATCGTCGGATCCGGGTCCAAGAACGCGAACCCCACCATCGTGATTGCCGTCAAGGCCGCATACAGAATCATGGTCCGCTTGCTGGACCACATGCCGTACAACCACGCCACGACGATGGTGCCTGGGATCGAAATGATCGAGGAAAAGAAGAGGAGGCTTGAGGCTGAACTTCTGCCGTATCCGGCCTCCGAGAGGAAGGTCGGCAAGAACGTGAGGAACCCCCAATTCACGAGACCCCACCCGAGGCCATAGAGCACAACCGTGAACGTACGGGCCGAGTAGGGCTGCCGAAACAGCCGGAGCAAGCCACCGAGTTGTTGCTCGGTTTTGACCACTCCCTCGTCGGTCGTCGGGGCGTCGCCCCGTTCGAGGATGATTCCATAACGGCCCATCACGGCCCGAGCCTCTTCCTCTCGTCCCCGTTCGAGAAGGTACCTGGGGGACTCGGGGATCCAACGGTTCAACAGGAGCATCAGCAGGCCGGTTGGGAGCCCCAGGAACCAGAGTATTCTCCAGGTGAAGACCGGTTCCAGGAGAGCGGCGAATCCGCTCGCCGCCATGTACCCCCCCACGGTACCCATCCCCCCATGCAAGACCACGAGCCAACCGCGCTTGTGCGCAGGAACTGACTCGGCCATCAGGGCGTACACGATCGGGAGCATGCCGCCGGCTGACAACCCCATGACGAAGCACATGAAGAGGTTCCAGGTGTACGACGGCATGAAGCCGCAGATGGAAGTTCCGATGAACATGACCGAGGCGAGCAGGATCGACGCGCGCCTCCCGATTCGGTCTGCCAGGTAGCCCCAAATCATTGAGCCGATCGTGGTGCCTGTCAGCGCGATGAGTGGTAGCACAGCGAGTTCACTGGTCGTCAATCCATACTCGGCCTTGGTCCCTGGCATGACGAACGCAAGCGTGGCCGGCTTCATCACGTCGATGATCAGCGCGATGCCAAGGACGAAAAGAAGACCCCAGTGAGCCGGGGTGAGTCGGGCATCGTCCATTGCCTTGAAATGGTATCCCTGGATGGAGCGTCGAACTGCGATGCCGGGGGGGGCGCGGAACGGATGAAGGCCGACGGTGGAGAGCATCAACCCGCCGATGATGAGTACCATGCCAAGGAACATCCACCGAGTCATCGGCATGCCCACCATGACATAGCCCATGTCGGCGGCTGACGCGAAGTCCCGGATGTGGAGCAGGACACCAACCACCGTCATGATCGTGCCGACCCAAAACGCCACCGGGTTGAAGAACTCGATTCCCGCGCGGGTGTGGCGGGTCACCGGTCTGCTGGAGGAACTCGGGGAAGGTGGCATGGGCATCTGGGAGGAGGAAATCGACAGTCGTTGGTCAATATAGGTGACCATGGTCGGCGCGGCGTGAGTATGTTCGATACGGTCGGGGGCTCGACCGATGCTCGGTCGGGTCATGCTTCACAATCATTTCCGGGAGTGGATCGTGATACATGCGAGTGGAACCTTCGATGTCACAATGACTCCAGAGGGTGAGCCCCAGACATCCCAGGGTGCCACGCTTGGTGTCATGACCATCGACAAGACCTACCGCGGAGACTTCACTGGAAAGGGCATCGGGAGGATGCTCAGTGCGATGACGGAGGTGAAGGGGTCGGCTGGGTATGTGGCCATCGAGCGGGTTACTGGGACGCTTCACGGTCGGACTGGAAGTTTCGTATTGCAGCATACAGGGACGATGACGCGAGGAGAGCCGCATCTGGTCATCACGATCGTGCCCGACTCTGGTGCGGGCGAGTTGGTCGGTATTACCGGTACCAAGATGATCAGGATCGAGGAAGGGAAGCACTTCTATGACCTGGACTACGAGCTTGCCGATGCGTAATCAACGTTCAATTCGATGGATGCTCCTGGTCGTGGTGTTGGCGGTCCCTGCACCTCTCCTCGGCCAGACACCGATGTCCGCGGCCGCCCAAGTGGACACGCTCTTCGCGTCGTTCACCACACCGGGTTCTCCCGGGGCCGCGGTCGCGGTCATCCGCGACGGGGAGGTCGTTCTGGCGAAAGGGTACGGGCTCGCCAACCTCGAATTGGACGTCCCGATCACCCCCCGGAGCGTGTTCTACATCGGCTCTGATTCGAAGCAATTCGTGGCGACCGCGATTGCCCTCCTGGTACAGGACGGAGCGCTGTCATTGGATGACGACATCCGGAAGCACATCCCCGAGATGCCGGACTATGGCACACCGATCACCATCCGTCACTTGCTCCATCATACCAGCGGGATTCGTGACTACCTCACCTTGATGGACCTCGCGGGGATATCTCTCGACGCCTTTCACGACAACCAACCGGTGATCGACCTGATCGCGAGGCAGCGGGCGCTCAACTTCGCCCCAGGGACTCGATACCTCTACAGTAACTCGGGGTATTTGCTCCTGGCGGAGATCGTCGGGAGGGTCAGCGGTGAGTCAATGCGAGCGTTCGCCGAACGACGGATCTTCGCGCCCCTGGAGATGCGCGACACACATTTCCACGACGACTACACCCACCTCATCCCCCGCCGGGCGTCGGCGTACTTTCCCGCGAGAGAGGGAGGCTACACGGCCTTTCTCACGACCTTCGATCGCGTGGGCAGCGGGGGCGTGTTCTCCACGGTGGAGGACCTGGCAAAGTGGGACGCCAACTTCTACACGCACCAGGTCGGCGGCAAGGAGGTGCAGGACATGCTGCACACCCGGGGGGTGCTCACCAGCGGCGATACCATTTCCTATGCGCTTGGCCTCGACATCGGCGAGTACAGAGGGCATCGGCTGGTCGAGCACGGAGGGGCGTTGGGCGGTTACCGCGCGAACATACTCCGCCTTCCCGACGCACGGTTTTCCGTGATCATCCTCGCCAACGTCCCGACGGTCAATGTGGCGTCGCTTTCCCGCTCGATCGTGGACCTCTACCTGCCCCCGGCGGCCGTGGCGGCGGAGGTTGGCCAAGCAGCACCCGAAACCGTGGGCGAGGCGATCGAGGTCCCGCGTGCCGAGTTGGAGCGGGTCGCCGGCCACTACTGGAATGGGGAGGATGGCCTTGCCAGGCACATTCTGCTGGACGGCGGGAAGTTCCTCTATCGTCGCGGACCCGGGAATCAGACCGAGCTGGCGGCGATCGGTGGGGGTCGCTTCCTGATGGTCGATGTCGGAGTGCGAGTCGTGGTGTCGTTCGACCCCTCAGATCGGCGCCCGGAACGGATGATCGTCGACCAAGAGGGGCTGCCGAACAGCGTGTTCGAGGCGTACACGCCCTGGGAGCCGTCCGCGACGGAGTTGGATCTGTTTGCGGGGTCCTACTACAGCGATGAACTCCGGGTGGCCTTCCAGGTCAGACCGGCACGGGGAGGACTCGTGATCACAACACCCACGGACTCGGGTCGGTTCGTTCCCGTTATGCAGAATACCTTCCGGGCTCCCTCGGGCCCGATCGTGGAATTCTCGATGGTCGATGGGGCCGTGGCCGGCTTCGTACTCCAGGCCGGGCGGGTCAGGGACCTGCATTTCCGCCGGGAGGAGATGCGCTCCCCCTAGCCCAGACGCATCCTACTCGGGGGGTGTGGGGGCGAGTAGGGTCGTGACGTCCGCCACGAACGCGTCCCCGTCGCCTTCGTCCATTTGGTAGACGATCGTGGAGCCGTCGGGTGACCACGCCGGAGCCCATTCTTCCCCCGCCGGGGTCGTGGTCAGACGCAGGGGCACCCCACTGCTCAAATCCAGAACGTACAACTCCCTCCGTCCCTCGTGCTTGTCGGTGACATACGCCACCCGCGAACCGTCGGGAGAGTAGGCCGCGACACTCTCCCAACTGCCTGGGTCATCAGCGAGGACCCGCACTGGGCTTCCATCGATGGGGATGGACACGATTCCCGCGAGATTGCCTGTCTCGAATCGGATGCCCAGGATCGAATTGCCGTCCGGGGACCATCCCTGACCCCACATGTACGTCTCCGCCCCTAGGATTCGAGAGGGACCACCAGCCGCCGGGATGATGAAGACGTGGTAGTTCCCGTCTTCGCCGATGGATGAATAGGTGAGTTCGGTTCCGGTTGGGGACCAGGCCACGTCGCTGAGAGAGATCCCGCTCACTAGGGTCCTGATCGGCCCTCCCTCGGCCGGCACCAGGAAGAGACCCCCTCCCTCACGCTCTCCTTGGAAAGCGATGGTGCTGCCGTCGGGTGACCATTGCAGTCCGCCGTAGGTTTCGGACGAATCGTTGTTCAAACGCACCATCTCCCCACCCGTGGCAGGCATCACGTAGAGTTGGTAGTTGGCGGCTCGGTTGGAGGTCAGTGCGATGTGTGAGCCATCCGGAGACCACATCGGCCAGGTTTCATTCGAGGGGAGATTGGTGAGTTGACGAACTTCTCCCCCTCCGAGTGGGACCAACCCGACATTCGAGATTCCGTTCATCCACGTGTGGAAGAGCACCTCCGTTCCATCGGGAGAGACGTGGGGGGCGAGTTCGTCGTACGGGCCTTCGGTGAGTTGGATTGGCGTTCCTCCTGAAGCGGAGACCTGCCAGAGGTGGCTCCGGTTCGTGAAGCTGGTGAATGCGACACGGGACCCATCCGACGACCAGACCCGATCACTGAGCCTTTCGTCATTCCTGTCGTTGGTGAGTCGGACAGCCGTCCCACCGGTGGCGGGGATGGCCCAGAGATCCGGCTGGCCGCCTCGCTGCGACTGGAACACCACCCAGCGGCCATCGGGGGACCACTGTGGGTTTAGGTCATCCTCAGGATCCCCAACCAGCAGCTCAGGGTCACCGCCGCCGGCAGGGACGTCCCCTCGCTGTTCCTGGTGTAAGCGATGGAACGACCGTCCGGCGACCAGCGAGCGCCTCCTTCGAAGAACGAAGTGGCGACCAGTGGAGTCGGCTCCCCGCCCTCTGCGGACATGGTGTAAATGTCACCGCGGTTCATCACCACAATCCGCGAGCCATCCGGGGACCAACGACCATTCTCATCACCGGGCATGGAGGTGAGTCTGGTTGCTTCACCACCCGCCACCGGAATGGTCCAGAGGTCAAAGTGCCCATCCGCATTGTTCCGAAAGAGGACCCGGGATCCGTCCGGAGACCAATCGGCCACGTACTCTTCGCCCGCCATCGTCGTCAGGGTGCGTGCACCACTTCCGTCTATCCCCACGATTGACAGGTCGAGGACACCGCTGGATTGCGTGAGAGTGGTGTAGGCGATCTGAGTTCCATCGGGAGATAAGAGATAGCCAACCGCATCTGACGTATCCGACGTGATGGGGTGTGTACCCGACCCGTCGATATCCGCGATGAAGATGA